>CAZWCU010000007.1:0-32126 GCA_964632715.1 uncultured Bifidobacterium sp. | reverse complement strand
AGGCGGAGATGACCAAGCTGCTGGAGAACACCTTCCGCCACGTCAACATCGCGCTCGTCAACGAGATGGCGATGTTCGCGCGCCAGTTGGGCGTCGACATCTGGCGGGTCATCGACGCGGCCTCCACCAAGCCGTTGGGGTTCATGAAGTTCACGCCCGGTCCCGGCGTCGGCGGGCACTGCCTTCCCGTTGATCCGTCGTACCTGTCGTGGCGCGTCGAGCAGCACCTCGGCCGCAAGTTCGAGTTCGTCGAGCTGGCCAACGACATCAACGAGGGCATGCCGCTGCACGTGTTCGAACGGATCGGCGCGCTGCTCAACGAGCAACGCAAGCCGCTCAACGGCAGTCGCGTGCTGCTGCTCGGCCTCGCCTACAAGGCCTCCACCTCGGACTGGCGGGAGAGCCCGACGGTGCCGCTCGCCGCGCTGCTCAGCGCGGCGAAGGCGGAGGTGGTGGTGTGCGACCCGCACGTCGCTCCCGTCACCGTGCAGTCGCTGCCGTACGAGCTGGTGCCGTTCGGCGCCGACGAACTGTCGCTCGCCGACATCGTGGTGGTGATGGTGGATCACCCGTCGTTCGATCCCGACGTGGTGGCGGCCGCGGCCCGGCTGGTGTTCGACGCGAAGGGACTGCTGCGCGACCGCGACTTCACCGGCGAGGTGCTCTGAGCCCTCGCCGCGTCAGCTGCTCGCCGTAGGTGGCCAGCGTGATGTCGATGACCCGTCGCTGGTCGAACTCCTTGCGCGCCTTCTCGTAGGCGGCTGCGCCGAAGCGGGCGCGCTCGGCCGGCTGTGCGACGAGTCGCGCCACCGCGGCGGCGAGGGCCGCGGCGTCGCGCACAGGCACCAGCAGGCCGGTGTGCTCGTGGTGCACCACCTGCCGGCAGCCGCGGATGTCGGTGGCGACGATCGGGAGGCCGCTGGCTGCGGCCTCCATCGCCGCGCGGGGAAAGCCTTCGCGGTGAGTGGCGGTGAGGAAGACGTCGATGGCTGCGTAGCACGCGGGCATGTCGTCGCGACGGCCGACGAAGTGGATGCCTGCGGCACCCGCTCGCGCGAGCGCATCGGCGGTGAGGCCGTCGCGCTTGTCGGGCTCGGCCGGGCCGATGACGACGATGGCCACCGACGCATCGGCTCGCCGCAGCACATCGGCAGCGGCGACGATCTCGTCGATGCCCTTCTCGCGCACGAGGCGACCGACGACGCCGACGAGCACCTGCTCGGGCCCGACGCCCCACTCGGCCCGGATGCGCTCGCGGTGGGTGCGGTCGCCGTCGAACCGGCTGAGGTCGATGCCGTTGCCCAGCAACGTCACCTTGCGCGTGGGCACGCGCAGCGTCTGCGTGAGCGTCGTGACGTCCTCCGGGCTCTGCACCAGTTCGTGGTGACCGAACGCAGCGGCCACTCGTTCGGCCGCGTACACGGGCAGTCGCCGGCGCAGGCGATCGGTGGGTTGCGCGTACAGGCCGTGCTGCGTGTTGACGACCACCGGCACCCGCGCGATGCGCCCGACGATGCGGCCGAGCACGCCCGGCTTCGGGTTGTGCGTGTGCAGCACCTGCGGTCGCTCGCGACGGAGCAGCCGGTGCAGTTCGCGCATGGCGCGCAGGTCGGCGAGCACACCGGGGGAGCGGGTGAGCGACGGCACCGCCACGTGCCGAATGCCGAGCTGCTCGAGGTGCGTCACGTGCGGGCCGGCGGCCGACATGCCCACCACCTCGTAGCCGGAGTCGGCGAACGCCAGCAGTTGCGGGGCCAGCAGCCAATCGAGGCTCATGTCGGTGGTGGTGAGGTGCACCACCTTCGGACGCGGGTCGGTCACGTGGTGGCCTTGCGGTAGCGGACGCGGCCGTACACGTCGCGTGCGAAACCCTCGGCTCGCAGACCGCCCTGCACCTTGCGTCGGAACGTCGCCAGATCGTCGGCGCGCGACACAGGCACCCGACCGAGTCGCTGGAGGTGGCTCGCCGACGTGTTCACGCGATGGCCGGCGAGGGCCGCCGACGTGAAGCGGGAGGCCACGGCTGCGCGCGCCGCGCTGTTGCCGGCGACCGCCTTGGGGTACGCGAAGTGCCGAGGCGCATGGCCGAGTTGCTGGCCGATGGCGTCGATGGAACGGTCCAGCTGCTCGGCGGTCTCGGCCGAGGTGGTGTGGTGCAGCAGTCGGTGATCGTGCGTGTGCGACTGCACGCTCACCAGCCCGGTGGTCGCGGCATCGCGCAGCGACTGCCACGACGCGGCAGGCGGACCCCACGGCAGCGAGCCGGCATCGGGCGCCGCGGTGACGAGGTAGAGCGTCGACGGCAGCCCGAGCTCGGCCATGACGGGCACGGCCACGTCGCAGAAGTCGGCGGCGCCGTCGTCGAACGTGATGACCACGCCGACCGGGCGGTCGCCGCGCTGCAGCGCCGCGGTGGCATCGTCGAGCGAGAGCACCGTGCCGAGCTCCGCGAGCAGCGCCATCTGTTCACGGAAGTCGGTGGCGTGCATGTCGACGGCAGAGTCGGAGCCGCCTCCCACGCGGTGGTAGATGAGCACCACCAGCCCCGCCGGCGGCGTGATCACGCGATCGATCGCGCCCGCGATGCGCCGGCCGGCCGTACGCGCCGTCACAGCAGCGCCGCCACGGTGTCGCACCACTCTTCGATGGCGAGCGCCGTGCTGCGGAACGCCTCCGGCGGTTGCCCGACGGGGTCCCTCATCTCGGGCACCTTCGACGCGAGGAACGACGCGTGGGTGCGGCCCTCACCGACCACGGCCAACCACTCCTCGAAGCGGCGCCCGGATCGCGGCCCGGCCGCTGTGGCCAGCTCGGCGAACTCCGGCAGCGTGAACACCTTGCGCAGCATGCTGCGGTCGTCCTCCACCAGCCGCACCACGTGCACGCGTTCCGCGGCGAGCACCAGGTGGGCCGACCGCAGCGCGGCGAGGTCGACCCGCTCGCTGATGGCGCCCGTGGCATCCAGATCGAGTGCCCGCAGCGCCTGGATGGTCGCGGGCAGCGGAGGCCGCCCGCCGGCGGCGAAGCCCACGCCGCGAACGTCGGCCTGCACGCCGGCATCGGCGAGGGCCCGTCGTAGCAGGAGCTCGGTCATCACCGAGCGCGCCCGGTTGTACGAGCAGACGGTGAGGATGGTGAGCGGCGGTTCGCTGCGCCGCATCATGTGTCGGCCCGGGCCGGCACTCGCTCGTGCGCACGTCGGGCCGGCGGCAGCGGCGCAGTCTCGGCTCGTTGGTACAACGGCAGGCAGAGCAGGAACAGCAGCGACGGCATCAGCAACGAACGCTGCCGCACCAGGAGGCCGAGGTTGGAGAAGCTCGAGTAGGCCAGCGCACCCATCACGACCACCAGGAGGTGGAAGACGGTGAACGGCGAACGGCGCAACATGCCGGGCAGCGACATCAGCCGGCGGAAGCCGACCACCGCGAGCACGATGATGGCGGTGGTCTCGAGTGCGGGCAGCAGCGTGTTGAGGCCGTCGACCTCGTGCAGCAGCGGACGGGTGAGCGTGCGCAGCACTGCCATCGGGTAGTCGAGCGGCGTCGCCACCGAGGGCGGTGCGAACTCGGAGCCGCCGCCCGCGGTGCGCTGCAGCGTGCGGTCGAAGGCGTTGTTGATCTGTGTGGCGACGGAGTCGGTTTCGTCGCCCTGGCCCAGGAACTGCAACGCGATGCGCCCGGCGACCACCAGGCCGATGGCGCCGGCAGCGAGCACCATCGCACCGACGGCACGACTGGTGGAGCGACCGGTGCGCGTGCCGACGACGCTCCACACGATGGCGATGACCGCGGCCCCGAGCCAGACCGCAGCGATGTGCGGCCGGACCAGCAGTGCACCGAACGCGCCGGCGGCCGCGCACACGAGCGGCCGGACGACCTGCGTGGTGCCGAACAGCCGTGCGGCGCCGTAGACGAGCAGGCCCAGTGACACGCTCATCCACGCCTCCTTGCCCACCGACGACGGCCAGAACACGAGGCTCGGCGACAGGCAGCACAGCAGCGCGTAGCGCTCGATCGAGATCGACGGCGCAGCGATGGTGGCAGCCTTGATGTACAGCAGCACGCCACCGAAGCCGATGGCGGAGAACCACATGAACCCGCTCAGCTTGCTGGCACCGGTGAGCGCGTACACGGCGCCCGTGAGGTGCTCCACGAAGCGGGTGCCCTGGCCGTGCGGCAACAGCCCCCACGGCGGTACGTCGCCGTTGCGCAGCTTCTCGGCGTAGACGCGACCGAAGTCGTGGTACGCCTGCGCGTCGGCTGCACCGCCGTACGCGTCGAACGCCACCCAGTAGCGAGCGAACGTGCCGCATGCCTTGGCCGCCAGGCCGGCGTATGCGATGCGGGCGATGGTGGGGTGGTCGCGGAACATCGAGTGGATGAGCGGCACTATGACTACCGCGATCACGGGCATGGCGAGGAACACGCCCCAGAAGTCGTAGCGCATGTTGGTCATCGCCCAGGCTGCGATCAGCAGGTAGCTCGCGGCCACGGCGAGCACGACGAGCTCGAGGTGTCGGAACCGTGCCGGATCGAGGCGCAGCGACTGGAGCCGCACGACTACTTCCCTGAACGACGCGTGCGGCGCTTGCCGGACGGGTTGCCGTACTCGTAGTACGGCGAGCGCTCGATGTTCTCGCCGACGAGCACCAGGTGCAGCGTCCCGGTGCTCAGCGAGCGCAGCAGTTGCATGGTGCGCAGCGTGGCGGACGTGAGCGTGTGATCGAGGCGGATGGCCACGACCACGTGGTCGGCGTAGGGCAGCAGCTCGAGCACTTCGGCGGTGGCGCCGACGGGCGAGGTGTCGATGACGATGGAATCGGCGACCTCGTAGAGCTGGTCGAGCACGCGCGTGGTGGCACGAGCCAGCGTGCCGGGAGGTGCGTCGATGCCGGAGAGATCGAGCATCACCAGGTTGGTGACGGACGTGCGTCGCAACAGGTGACGTGCCGGCACCTCGGACACCTCGCCGATGGTGAACGGCAGCGGCGGCGGTGTGTCGCCGAGCAGGCGGCGGCCGAGCGTGGGGCGGCGGAAGTCGGTGTTGACCGCGATGGTGCGCTTGTTGGTCTCGACCAGGGCGGCGGACAGGTTGGCGGCGATGGAGGTCTTGCCGTCGCCGGAGCCCGGCGACACCACGAGCGTGACGGTGGCCCGCGTGTCGCCCTCGGCGCGCTCGGCCGTGTCGGCGAACGTGATCATGCTGCGCAGCGTGCGGTACGCGTCGCTGAGCTGGTCGTGCCGGTCGGGGCGGACGGCGAGGCCTTCGCCGGCGCCACCGACGTCGGGGATGACCACCGACACCTCGCCGCCGTAGAGCACCTCGGCCTGCGAGCGCGAGCGGATGCGCCGGTCGAGCCTGCTCATCACGAGCGCAGCCCCGGCGCCGACGAGCGTGCCGATGGCGAGTCCGGCGGCACCGCGACCGAGTCGGGAGTCGGGGGCGCCGAGCCCGGCCGATTCCTCTTCCGCGTAGCCGACCGCGGACTCCAACCTGCTGAGCGTCAGCGTGTTGCTCGTGTTGAACTCGTCGCCGTACTGCTGCTCGAACACGACGCTGTACTGGCGGCTGAGTGCGTCGAGCTGGGAGGCGATGATGCGATCGTCGGGGTCGGCGGCCGCGGCCCGTTGCAGGTCGGCGATGTCGTCCTCGAGCTGCTGCGCTCGGGAGAGCAGCGCGGTGAGTCGTGCCTCGCGGGTCTTGTCCTGCTCCTCGGCGAGGAAGTTGGTGAGCTCCTCGGCCACGGTGTTGGCGCGGGTCTCGGCGTCGGAGATGGAGCTGCCGACCACACTGATGGTGAGTGCGCCGGTGTTGGTGTCGAGCGCCGCGGACACACCGCTGGATGCCGCGCCCGGCGAGTCGAGGCCGAGCCGAGCGGCCACACGCTTGGGTACTTCGCCGGTGGTGGCGTACAGCACGAGCTGGTTGGTGGCGATGGGGTCGGCGAAGATGCTGCCGTTCTCGCTGGCCACGAGCAGCACGTGATCGGCACGGTAGGTGACCACCGCATCGGCCGTGCTGGCCGGCTCCGGCAGCGCACCGAGCACGGCTCCGCCGATGGCGAAGAGGAGCGCGACCCACCAGAAGCGCCGAAGCGCTTCCATCGCCGTCGCCTTCATCATGTGGTGGTGCCAGCCATTGCGGAGTCCGACTGTAGCGCTGGCCGGACTGTCAGACTGGTACGCCTGTGACCTGGAACGTGCTGCTCTCCCCGCCCGAGATGTCGTCGGTCGAACGCGAGATGTTGCTCGCCGCGTTCGACAGCGGTTGGGTGGCTCCGGCGGGTCCTGATCTCGACGCGTTCGAGCACGAACTGTGCGAGTTCACCGGTGCGGCGGCGGCCGCGGGGCTCAGCAGCGGCACCGCCGCACTGCACCTCGCACTGCTGGTCGTGGGCGTCGGCGCCGGCGACGACGTGCTGATGAGCGACCTCACGTTCGCCGCCAGCGCGTTCGCCGCCACCTATGTGGGCGCGACCCCGGTGTTCATCGACAGCGAGCCGCTCACGTGGCAGCTCGACCCGGCGCTGCTCGAAGCCGAGCTGGCCCTGCGCGCCGCCGACGGTCGGCTCCCGGCAGCGGTGGTGGCCGTCGACCTCTACGGCTCGGTGTGCGACGGCACGCGCATCGCAGCAGCCTGTCGCCAGCACGGCGTGCCGCTCGTGGAAGACGCGGCCGAGGCGCTCGGCGCATCGCGCGACGGAGTGATGGCCGGCCGCTTCGGAGCCGTCAGCGTGCTCTCGTTCAACGGCAACAAGATCGTCACCACCGGCGGCGGCGGCGCACTCATCGCCGACGACCCGCAGCTCATCGCTCGCGCCCGGCACCTCGCCACCCAGGCGCGAACCGCGGTGCCGTGGTACGAGCACGACGAGGTGGGTTTCAACTATCGGTTGGGCAACCTCAACGCGGCCGTCGGGCGCGGGCAGCTGGTCACTCTGCCGCAGCGATTGACGCGTCGCGCCGCCGTGCGCGACGCGTACGAGCGCCACCTCGCCGACGTGCCTGGTGTGCAGTTCCAAGCCGTGCCCGACGGGTGCGCGCCGAACCACTGGCTCACCACGGTGCAGTTCGACGCTGACGTGTTCGGTGCATCTGCCGACGAGGTGCTGCACGCGCTGCGCGAGCAGGGCATCGAGGCGCGGCCCGGGTTCAAGCCGATGCACCTGCAGCCGGTGTTCGCCGGCGCCCACCTGGTCGCTGCACAGCCGGAAGCGGTGAGTGCACGGCACTTCGCGAGCTCGGTCAGCCTGCCCAGTTCGGGCGTGCTCACGTCCGACCAGGTGCAGTGGATCGCGCGCACGGTGCTGTCGGCTCGCCGCTGAGATGCGAGCACTCGCGCTGGTGCTGCTGGCTGTGGCCACCGGATTGCCGGCGTCGCGAGTGGTCCGGACGTTGCTGGCGACTGCAGCGGGTGCCGCACTGTTGCGCTCGGCGTGGGAGCCCACCTTCCACGGAGCGTTCACCGACAGCGGCTGGACCAACGCCTGGGTGGGCCCGGCCGTGGTGCTGCTCGCGGTTGCGGCGACCGAACTCGTGCCATCGCTGCCGGCCGCGGGTGGTGCGTGGCTCGGGTGGCGGTGGGCGCTGCTCGCCGGCGCGGCCGTCGCGGTGTACGCCTGCGTGCCCGAGACCGATCAGATGCTGCCGGTGGTCGCGGCGCTGTTGGTCGGGGCAGTGATCGAGCAGCTGCGCCGGAGGCCGCTGCCGGCACCAGCCGTCGCCGTCGGTTGGGCGCTGGTCGCATGGTCGGCCCTCTACGGCGCGAGTGGTCGTCCGAGCGCACTGCTCGGCGGCCTGTTCGCGCTGGTGCCGCCGCTGGCCGCGGCGGTCGTCGGTCGGCGCGGCGTGCTGTGCGCGGCAACCGTCGGCGTGACATGGGTCGTGGTCGCCGGCGTCGTCGCGCGCACCGGCGGCGTCTCGGATCGCCCAGGGCCGGCGGTGACGGCGGTGGTGATCGGCGGTCTGTTGGCGGGTTCGCTCAGCGCAGTGCTCTGGCGCCGGTGGCCGACACCACCACTCGACGCGTGAGTGCGTCGTTGAAGCGCACGTCGGCGTCGCCGCCCACGGTGACGGCGACCCGCTCGTCGATGGCGAGCGGTTGCGGCCGCAGCACCAGCTCGTACTCGGCCCAGGTGATGACACCGCGCAGCTGCACCACCAGCGTGCGAGTCTCGCCCGGGGCGAGATCCAGCTGCAGACTGAACACGTTCCACCCGAGCTCCGTGCTCCGGCTGAGGCCCACCGTCTCGCCGTCGAGCTCGGTGCCCACCTGCTCCAAGGCGGTGTAGATCGAGAGCAGCGTGCGGTTCGTGCCCAGCGGCACGTCGATGAACTCGCTGCCGATCACGTAGTCGGGATACCCGCTGGCGGGTGCGGTGTTGGTGAGCGTGATGGTGGCCGTGCCGGTGACGGTGCCGCTGGCCGCGTCGAAGGAGGCGTCGTACTGGACGGTGCGCCGCAGGAACGAGTCGATCTTGTTCGCCGTTGCGTTGTTGTTGACCACGGCCAGGCCGTCGCGGCCGTCGAGCGCAGGGAGCGCACCGTCGATGCCGACGACGTGCATGAACTCCTGCTCGTCGGGTCGCTCGACCCACATCAACAGGTGTCCGCCGGTGGCGGCCGGGCTGAGCGCGGACGCCAGCTCGCGCGGCCCCGGCAGCGAGCCTCCGAGCACCGCGTCGAGGGTGGCCGCGGCGACGTCCTCGAGGAGATCGCGCCGCTCGGGCGTGTCGAGCACGTATTGATCGAGCAACAGGAACTGCTCGACGTTGTCGGCTGAGAGCGGTTGCTCCAGGCCGGGAACGATGACCGGACCGGTGGCCTCCAGCAATCCGGCCAGCGCCGCCGGGTCGAGGATGATGACTCCGTCGACGGGCTCGCCGCCGCTGGCGACCCAGAGCTGCGCGACGAGCGGACCGACGCTGGGCATGTCGGGCGACATCGTGACGTTCGACCAGAACGATCGCGACGCCGGCTCGGTGGCGGAGCGGCCGGCGCCGTACGGGCCGTAGCGGGCGTGGAACTCGTCGGTCGCCTGCAGCGTGAACGGCGACAGCGCGAGTTGGTTGCCGAGGTCGTTGATCCGTCCGAACGCAGTGCGCTCGATGACGCCGCCATCGATCGTGATGACGGCGTAGTTGCCCATCAGTCCGATCAGTCCACGAGCCTCGGCCGGCGAGGCGAACCCGATGAAGTACGACCGGGGGCCGTCGCTCCCCAGCAGTGCCGGCCCGGCGACGGCCGCGGCGTGCGCGTTGGTGGCCTGGCGTGCCGCATCGTCGGCGCGACCGCGGTACTCGTCGAGACGTTCGGCGAGCGGCGCCACCAGCCACGGCGAGTCGGCGCGCTGCAGCGCGTCGCGCAGTTCGCCGACAGCGCGCTGCAGCCGATCGAGCGGCTCCTCCAACAGAGCCACCGCGTCGACATCGATGCGGCCGCCCTGGACGGTGAGCGCGTCGAAGTCGACCACGTCGAGCGCGTCGGCGGCGGCCTCCGCCGACACTGCCGCGCGGCCCATCAACTCCGCGAGCGCCTGCTGGTGCTGCGCCACGATCGGCACCAGCCGGACGGGTTGCACCCACGCGGCATCGATCCCGTCGGAGGCTGCGCCCAACGCGGTCGCGGTGCGGTGCAGCGTGGCCGCGGCCAGTGCGGGTTCGCCGTCCTCCAACTGTTCGAGTCCGTCGACCAGGCCGCGGTACCCGGTCTCGATGTCGCTGCGTGACCCGACGGCCGACAATGCGAAGCCGATGGCTGCCAGCAGGCCGAACCCGGCGAAGACGAGCACGCCGGTGACGATGCGGCGGCGAGCGCGCCGCCGACGGCGCTGCAGCCCGACCGCGACGAGGAACGTCATCACCACCGCGGCGACCAGCGCGGACGCCCCGAAGAACTGCTGCATCGGCAGTCGTACCAGCCCCTGCACGGTGAGCGCCGCGCTCGCACAGCGAACTGCCGGAAGGCTGGCCCGTCGATCGCCGATCCAGAGGCCGATGCCGGCGGCCGCGAGACCGAAGAGCAGCGGCGGCCACGCGCCGCCGCCGGCGACGGCGGTCACGGCGCCGGCCAGCGTCAGCGCCCACCACGACGCGGTGGCCGCCATCCACGTGGTGAACGCCGCGAGCGCGCCCGCGCACAGCGCGTCGCCCACGGGGTTACCGGTGGGGTGGCAACCGGCCAGTGCCGCTCCGATGGCCGCGACCGCGCAGACCGCGGCCATCGGCAGCAGATCGTCGCGAGTGAGCGTGTTGCGACGAGTGAGCGCGCCCGACGCCGTGTCGGTGAACGACCTGTGTGGGAGGAACTTCACGCGTGAGCTCGGCGAGCGTCCTGCATCCAGCGCACGGTGGCCTCGAGACCGGTGCGCAGCGGAGTGGGTCGCGCGGCAGGGAACAGTTGCAGCAGACGATCGTTGGCCGCTTGCGAGTGCCGGACGTCGCCGGCGCGTTCGGGAAGGTGCTGCACCGTCAACGGGCGGTCGAGCAGGTCGCCGATCTCGTGCGCGAGCTCCAGCAGGGTGACGCGGCTGCCGAAGGCCAGGTTCACCGGGCCGTCCGACGTGACCCTGCGCTGCAGTGCGTCGACGAGCACGTCGACCACGGTGCCCACGTAGGTGAAGTCGCGGCTCTGCTCGCCGTCGCCGTACACGACCAGCGGCTCGTCGTTCAGCGCCGCGGCCACGAACCGAGGCACCACCGCGGCGTACACGTGGTCGGCGGACTGCAGCGGGCCGAACACGTTGAAGAAGCGGAACGGCAGCACGGGCAACCCGTACGAAGCGGCCCACGACAGCGTGAGCGCCTCGGCCGCCAACTTGCTCGTCGCGTACGGCGACAACGGTTGCGGCAGCAGACCTTCGTGCTTGGGCAGCGTGGGATTGGCGCCGTAGACGCTGCTGCTGCCGGCCAGCAGCGTGTGCAGCCCGCCATGACGGCGCGCGGCTTCCAGCACGTTGGCGGTGCCGGTGACGTTCACCTCCAGCGTCGGCATCGGCGCCTCCACGCTGCGCGGCACGCTGCCGAGCGCGGCGAGGTGCACGATGGCCTCGGCCCCCGCGCAGACCCTGTCGAGTGCAGCCGGCGACACGATGCTGCCCACTTCGAGACGCACGTCGAGGCCGTCGAGGTTGTGCGCGGAACCGGTGGAGAGATCGTCGAGCACGATCACCGTGTGGCCCTGCTCGACCAGCGCCCGGCACAGGTTGGCGCCGATGAAGCCGGCGCCGCCGGTGACCACGATTCGCATCGGGCAGAGGTTAGTGACGTTGCCCCGCACCCTGCGGCCTCCCGGTATGGTGCGGCCGTGGCCGTGCACGTCCTGTGGGTGATCAAGGGTCTCGGTCCCGGTGGCGCCGAGCGTCTGCTGCTCAGCCTCGCCGGCGCACACGATCCTTCGGTGGCCACCTTCGAGTGCGCGTACGTGCTGCCCGAGAAGCAGCACCTCGTGGCCGCGCTCGAGTCGGCGGGAGTTCCGTGCAAGTGCGTGTCTCGTCGCACGCGCGATCCGTGGTGGCCGATCCGGCTCGCGCGCATGGTCCGCTCTGGCGACTTCGAGGTGGTGCACGTGCACTCGCCGCTGCCCGGCAGCGTCGCCCGCGTGGCGGTGCGCACGATGCCGCGTGCCAGCAGGCCGATCGTCTACACCACCGAGCACAACGCGTGGAACACGTTCCGGCGCCCGACGCGTTGGCTGAACCGGCTCACCAACCGCAACGATCGGTTCACGTTCGCTGTCAGCGGTGAGGTGCTCGCCTCGCTGCGCGGCCCGGTCGTCGACCGCAGTGCCGTGCTCGTCCACGGCATCGACCTCGATGCGAGCGCGGCGGTGTCCGGCCGCGACGCCATGCGTGCGTCGCTCGGTGTGTCCGCGAGCGAGGTGCTGGTGGCCACCGTGGCGAACTTCCGGGCGCAGAAGGACTACCCGACGCTGCTGCGTGCGTGCGCGGAACTGTTGCGACGTGGCGTCGAGTTCCGGCTGGTGGCGGTCGGGCAGGGTCCGTTGGCCGCGGAGATGGCCGAGCTCCACGCGCAACTCGAACTGGGCGACGCCGTGCAACTGCTCGGCTACCGCTCGGACTCCGTCGAGGTGCTGGCCGCGGCCGACGTGTTCGTCCTCGCCTCGCGGTGGGAGGGCCTGCCCGTGGCGTTGATGGAGGCCACCGCGCTCGGACTCCCGGCCGTGCTCACCGAAGTCGGCGGCATGCCCGACGCGCTGGGCGCCGACGGCGCGCAGTGGGTGCCGCCCGCAGAACCCGTGCGGCTGGCCGACGCGCTGCAGCAGGTCATCGACAGCCCGTCGCGTCGTCGCGAGTTGGCGGCGCGTTCGCTCGCTGCCTCGGCTGCGTTCGACGTCGGCCGCGCGGCCCGCGAGATCGAGCACCGGTATGCGCCGCCGGTGCCGGAGTGGCCGGCGCCGCTCGACGCGGAGCAGCTCGACATCCGGCGCGCGACGCCCGACGACGAGGCGGCAGCCATCGCGCTCTGCGGACAGGTGCTCGGGCATCCGGGGGAGGACTTCGCCGAGCTCTTCCGCTGGAAGCACCGCGGCAACCCGTTCGGTTCGTCGCCGATGTGGGTCGCCGTGGATCGCGGCGAGGTGGTGGCCGTGCGCGTGTTCATGTGCTGGGAGTTCATCCGCGACGGCCAGGTGGTGCGTGCTGTCCGAGCGGTCGACACTGCGACGCACCCCGACCATCGCGGCAAGGGATTGTTCACCGCACTCACGCTGCAGGGCCTCGCCGAGTTGGAGGCGGAAGGTGTCGAGTTCGTGTTCAACACCCCCAACGACAAGAGCCGCCCCGGCTACTTGAAGATGGGGTGGCGCGACGTGGGGCGCGTCCGTCCGGTGGCGGCCATCCGCATGAGAGCACTCGGTGGGCTCGCCCGGTCGAGGGTCCCAGCGTCCACTCACCCCGACGAGATCGACGTGGGCACTGCGGTGAGTGCGTGGCTCGATGCAGGGGGGCTGCGCAGGGCGCCGGAGCGCACCACGCGCCCCGGTGCGCTCGCGACGTCGCTCACCGACGAGTTCGTCCGCTGGCGGTTCGGCTCTGAGGTGCAGCCGTGTCGCGTCGTGCACGACCAGCACGCCGCCGTGGTGGTCGAGCGCCGCACGCGCGGGCAGGTCGTCGAACTGGTGTGCCTGCTCGGACTCGGGCCGCAACGCTCCGTCGACCGCTTGCTGCGTCGCGCCCGGCGCCAGGTGCATGCCGACCTCGCGCTCCGGCTCGGACCCGCCAGCGCCCTCACCCGCTTCGTGCCGCTGCCGATGGTGGGCCCACGCCTGACGTGCCGCATGCTGCGCCCCGAGCCGATGCCCAAGATGGACGACTGGGACCTCGAGCTCGGCGACGTCGTCCTCTTCTGACCCTTCGTGTCGCGGCTCCACCGATTCACACCCAGGTGGGGCCGCGACACGTGCGTTCGTGAACGTCTCCGGGGGCGGGGAGCGGGGGACGGGTAGGGTGCCGCCGTGGCTGTGCGTGTGCTGATCGTGCTCACCTCCAACGATCGCCGCGGCGCCGAAGTGGAAGGCTCGCAACTCGCGGCACAGCTGACGGCGATGGGGATCGTCGCCGACGTGGTGGCGCTGCGCGGCGGATCGGCCGACCCGCTCGACGTGCCCGCGCTCGGCGCTCGGCCACTGTCGCCGATGGTGCTGCGCTCGCTGCGCCGCCGTGCGCGTGACGTCGACGTGGTGGTGGCCTTCGGGTCGACGACGCTGCCGGCCTGCGCGTTGGCGCTGCTGGGAACGCGCACACCCTTCGTGTATCGCAGCATCGGCGATCCTGCCCAGTGGGCGGGTGGCCGGCTGCACCGGTGGCGCACCGCCCGGCTCTTCGCCCGGGCCACGCACGTGGTCGCGTTGTGGCCGGCGGGCGCGGCAGCGATCTCCCGTCTGTACGGCGTGCCTGCCGAGTCGACGTCGTGCATCCCCAACGCTCGACCGTCGGCCGCGAGCGACATGGACCGCGCCGCCGCGAGGGCGCAGTTCGACCTGCCACTCGACGTGCCGGTGGTGGCGTGGGTGGGCGCGATGAGTGACGAGAAGCGACCGGCGCTGGCCGTCGCGGCGGTCGCTGCGACCGCCGAGTGCTGGTTGCTGATGGCGGGCGAGGGTGCGCTGGTCGACGAGGTGCGAGTGGCCAGCGGCCGGGAGTTGCCGCACCGGCACCGTCTCGTCGGTGTCGTGACGCCGCTCGAGCCGGTGTGGGCTGCCGCCGACGTGGTGCTGCTCACCAGTTCCACCGAGGGCATGCCGGGCGTGCTGATCGAGGCGGCGTTGCAGGGAGTGCCGGCCGTGGCCACCGACGTGGGCGCGGTCGCGTCGGTGATCGACGACGGGACGACCGGTCGACTGGTGGCGGCCGGCGCGTCGCCCGCGCAACTCGCAGCGGCACTGGTCGAGACCATCGATCGGCGAGCGGAGTGGGGCGCTGCCGCGGCGGTGCACGCGCGTGCCTTCACCTGGCCCGACGTCTTGCCGCACTGGGTGGCGCTGCTCGGTCGCGTGGGAAAGCCGGGCCGCTGACCCGCCGCGCACCTAACGTGGCAAGGTGCGCGCATTGGTGACGGGAGCAGCAGGGTTCATCGGGTCGACGCTGTGCGACCGCCTGCTGTCGCTCGGGTGGCAGGTGCGCGGCGTCGATGCGTTCGTCGACTACTACGACGTGTCGATCAAGCGACGCAACCTGCAGCCGGCATTGCAGTGCGATGCGTTCCAACTCTGCGACGTCGACCTGCGCACGGCTCCGCTCGAACCGCTGCTCGACGGGGTCGACGTGGTGTTCCACCTGGCTGCGCAGCCGGGCGTGCGCACGTCGTGGGCCGACGGCTTCGCCGCGTACGACGACCACAACGTGCGGATGACCCAGCGGTTGCTGGAGGCCGTGCGCGCCCAGCCCTCGACGCGGATGGTGTTCGCCTCGTCGTCGTCGGTCTACGGCAACCCGCCCCGCGTGCCCACCGCCGAGGCCGATCCCGCGCGACCTTTCAGTCCATACGGCGTCACCAAGCTGGCCGGCGAGCACCTGTGCCGGGCGTACTCCGACAACTTCGGCGTGGTCGTCACGGTGCTGCGCTACTTCACCGTCTACGGGCCGCGAGAGCGCGAGGCGTGGCACGCCGTTCACGCTGTTCGGCGACGGCTCGCAGGTGCGCGACTTCACCTTCGTCGACGACGTGGTCGCGGCGAACCTGGCCGCCGCGGCTGCGGAGGCTGCGCCCACCGACCCGGTGAACGTGGCGGGCGGTTCGTCGACCACGCTGCTCGAACTGGTCAACATCGTGGGCGACGCGGTGGGTCAACCGGTGCCCGTGGAGTGGCTGCCGGCGCAACCCGGCGATGTCGCCCGCACCGGTGGCGACGTGCAACGCGCGGCGTCGCTGCTCGGCTGGTCGCCGGCAGTGACGCTCGAGCAGGGCGTCGCTCGCCAGGTCGAATGGCACCGAGCCACGCTGGTGTGAGGATCCTCCACGTGATCGACAGCCTCGGTGCCAGCGGCGCCGAGCACTCGACGGCGGCCGTCATGCCGCTGCTGCGAGCGAGAGGGCACCAGGTCGCCGCCGCCACGCTCTACGACGCCGGCTTCGGCGACGAGCAGCGCCTGCGCGGCGACGGGCTGGCGGTGCAGCCGTTGCAGTCGGCGCGCTTCGTCGGGCGAGTTCGCGAGTTGCGCGTCCGCATCCGCACCGAACGTCCCGACGTGGTGCACACCACGTTGTTCACCGCCGACATGGTGGGCCGCCTGGCCGCGTGGCGCACCGACGCGAAGGTGGTGAGCAGCTTGGTGAACACCACCTACGACCCGGCTCGCAGAAGCGACCCGCACGTGCGCCGCTGGAAGCTGCGCGTGGTGCAGTTGCTGGACGCGATCAGTGGCCGTCTGCTGGTCGACCGCTTCCACGCAGTGTCCGAGGGGGTGGCCGACACGAACGCTCGTGATCTTCGCGTGCCACGCAGCCGCATCGAGGTGGTGCACCGAGGACGGTCGCGGGAGCACCTCGGCCATTGGTCGCCCGCGCGACGCGCCGAGGTTCGTCGGTCGCTCGGCGTCGCCGACGACGTGCAGCTCGTGCTGGCCGTCGGGCGCCACGAGCATCAGAAGGCGCACGTCGATCTCGTCGCTGCTGCGGGGCTGCTCGCCGCCGGCGGATCACGCGTGAGCGTGCTCGTCGCAGGGCGCGAGGGCAACGCCACCACTCGCCTTCACGACGCGCTGGAGCGAGATCCTGCTGCAGCTGCCGTGGTCACGCTGCTCGGGCATCGCCACGACGTGCCCGACCTGTTGTGTGCCGCCGACGTGCTCGCCATCCCGTCGCTCTACGAGGGCACCGCCGGCGTCGCGTTGGAAGCGATGGCGCTGCGCTGCCCGGTGGTGTGCACCGACCTCGACGGAGTGCGCGGGGTGCTCGCCGACGCTGTCAACGCTCGGCTCGTTCCGGTGGGCGACGCGCGGGCGATGGCCGACGCCCTGAGCGCGGTGCTGGGTGACGACGAGCTCGCCGAGCGCCTTCGCGACGCCGGGCTCGCCGACTTCGACGCGCGGTTCACGATCGACGTGGCGGCGGCGGCGATGGAAGCGTTCTACGAGCGGGTCGTGTCCGGCGACATGAGCAGGTCGACGTGATCAGGTCGTCGCCGGCCGTGCGTGTGCTGGGCAGCCGACCGATCAGCGGCGCGGTGTGCATCCTCACGGCGAACCGTCTGCGGGCGGTTGCGTACCACGCGGTGCCCGATCCGGCCGCGTTCGATCGGCAGCTCGCCGAGTTCGCGCGTCAGGGACACCGCACCGTCACCGGCGCAGCGGTGGCCGACGCGCTGCACGGCGGCTCTCCGCTCCCAGAGCGACCGCTGTGGATCACGTTCGACGACGGCGACGTCAGCGTGGTGCGTGCCGCGCTGCCCCTTCTCGTCGCTCGCGGCATGGTGGCCACCGCGTTCCTGTGCGGCGGGTGGATCGACTCCACGGAGGCGCCGTGGTGGACCGTCGTGGCAGCGGCGGTCGACCCCGATGCGCTGACAACGACACGGATGGCGTTGAAGCGGGCCGATGACGGACACCGCCGCGGTGTGGTGGCCGATATGAGCGAACGGCTGGCGGCCGCCGGCTCGCCGGTGGTCGGGCGCCAGTGGACCGCCGCCGACATCGCTGAGTGGACGGCCGCGGGGAACGACATCGGGAACCACTCCTGGGACCATCCGTGCCTCGATCGCTGCGACGACGCCGAGCAGCGCCGGCAGGTTCGACTCGCTCACGAGCGACTGACGGAGCTCGTCGGGCGTCGAGTCGAGGTGTTCGCGTGGCCCAACGGCGATGCCGCGCCTGCCGCGCTCGACGAGTTGCGCCGGTTGGGGTATCGACTGGTCGCCGCCTGCGACCACCGCCTCGCCGCTCGTCACCCGGACCCGTGGCAGCTGTCGCGGCTGCGGCTCGACTCCACGGTCGACGTCGCCCGCACCCGCGCCGTGCTGTCGGGTGCGCACTCGGGCGCCTTCCACGTCTGGCGGCGCGTCCGCGGAGGAGGGCCGTCGAGTGCCGTCACCTGACTTCGACGTGCGCCTCGCCGGCGAAGCCGACACCGATGCAGTGCTGGCCGCGCTCGCCGACGGGTATGGGCGGCAGTTCGACCGCGAGTGGTTCCGTTGGAAGCACCTCGACAGCCCGTGGGGACCGTCGCGATGCTGGGTGGCGGCGGACGATGGCGGTCTGCTGGGTGTGGTGTTCGGAATGCCGTGGCGGCTGGTGGCGGCGGGCGATTCGGTCGGGTGCCGGCGTCTCGTCGACGGCGCCACCACCGTTCGTGCGCAACGGCGTGGCGTGTTCCGCTCGGTCGTGAAGGCCGAGCTCGACACAGCGTCGGGGTCGCCCGGTCTGGTGATCGCGACCGCCACTCCCGATGCACGCGATGCACATGTGAAGAACGGCGCGACGGCGCTCGAGCCGCTCCGCTCCTACCACCGGTCGGTTCGGTGGGCGCCGGCCGGGCTGGTGCACGGCCCGGAGGTGCTCGACACCTGGTCCGCGCCGCCCGGTGATCGGCTCAGCTCGGCGTGGGATGCGGGCTCACTGCGGTGGCGGACCGATGCACGCAGTGCCGCTAACTACGAGACGTCGATGCTCGCGCAGGCAACGCGACCGCACGGCGCGGTGCACCGCACGGTCGGCGGTGCGGTCCGCACGCTGGTGTTGGCCGCGACGTGGGGCGACCCAGCCGACGTCGGTCGCCTCGTGCGCGCGCTCGCATGGCGGTCGCGGGCCGTCGCCGTGCTCGCCCCGGCCGGCCCGGGGACCACACGTGAGCGACCGCGCCTGAGTGTGTCGCGCGGCCAGTCGCTGCTGTGCGTCTGGGATCAACGTGGCGACGCGTCGGGCGACGCGTCGCACCGCGAGCGCTGGTCACTCGACGGCCTCGACCTCGAAGGCGTGATCTAGCCCGCGTCCGCGCTGTTTTCTGGTCACGTTCCGTCTCCATGTGCGAGACAGAACGTGACCAGAGTCCTGTTGGGCGCCCCCAACCGGTCAGCGGCGGAGGCGGCGGGCGACGGCTCGCCGTGCTGCGTGCCAGGTGAGTGCGAGGCCCTGCGTCGTCGACACCGGTCGAGTGGCGCGGCGCACCCAGAAGGCGAGCAGGTCCGGGTGGACGACGTCGACGAGCTGGGGGCCGGCGAGCGCCAGCTCGCTCGCGGCGCTCGTCAGATCGGCGCGCTCGCGGTTGACGTACACCAACACGTTCTGCCGGTAGAAGGGCTCGACGCGCTCGTCGTTCCAGACCCTGGGGCGCACCAGGTCGAACGCTCGGTAGCCGTGCTGCGCGAAGCGCTCGACCCACGCGCTCTGCGGTTGCAGGTTGATGTGGTCCGTGCCCAACTGCCCCTCGATGGCCGCCGAGAACAGCACCACGTCGGAGCACGCGCACAACTCGGCGACGAATCCGTCTGATCGCGCGGCGGGAAGGTGCTCGGCGACCTCGAGGCTGATGGCGAGGTCGAAGCGCTCGTCGAGTGGTGGGACGGCATTGGCGAGGTCGGCTGCCACGAACGACTCGACCGGGATCTGCAGCCCGGCCGCGAGCGCATACTCGCCGTCGACTCCGACCACGCGGGCAGCGCCGAGGTCCAGGGCCGCGCGCAGCCAGGTGCCGACGCCGCAGCCGACGTCGACGACGGAAGCGGGGCGCAGCAGTTGGTGCACGACGGGCAGCACCACGCTCGCGCTGCGGGCCGAGCCGGGGGCCTGGTCGCCGTAGAAGCCGTGGTCGTAGGGCGAAGCCGAGGCGGAGTGTGACACGGGGGCATCCTAGGGACCGGTGGTCGCGCCGTCGCCGCTGTCGCGTTCGTAGAATCGGCGCGCCATGCAGCCCGAGCCCGTCGAACCGGAGATCACCGTCGTGATCCCCACCTTCGACCGAGCGACGGTGGTGCTCACCGCCGTGCAGAGCGTGCTCGACCAAGCCGGACCACGGGTGGAAGTGGTCGTCGTCGACGACGGTTCGGGCGACGACACCGTCACGCGCGTCGGCAGCCATCGCGACCCTCGCGTGCGGCTGGTGCAGGCAGCGCACGGAGGCGTGTGCGCCGCGCGCAACCTGGGCGCCGCGGCGGCGCGGGCACCGTGGCTCGCGTTCCTCGACAGCGACGACGTGGCCGCGGAAGGGTGGCTCGCCGCGCTCTGCGAACCACTCGCACGAGGTGCCGAACTTGTCACCTGCGGAGCCGAGTTGCGCTACCCCGATGGCAGTGTTCGCGTGGTCCGCCCGGTGCCGCTCGGCCCCGCCTTCGGATCGATCACCGCGCACTTCCTGGCCGGCACGTTCGCGATGTCGACCGAGCTGTTCCGTGCCGTCGGCGGGTATCGAGACGGGCTCACGTACGGCGAGAACACCGAGCTGGGCATGCGCCTCGGCACGGAGGCGAGGGCTCGCGGCGCACGCGTCGCGGCCGACCCGCGGCCGCTCGTGCACGTGTCGGCGGTGGTGCGCGAGTACGACGCGCGGCGGTACTTCCAGTCGGGTGTGGCCGTGCTGCGCGACACCGGCGAGCTGCTGGCGAAGGACCCCCGCCTGCATGCGAGCTACCTCGCCATCACCGGTGTCGCCGCCTCGCGCGACGGCCGCGGGAGCGACGCTCGGCGCCTGCTGTGGCGGGCGTGGCGGGTGGAGCCGCGCAACTGGAAGCACGTCGCCCGGCTCGCTCGCGCCTGCGTACCGGTCAGGTCGCTGCGATGACCGGCGTCGACGGCTCGAACGACCACGTCACCGTGGTGATTCCCGCTCGCAACGCGGCAGCCACGCTCGCCGCCCAGCTACGCGCGCTCGACGCTCAGCTCGGCGACGTGACGTTCTCCGTCGTCGTCGTCGACAACGGCTCCACCGACGACACCGCAACGGTCGCACGCGGCCACCGGTCGGACCGCTACTCGCTGCGTGTGGTCGACGAGGTCAACGCCGGCGTCAACTGGGCGCGCAACGCGGGCATCGCGGCGGCCCCCGACGGCCTCGTGCTGCTGTGCGACGCCGACGACGAGGTGCGGCCGGGCTGGGTGTCGGCGATGGCGGCGGCGTGCGAGCCGGGCACCTGGGTGGGCGGCGTGGTCGACTACGCCGCGCTCAACTCGCCGCGCACCAGACTGCAGTGGGGTGCCCCCGTGGTGTCGAGCGTGGTGGAACCGGGCCCGACGGCGGAAGGCGAACCGTACGCCGACCGCACCTTCGGCTGCGCGTGCGGCTTCCATCGCTCGATGTGGGAGGAGCTCGGCGGGTTCGACCACCGCCTCAGTGGCATCGGCGGCGACGAGACCGAGTTCTTCACGCGCGCACACGCCGCGGGCTACCGGCCCCGCGCGGTGCCGGCAGCGGTCGTGGCCTACCGGCTGCGGCCGGGCGTGGTGAACATGTGCCGCCAACGGTTCCGTCAGGGGCGTCAGCAGGTCCGTTGGCTGGCGATCGCGGGCGACTCCAACCGACCTCTGCTGCCCGATCGGCCCACCACTCGGCGGGCGCTGGTGAAGGTGGTCGTCGCCGCGCCTCGTTACCTGTGGTCGGCCCGCGCTCGCTACCAGTGGATGGCATCGGTGAGCCGCCACCTCGGACGGCTCACGGGGTACCGATCGCTCGCCGGCGGCTGACCCGCACCCTGCGCCGGCGCGTGCTCCACCACACTTGCGGCGCGCCGGACGCCACCTGCAGGTGACGCACGAGTGGTGGGCTGCCCGCCGTGCAGTCGAACGCGAGCCGCGCGGCGGTGGAGTCGAGACCATCGCTGCCGATGCCGCGAGCGGTCAACTGCCGGCCGAGCAGCGTTCGGTAGCGCTGCAGGTGCCGCAGGCGGGCACGCACCGAGCCGGCCGGCGCGGCGCTGCCCACCAGCGACACCGCGACCTCGTCGGCCCGCGCTCGCATCGCCGACTGCTGTGCATCGTCGTGGCGCTGGGAGATGCCGTCCGGATTCACCAGGTAGCGCGTGCCGACGTGTGCACTCCCGCGGAACTCACCCACGGCCATCAGCCGCAGCCAGAGATCGAAGTCCTCCACGGGGAACCACTCCTCGCGATAGCCGCCGACATCGATGGCGATCTGCCGGCGGAACACCACAGCGGAGTGGCAGAGATGGTTGCCGGCCCACGCCGCCATCGCCAGCGCGCCGTGGGTCAGCGGCGGCACGGGTCTGCGGAGCACCTCGCCCGACGGGAGCGCGCGCTCGTAGGCGGTGGCGTGCAGCACGAGCGACGGATTCGCAGCCATCGCTGCGAGGTGAGCGTCCAGCCGCCCGGGCAGCGCCACGTCGTCGGCATCGAGCCTGGCCACCAGCTCGCCTCGGCTCTCCCGCAGCCCGCGGTTGAGCGCGGCGACGAGTCCCAGGTTCGCCTCGTGACGGATCACCCGCACCCGCGGATCCTGCGTGTACCGGGCCAACACCTCGGCGGTGCCGTCCGTGGATCCGTCGTCGATCACGACGACCTCGATCACGGCCGGCTCGTCGTCGGGCGCCTGCGCCAGCGCGCTGTCGATGGCTGCCGCCACGTGCTCGGCGCCGTTGTGCACCGGGAGCACGAACGACACGAGGGGCGACGCAGCCGACGTGTGCGGCGTGACGTCGGCGGCGAGTGGGTCGGGTGGGCGCATGCGGGATCGCGGCGGAGACTGCTGCTGGGAGCGCACTGTACCTACACTCGTCGTTCGTGAACGACACGTCGGAAGCCGCACCGAGGTCCATTCGTGCGCTCATCGAAGGTCATCGCCTCACCACGGCCGCGATGTCGATCACGTCCACCCTCGGCGGCCTGACGGAGGCGCTGTTCCTGGTGCTGGCCACGCGCCTCGCCTTCGCTGTCACCAAGGGCCAGGACGACGTGGGTGTGCTCGCCGGCCGCTCGCTGAGCGTCAACGCGGCGGTGCTGCTCGCCTTCGCGCTGGTCATCTCTCGCTTCCTGCTGTCGATGGTGGTCACGCGCCTCGCGACATCGATGACGGAGCGCATCACGGTGGGCCTTCGGCGCCTGCTGCTGCACTCGTTCCTGCACGCGTCGTGGGCGCGTCAGCAGGCGGACCGCGGTGGCCACCTGCAGGAGCTGATGACGAACTACGCCTACGCCGGCTCCACGATGGTGGCGTCGTTCACCGGACTGCTGTCGGCAGCGTTCGGGCTGGGCGCGCTGCTCACGCTCGCGGTCGCCGTCGATCCGCTGGGCGCGATCGGTGTCATCGTCGGCGTCGGCGTCGTCGGCTCGATGCTGCGGCCGCTGCGCAAGGTCATCCGCCGTCGCTCGGCCGCCACCTCCGCGGCCGGCATGGCGTTCGCCACCGGCACCGGCGAGGTGGCCAACCTCGGTCTGGAGCTGCAGGTCTTCGGCGTGCAGGAGCCCGTCGAGCGACACGTCAGCCAGCTGATCGACGCGGGCTCCGCGAAGTCGTACCGCCTCGGCATCGCCCGCGGGCTGGTGCCCAACCTCTACGCGTGCCTCGCGTACCTCGTGCTGGTCACCGCACTGGGCCTGGCGACGCTCACCGACTCCACCGACCTCACCTCGCTCGGCGCGGTGATGCTCGTGATGCTCAGGTCGTTGAGCTACGGCCAGAACATCCAGGTGCACGCCGCGGCCATCGCGTCGAACCGTGCGTTCGTGGCCGAACTCGCCGACGAGATCGACAGCTACCGTGCCGCGGCGGTCGCCACCGACGGCGAACCCGTGGGATGGGTCGGCCCGCTCACGCTGGATCACGTCGGCTTCGAGTACCACCCGGGCGAACCCGTGCTCAGCGACCTCGATGCCACCATCCAGCCGCTCGAAGTGGTGGGCATCATCGGGCCGTCGGGCAGTGGCAAGACCACGCTGGTGCAGCTGCTGCTCGGCCTGCGCCCGCCGACGAGCGGTCGGGTGCTGGCCGACGGTCGCGACATCGCCACCTTCGCCCGCCGCGAGTGGGTGCGCAAGGTCACGTTCGTGCCACAGACACCCCGTCTCATCCGCGGCACCATCGCCGACAACATCCGCTTCTTCCGCGACGACATCTCCGACGAGCAGGTCGAGCGTGCAGCCAAGTTGGCCCACGTGCACGACGACGTGGTCGGCTTCCCGGAGGGCTACCAGCGCGAGGTGGGTGAAGGCGGCGGCCAGTTGAGCGGCGGTCAGCAGCAGCGGCTGTGCATCGCGCGGGCGCTGGTCGAGTCGCCCGACGTGCTCATCCTCGACGAGCCGACGAGTGCGCTCGACGTGCGGTCCGAATCGCTCATCCGCGAGACCCTCGCCGAGTTGCGTCATCAGATGAGCGTCGTCGTCATCGCGCACCGCATGTCGACGCTGGAGATCTGCGACCGGATCATGGTGATCCAGGGTGGCGTGTTGAAGGCATTCGACACGCCCGAGCGGCTGCAGGGCGAGAGCGAGTTCTATCGCGAGGCGCTCACGCTCTCGGGCCTCGGCGGCTGACGCGAGTCAGTGCACCTTGCGGTCGAGGTCGGCCCAGTACGGCTCGCGCAGCTTGAACTTCTGCAGCTTGCCGGTGGCGGTGCGGGCCAGTGAGTCGCGGAACTCGACGACCTTCGGGCACTTGTAGTGCGCCAACTTGGTGCGGGTGTGCGCGATCACGTCGGCCTCGGTGAGCGTGCTGCCCGGCGTGGTGACCACCAGCGCCAGCACCATCTCGCCCCACTTCTCGTCGGGCACTCCGATGACCGCCACCTCGGCCACCTCGGGATGGCTGAACACCGCGTCCTCCACCTCGATGGAGCTGACGTTCTCGCCACCGGTGATGATGACGTCCTTCTTGCGGTCGCTGATGCTCACGTAGCAGTCGTCGTCGATGATGCCGCCGTCGCCGGTGTGGAACCAGGTGGGTCCGTTGGGATCGTCGCTGGCGGTGTGGATGGCGTCGTCGGTGGCCTCCGGTTGCGCCCAGTAGCCACCCATCACGTGGTTGCCACGAGCGAGGATCTCGCCATCGGGAGAGATGCGCACCTGCACGCCGATGGCGGGCGCGCCGGCCCGGCTCAACTTGACCGCGCGGTCGGCAGGGGAGAGCTGGTCGTACTCGGCGCGGCTGCGGTTCATGGTGAGCAGCGGCGTCGTCTCGGTGAGGCCGTAGATCTGGATGAACTCCCACCCCAGTTCGGTCTCGATGCGCTCGATGGTCTTGGTGGGCGGCGGCGCGCCGGCACACACGATGCGCACCCGGTCGCGCCCGGGGATGGGACCCTCCCAGTGGCCGGCGGCGTCGAGGATGGCGTTGGCGACCGCCGGCGCCGCGCACATCACCGTGACGCCGTGCCGCTCGACGCGCCGCAGGATCTCGGTGCCGTCGATCTTGCGCAGGATGATGTGCTGCGCGCCCATGCCCGTGACCGCGTAGAGCACCCCCCAGCCGTTGCAGTGGAACTGCGGCAGCGTGTGGAGATACACGTCGCGATCGTTGATGCCGAGCTGCCATCCGAACGTGGTGGCATTCAGCCAGACGTTGCGATGCGTGAGCTGCACGCCCTTCGGTCGCGCGGTGGTGCCGCTGGTGTAGTTGATGGTGGCCGTGGCGTCCTCGTCGTACGTCCACGGCTTGGGCTCGTCGTGTTCGGCAGGCGCATCGGTGGCGCTGCCGATGACGAACTTGTGCTCGCACGTCACCTCCGCCATCGCCTCCTCCAGCTCGGGATCGACCAGCAGCACACGTGCGCCGCTGTGGGCGACGATGTACTTCACCTCTTCTGCGACGAGGCGGAAGTTGATCGGCACGAGCACGCGGCCGGACCCGCTGACCCCGAACAGCGCGGTGAGCAGCCGGGCCGAGTTGTGGCTGACCATTGCGACGCGCTCGCCCTGCTCGATGCCGAGCGCGTCGAGGTGCGCGGCCATGGCGCGGGCCTTCGCCGCCATCTCCCCATAGGTGAACGAACCCCACGACTCGGCGGGCTGGTCCGGCTCGTCGATCACACCGATGCGGTGCGGGTAGATCTCTTCGGCGCGGCGGAGGAAGTCGCTGACGGTGAGTGCAACCTTCATGGCGTCATTGTTACCGCGATGTGCCCTGCTGCGTGGCAGCCGACCGGATAGCGTCGATTCGACGGATCCTCAGCCAGGAACGGGTCGGATGACCGCGGACACACACTTCGAAGCAGTGCCGGCGCTCCCGCTCCACACGGTGCTGGCGCACGGCGAGGTGCAGTGGGCCGCCGCCGGTCCGGAGGTGGTGGTCGCGCAACCGTCGCACGCCATGGCGTTCGTGCTCGACCCCGCCGGTGCGGTGCTCTGGCAGTGCCTCGACGGTGCGAGCCCGCTCAGCGCGGTGTTCGACGACATCGCCGCGGCGTTCGGCGTCAGCGTGGAGCAGGTCGCCGCCGACTGCGCGCCGGTGCTGCAGTCGTGGCTGGCCGCCGGCATCGCGACGACGGTGCCCCCCGGTGACGAGCGGGCTGCCGGTTCGGCCGACGCACCGGCGCCGAGCACGTGGCGCCGATTGGTCGACCCGCCCGACACTTGAGGGAGTTGTGCGCGATCCGTGTGGCCGCACGTCCTCACCATCGCCGTCGGCGACACCGTCGTCGTCGTCGGCACCGACGACGTCCCGCTCGCCGCGCTCCTGCAGCCGCTGCGCGTGTCGTCGGACGAGCACGCACCCGAGGTGTCGACCCGTCTCGACTTCGGTGTCGAGCTGCATCCGCCGCGCCCCGTCCAGCGCGCGGCGCCGAGGTCGCTGCCCACGTTCCAGCACGGCAGTCGCGTCATCGGCCGCGCCGGCGACATCGACGCGCTGCGCGAAGGAGTGCTGCGCACGCTCGCGTCGCTCGCGGTTCCCCTGCCCGCCGGACAGGTGCGCCTCACCGGCGTCGCGTTGCTGCACACCGACGGCCTCGAGCTCGCGCCGCCGGCGGCAGCCGCTGTCGCTCATCGCCGGCTGATCGCGCGCGGTCGCCACCCGCTGTACGTGCCGACGGTGCGCGTGGACCCGACGACCCTGCTGGCCACCATCGACGCCCCGCTCGGTTCGCCCGACGGACCTCTGGTGGTGCCGTTGCGTCGCTGGTGGCTCGACGGCGACAGTGCCGACTCGGAACAGCCGGCGACACTCGGTCGACTGGTCGCGCTCGCCGCACATCGCACCGTCGACCCCCTGCGCGGCGCCGAACCGCACTCGCTGCACCTCGCTGCGCTGGTGCAGCTGGTCGATCGGCTGCCACCAGCAGAAGGCCGCTTCGACGCATGAGCGCGTACCGGCGATCACCCCGCGCGGTGTGGCGCGCCTCGACGGGGATGCTCGTGGCCGCGGTGCCGCCGAACCCACCCACGCGCATCGCCGGATCCGCCGCGTTGGTCTGGAGCCAGCTGGCCGAACCGGTCACGCTCGACGAGCTCGTCGATCGTCTCGCACGCCAGACGGGCGTGGCGGGGGAGATCCTTCGCCCCGACGTCGCGGCGCTACTGGCGCAGCTGCAACCGCTCGGCCTGGTCGAGGCGGTTCGATGAGTGCGCCCACGCGCGCCGTCGAGCTCGTGTCGCGGCTCACCACGCTCGACCTCGACGACTGGCCCGAGCCGATGGAGGTCGGCCCCACCGAGGTCGCCGTGGTGCTGGAGTCGGCCACGCACGAAGGGCTGGTGTGCCTGCTCGGCGCGGCGATCGACCGCTCGCTGGTGCTGGTCGACGAACGATCGGCAGACATGGTCCTGCATGCGTGGACCGAGCTGATGGCGCGGGCGGTGCAGCTCGATCTGTTGCTGCTCGAGGTGAGCGATCGACTCGCCGCCGCCGGTGTGTCCAGCCGCGTGCTCAAGGGCGTCGCTGTGGCATCGCTCGACGAGCGCGATGCGGCGTGGCGCTCGTACAACGACGTCGACGTGCTGGTCCCGAGCGGTTGCCTGCTCGCAGCAGCCGATGCGCTCGCAGCGCTGGGCCTGCGCCCGGCCACGCCGCCGCTGCGCCGCGGATGGGCAGGGCGCTACGCGAAGGGTCTCACGCTGCTCCACGAATCGGGCGCACAGGTGGACCTGCACCGCCTGCTCGCGACCGGCCCGCTGGGTACGCGCGTGCGCAGCCAGTGCTTGTTCGAGCGCGGCCGCACGCTGCGGGTGGGCGCGGTCACGCTCACCGCGCTGGCCGACGAGCACCGCTTCCTGCACGCCTGCTACCACGCCGCGCTCGGAGGCCTCCGCGGCGCCCGTCATCGCCGCGACATCCTGCTGCTCGCGAGCACCGTGGCCCCCGACGTGGTGATGGCCCAGGTCGTCGATGGGTGGTCGCCCGCCGTGGTCCGCTCCGCCGTGCGATGGGCGGGCGCCGATGGTGGCCTGCCCGCGACCTGGGAGCAGTGGCTGGCCGACGTGGAGTGCGACCCCGCCGACGACGAGCTGCTCACGCATCGCCCGGGCACGTTCGGCGAACGGTCGCTCGTGGAGCTGCGTTCGCTGCACGGACCCGTCGAGCGGCTCCGGTTCGCCGCCGGGTTGGCGTGGCCGTCGCGCGCGCACCTGCGCAGCCGAGACCTCGGCCGGCTGCAGTACCTCCGCCGGCTCGGCCACGTGCGCCGCAGCTCGGGTCCGGGGCCGTCATGACCGGTGAGCTCATCCAGCCGCACACCGTGGCGACCCCGGCGGTACGGGTGCACGCGGAGTTCCTCGACGACCAGGCCGTGCTCTACGACGAGTCGAGTGCACGCCCCGTGCTGCTCAACGTCTCGGCCTCGGCGGTGTGGGCGGCGCTCGACGGCACGAGCTCCGTGGGGCGCATCGCGGCCGACCTCGCGGCGCAGTTCGGCGCCGACCCCGACACCGTGCTGCGCGACGTGACGGCGGCCGTGCGCAGCTTCACCGAACTGGGCCTCGTCACCGTCGTGCCGCCGGCGCCGGCCTGACCGACGGGTGGGTGGTCCCACTTCTGCGAAAACATCACCATTAGTCTTTCAGTGAATTTTGGCCAGGCCGATCAGCGGGAGAGCGGGGTGATGATGCGCGCAAGTCGAACCCACCGGCGCACCGCCATCCCGGCGGTGCTCGCCGTCGTCGTCAGCGCGTTGGTGTTCACCTCGGCGCAACCACCCGCCCCGGTGAGTGCCGCCGGTGAGACCATCATCAGCACCTTCTACGTGCCGCTGTTCGAGAACAACGCGCGCGCCGCACTGTTCAGCGTGAACGGGGCCACCGGCACGCAGCTCTCGTCCACCACGTCCATCACGGTCGGCGCCGACGGCGCCATCATCTACTACGACCAGTGGGAGGATGGCTACGAAGCCGCGCAGAACGTGCGCGTGCAGGCCTCCACCCTGGTGCTCGGCGACGGCATCAGCGGCAACGGCGACGCCGCCGCGTACTGCGTGCCGGCTCGCTGCGCCGGCGACCTGCTGCCGGCCGGCGCAGTGCTGCGACTGAACAACTCCGCCACCGTCGTGCCCGGTCCCATCACCACGCCGCGCAGTGCCGCGACCGTCGTGTTCGACGGCCGCGACAAGATCTCCTCCACCGACGGGTTGGCCGTCACGCACGCCACCTGGCCCACCGCGATCGACGCGTTGCACAGCGAGATGGCGGCCGCGTTCGACACGTCGCGCTGGGGCACGACGTTCTCGTCGCCCGTCGGCGTGAACACCCCGGCACAGGGCAGTGGCACCACCAGCTTCAGCTACACGGGTGTGGAAGTGATGGCCCGCGAAGCGGGCACGCAGGTGTTCATCGACACCAACAACAACGGCGTCTACACCGACGCCGGCGACGTGAACGGCACCACCATCGGTGAAGGGCAGACCGTCTACGTCAACGGCAACGTGCGCGAGGGCGCCAAGATCGTCGCCAGCAAGCCGGTGCAGGTGTTCCTGATGACCGGCGTCATCGGATCGAACTACGAGAACCGCTCGTTCCAGGTGTTCCCCACCGAAGGCCTCGTCAACGACTACGTCGCACCGGCATCCACGGCCCGCACCACCGGCACGCTCTACGCCACCGTGCTCTACCTGTTCAACCCGCAGATCACGCCGATCACCGTCACCGTGCAGACCACCGCCGGGTCGACCAACTTCGTCATCCCCGCCGGGCAGACGCTGAACCCGGCGCCCACGTTGCCCGCAGGTTCCGGGGGGCGGGTCACGTCGACCTCCACGTTCGCGGCGGTGGCAGGTGTCGGCACCCGCGAGTCGTCGGGGAACTCGCTCAACTACGACTGGGGCTACAGCCTGCTGCCGGCGCGCGTCATCACCGACTCGCTCGTGGTGGGGTGGGCGCCCGGCTCGCAGGACCTGTCGGTGGCCAACTACGACCCCGTGTGGGTGGTCACGCTCGCGCCCACCACCCTGTTCGTCGACTACGACGCCGACCCCACCACCGGTGCCAACACCGACCCCAACGGCAACCGGTACGACGTCTCCATCGCCGTGCCGGCCGCGCTGGGGCAACTGCGCATCACCGACACCACCGACGACGACATGACCGGCGCGCGCCTCTACACCGTCGACGGCGTCGGGGTGGCCGCCGCGTACGGCGAGGACCCTGCCAGCACCACCCCCGTGGCGTTCCCCGGCATCGACCTCGGCACCACGCTGTTCCCGGCGTGCGGCGCGCTGTGCATCCGGAAGCTCGCGGTCATCGCCATCGACATCGACGGCGACGGTCTTGCGGACCCGGGCGACACGCTGCGCTGGTCGGTGGAGGCGGCCAACACCGACTACTACGCCCTCATCAACCCGGTGCTGTTCGACCCGCTGCCCGTCGGGGTCACCTACGTGCCCGGCTCCACCCAGATCGTGGTCAACGGCGGCCCGCCCACGCCAGTGGCCGACGACGTCGCGCCGCCCGCTGCCACGCTCTTCCCGTACGACGAAGCGGGCCGGCAACTCGTCGCCAACATCCCGGTCGGCGGTGTCGCCACCGCCACCTTCGACTCCGTCATCGACGAGGCGTTCGTCGGGACAGAAGCGCTCTGCAACCGAGCCATCGTCACCAGCCAGCGCGAGATCATCCTCACCCCTGCCAACGGTGCCGACACCGGGTGCATCGCCGTCGACGGCCTGCGCATCACGAAGTCGTCCAGCGCGGCCGGCAACCCGGTGCTGCCCGGCCAGACCATCACGTACACCATCGCCGTCACCAACTCCTCGTCGGGCACGCTCACCAACCTGGCCGTCACCGACCCGCTGCCCGCCGGGCTCACCTGGGTGTCGACGTCGGTCACCCGGCCGGGTCCACTCGTCACCACCATCGCTGACAACTTCGCCACCACCGGCAGCTGGGGCGGCAGCACCGGCTCCGCGGCCTGGTCGGCAGCGGCCTGGACCGAGACCGACAACAGCGTCACCGCACCCATCGTCAACACCGGTCGAATTCGCAAGGTCACCGACCTCGGCGATCTCAGCGCGCAGTTCCAGAACGGTGCCGGCGCGGGTGAAGGCATTGCGCGCGTGCTGGGCAACCTCACCGGGTACAGCGCGGCCTCGCTCAGCCTCGACAAGCGGTGCGTCGGTCTCGAGACCGGCGACGTGGTCGCGTTGCAGATGCGCCCGAACGGCGCCGCCGCCTGGTCCACCATCACCACCTACAGCAACTGCAACGACGCCGCCTACGTGAACAACAACTTCGTGCTGGCAGGCGGCCTGCTGGGCACCGCCACCGAGGTGCGGTTCACGGTCACCGATGCCTTCGGCGGCACGAACCCCGACAACTTCAACGTCGACAACGTGGTGTTCTCCCTCACGTCGCGCGGTCCGTCCACCGTGGCCGGCGCGGCGCCGCCCAACCTGGTCACGCTCGTCGATCTGCTGCAGGGCGAGTCGGCGACGGTGGTGCTCACGGCCACGGTGAACAACCCGTACACCGCCACCGACGAGATCACCAACATCGCCACGGTGCGCAGCGGCAACGGTGTGGCGAAGGCCAGTGTCATCGACTGCGTGCGCTGCTTCGACGTCGCCGACGACCCGGCCACGTACAACGGCGGGGGCGGCACCAACCCGGCACGGGCGCGCGCCACGTCGCTGCGCACCTACATCGCCGACACGTTCCAGAGCCTCGGGTACACCGGGTCCACCGGTTCGGCACCGTGGTCGGGCACCTCGTGGGCCGAGACCGATGCCGGCGGTGGTGGCGCGTCGGGCGGTGTCGTCCAGAACATCATCGATGCTGCCACCCGCAGCGCCCGCCTCGGCAGTGCGTCGTCGACGACCGCGGTCAACACCGACCTCTCACGTTCGGTCGGCGACCTGTCCGCGTACACGACGGTGGCGCTCGGATTCGAGTACCGCTGCAGCAACCTGGCGGCCGGCGACTCGGTGGCCGTGCAGGTCAGGCCCACCGCTGCGGCCCCGTGGGTGACGCTGCAGACCTACACCAACTGCAACAACCCCACCATCTACTCGGGTGAGGAGATCCTGCTCTCGCCGGGCCAGTACGGAACCGCCACTTCGCTGCGCTTCGTCGTGACGGCCGCGCTCGAAGCCGGCGAGTACTTCTTCGCCGACGACATGCAGGTCCGCGCGGTCGCCGACGGCACCACAGCAGGCCCGCGGCTGGGCACCGTGTTCGATCGCGAGGCACAGGCGGGTGGGGGAGCGTCACCGTTCCCTGCCACCCCACCGGGAGCGCCCACCGGCGACGACACGCTGGGCCTCGACGACGAGGACGGCGTAGCCGTGCCCGCGGTCGACGTCAACACGATGATCCTGC
>CAZWCU010000006.1:23576-41555 GCA_964632715.1 uncultured Bifidobacterium sp. | reverse complement strand
AGGGTCCACGCGTTGTCCTTGCCGATGCCACCGGTCGAGATGTCGGCGTGTTCGGCGGCGAAGTCGGGGCAGTTCTTGCAGCCCTCGCGGGTCCAGCCGTGGCACTCCTTCAGATCGATCTCGTGGAACGAGCCGTCCTTCATCCAGATCTGGAACGCGCCCTTGATGTTCATCTTCACCATGTCGGCCTTCTTCAAGCCGTACTTGGCCTCGAACAGCTCCGGGAAGATGGCGTCGTCGAACGTCTTCGAACACAGCAGGCCGATGTTGAACAGGAACGGCTTCGAGACCTTGCCGGCCTTGCGGTCCCACATGATGGGCGGCGAGCTGGTCTGGCAGCCCATGCCCACGAGCGCCAGTTTGGTGAACCCCTGCTCCGTGGCTTCACGCAACGCCAGCGGGTTCGCGCAGTAGGTGTAGCGGCTGCCGGCCGTGGCCAGCACCTCCTCCTTGTTGCGAGCCAGCACCGGCTTCGCCTTCCACGCATCATCGGGCTCGACACCGCTGACCATTGCGGCCTCGATGTAGTCGTGGTCCATCAGCCACGACAGCATCGCGGTGACGAAGCCGCCGTCCTGGCCCTTCTCGTGCTGCGTCTCGTCGGCGGCACGGGTGAGCAGCAGCTGCTTCCAGATGCCACCCATCTCGTCGGGCTCGCGCACTCGGCCGAACAGGTGCATGTCGGCCGCCGGCTCCCACGCCCGGAAGCGAGGGCAGGCACGGGTGCACGTGGTGCAGCCGCCGCCCGCGCCGAACCCGTGCACGCAGTTGTCGAGACCGAGCTCTTCCTCGAGGTGGAACGGCTTGTACTTGCCCTCCTCGTGCTCGTACCCGATGACATCGTGCGGACAGGTGACCACGCACCCCGCGCACCCCGTGCACAACCCGGTGGTGATGACCTCTGCGTAGAGCTCCTTCCACTGCGCGGTCCAGCGGCCGGCCTGAGCGGGAGTCTCGAGAGTGTCGGTCATGCGTCCGACTCTACGACGCTCGGGTCGGCCGCCGCTCGTTCGAACGTGCCGTGCCCGATCAGGCGTGCCGGCGGGCGCTGCGCACCAGGCCGAGACCGATCGAGAACATCACGGCGCCGAACAGGCCGACGGGCAGCGAGGAGCGGCCGGTGATCGGGAGCGCCCCACCTGCCGCCAGGCTGGCAGCGGCCGGCAGCGTCGACGAGGTCGACGAGGTCGACGAGGTGGTCGGAGCGTCGGAGCCGGTCTCCGGCGTGATCGGACCGCCGGCCGGCACCGTGTCGCCAGGAACCGTGTCGCCAGGAACCGTGTCGCCAGGAACCGTGTCGCCAGGAATCGTGTCGCCAGGGACCGTGTCACCAGGGACCGTGTCACCGGTGACGGTGGTGGGTGGCGCGGTGTCCTGCGGCGCCTCGGTGACCACCGGGGCTGCCGCGCAGCTCTCGCCGGCGGCGGGTGTGCGCGGGCCGTCGGTGAACACGTTCGTCTGGCCGGCGGTGACGGAGAGGAGGAACGAATCGACGATCTCGAAGTCGAGCGCGATCACCCGAGTGGAGCCGGCGGTCAATGCCACCGTCTCCGAGTCGCCGGAGATGGTGCCGGCCTGCAGTGCAGCCTGGTACTCCGAGTCCGTCGGGAACCAGGCGTCGGCGGAGGCGGTGAGGTCGTGGCCGTAGTCGCCGCTGTTCTTCACCGTCACGCTGGCGTGGGTGGTGCCGCCGCTGCAGGTGAGCGAGTAGCCGGTCAGCTCCACCAGGTCGAACGCCGGCCGAGTGCACTCGCCCGTGCCGGTGACCACGCGGTCCGTGAACGCGGTGAACACGGTGACGTCGTTGGCGTCGCGGAGGATCACCTTGTCCAGGCGCTCGCCGATGGTGAGGTCGAACACCAGGTTCACGTAGCCGTTCGCCGGAACCGTGGCCGACTTGGTCGAGTGCTGCAGCGACGTCTCGAGGACGACGCTCGCCACCACGTCGGAGGCAGTGTTGTTGATCACCGTGACCACGTCGGTGAGCGCGGCGCAGTGGATGTTGCTGCTGAACTGCAGCGGCGGCGGGGCAGCCTCGGCCGTGGCGGTGACGAGTGACGCCGCGGCCAGCACTCCGGCGAAGAGTGCGGTGCGGGCGAGAGCGTGGACGTGGAACATGGGGTTCTCCTTGACGAAGCGGTCGGTGGTGATGGACCCATCGTCGAGAAATCCGGGTGTCGGCACCTGAGTATTCGTTACTCATTGGCGAGTTCCGTTCAGCTCATAGGCTGATGCGATGCAGTCGGTCGATGCCGCCACCATCAAACGGATGCGCACGCATCTCGTCGGCGACCCCGACCTCGCCGGGCGCACGCTCGCCAGGCGGTTGTCGCAGCAGGCCGATTCGTGGCTCTACTCGCTGGCGTCCGACCTCCCCGCGGGCTGGGCCGTCATGGCCACCGGCGGCTACGCGCGCGGCGTGCTGTGCCCGGGCAGCGACATCGACGTGATGCTCGTCCACCCGGTGAAGGCACGCGACTCCGATGTTCGCGACGTGGCCCAGCAGCTCTGGTACCCGATGTGGGACGGCGGGTTGAAGCTGAGCCCGGCCACGCACAACGTGAAGACGCTGCTCGCATTGGCCGCCTCCGACCTCGACACCGCCACCGCGGTGCTCAAGGTGCGCTGCCTCGCCGGCGATCGCGACATGGTCGCCGACCTGCAGCGGCAGGCGGTCGAGCAGTGGCGGCGCAAGCCGATGGCGTGGCTGCAGCGGCTGCTCGACACCGGGCAGCAGCGGTGGACGAAGTTGGGCGACGTCGCGTCGCTCCTCGAGCCCGACCTCAAGGACGGGCGCGGCGGTCTGCGCGACCACGACATGATCCGGTGGGCGCTCGCCGTCGACCGCCCCGACGTGTCGGCCGCGTTCGACGGCCCGGTCGACGACCTCGCCGGCCCGGCCGACCTGCTGCTGGCCGCGCGTTGCGAACTGCATCGCGTCACCGGTCGCACGTCGAACGTCCTGCAGCTGCAGGATCAGGACAAGGTGGCCGAAGCGATGGGCTACGCCGATGCCGACTCGCTGATGCTGCAGCTGTCCGGCGCGGCGCACACCATCGAGTGGGCGACGGAACGCTTCTGGCGTCGCATCGAGCGTCTGCTGCACGGCGGTCGCGGCACGTCGCGCACTGGTGCAACCATCGGCGCGGGCGTCACGGTCATCGATGGCGAGGCGCACATCGCTGCCGACGCCGAGGTCGACGAGCCGTCGTACGTGTTCCACCTCGCCGCCACTGCCGCTCACGCCGGGCTGCCGGTGAGCGTGCAGTCGCTGCAGATCCTCGCGAGCCGCGGCGCCGAGCCGGGCGAGCCGTGGAGCGAGCGCACTCGTCGCTCGTTCGTCAGCCTGCTGGGCGCCGGCCAGGGACTGGTGAGTGCCGTGGAAGCACTCGAGCGCTACGACCTGTTCAGTCGCTACCTGCCCGAGTGGCGGCACGTGCGCAGTCTGCCGCAACGCCACGCGTTCCCCACGTACACGGTGGATCGCCACCTGCTGCAGACCGTGGCCAATGCGAACGAGTTCGTGCGCGAGGTCTCGCGACCCGACCTGCTGCTGTGCGGCGCGCTGCTGCACGACATCGGCAAAGGTCACCCCGGCGACCACACCGAAGTCGGCATGGAGCTCGTCGTGCGCATCGCCGACCGGATGGGCTGGCCGCCCGACGACATCGACACGCTCGTCGCACTCGTCGAGCACCACCTCCTCATCGCGGAGACGGCCACTCGTCGCGACCTCGGCGACCCGCGCACTGCGGCCAACGTCGCCGCCGCGGTGCAGAACCTCGGTCGGCTCGAACTGCTCGACGCACTCACTCGTGCCGACAGCCTCGCCACCGGGCCCTCGGCGTGGTCGGCCTGGAAGGCACGGCTCATCGACGAGCTCGTCGACCGCACGTCGCGGTTGCTGCGCGGCGACGGACGCGCCGTCGAACCGTCGCGCGATGCCAACCGTTTCGCCGATCTCGTCGCCGCGGTCGCGGAGCACGGCGACATGCACCTGGAGCACGTGATGGAGGGCGAGTTCGAGGTGCTGCGCATCGCCAGCGCGGATCGCAGCGGCTTGTTCTCGCTCATCGCCGGCACGCTGTCGCTGCACGGTGTCGACGTGGTGGGCGCCGACGCCCACACCGGCCCCGACGGCACCGCCGTCGACGAGTTCCGTCTGTCTCGCGCGCAGGGCACCGCCGTTCCCTGGCAGCGCATCGAGCACGACCTGCGTGCCGCGTTGGCCGGACAGCTCGACATCCCCGGCCGCCTGTCGCAGCGCATCACCGCGCGGGCGCGCCGGCGTCCGGTGGCCGCCGCCTCCCCTCGGCGCGAAGTGCTCATCAGCAACGAGGCGTCCGACCACACGACGATGATCGACGTGCGCGCACCCGACGGCCCGCTGGTGCTGTACCGCCTCTCCAACGAACTGGTGGCGTCCGGCCTCGACATCCGATCCGCGAAGGTCGCGACGCTCGGGCACGAGGTGGTCGACGTGTTCTACGTGCACGCCAACGACGGCGGCAAAGTGCCCGACCACGAGCACGAAGCGCTGCGTGCTCGTCTCAAGTCGGCGCTCTCCGACGGCTGATCCGCTCGCTCGCGAAAACGGGAAGAGCCGTGGCAGGCACTCGACTCCCTGTCCGCCCAGGGAATCGGTGCCCACCACGGCTCTCGCCGGTGTGGTCGACGACTAGATGGCGTCGACCCCTTCCTCCCCGGTCCGGATGCGCACCAGGCGGTCGATGTCGACCACCCAGATCTTGCCGTCGCCGATCTTGCCGGTGGCTGCCGATGCGACCAGCACCTCGATGACACCGTCGACGGCACCGTCGTCGACGGCCATCTCCAGCTTCACCTTCGGAACGAAGTCGATGTTGTACTCGGTGCCGCGGTAGACCTCGGTGTGGCCGCCCTGACGGCCGAAGCCGCGTACTTCGGTCACGGTGATGCCGACCACTCCGGCGGCCTTCACGGCTGCCTTCACGTCGTCGAGCTTGAATGGTTTCACGATTGCGGTGATGAGTTTCATTGGTGGGTCGCCTTCCGGCTCGAAGCGTTGATGATGATGTTCGTCATGTGGTCCATCCTCAGTCGTTGTACGCCAGGACGCCCATCTCGGGCAGATCGAGGCCGGCCAACTCGTCCTCTTCAGGGGAGCGGATGCCGCCCTTGGTCATCTTGTCCTGGATCTTGAAGAACCCGAACGCGATGCCGAAGATGACGGTCCAGATGACGAGCACGCCGAGTGCCTGAGCGCCGAGCTGGCCCCAGTCGCCCTCGATGATGCCCTTGACACCCGTGCTGCTGGAGAGGTTCCAGCCGGCGCCGTACTTGCCGTTGGCGAAGATGCCCACGGCGAGCACGCCGAACGTGCCGGACACGCCGTGCACTGCCACTGCGCCCACCGGATCGTCGATCTTGCGACGCTCGAAGAAGAACACGGCTTCCGTGGTGAGGATCGCGGCGATCGCACCGATGACTGCTGCTGCCCACGGCGCCACGAAGGCGCAGGGGGCGGTGATGGCCACGAGACCGGCGAGCATGCCGTTCACCATCATGCCGGGGTCGGGCTTCCCCGACTTCCAGGTGATGTAGTACATCGAGACGACGGCGCCGACCGCGCCGGCGATCGCCGTGTTGGCGGCCACCGTGGCGAACTGCACGTCGGCGACACTGAACGTGGACGCGGCGTTGAAGCCGAACCAGCCGAACAGCAGGATGAAGCAGCCGAGCTGCGCCATCGGGATGTTGTGGCCGGGGATCGCCCGCGCCGTGCCGTCGGGGCCGTACTTGCCGATGCGTGGTCCGAGGACGATCGCACCGGCGAGCGCCGCTGCGCCACCCACGGCGTGCACCACACCGGAACCGGCGAAGTCGGTGTAGCCGGCGCCGAGGTTCATGGTCTCCCACGACTTGGCCAGCCAACCGCCGCCCCAGGTCCAGGCAGCGAAGATCGGGTAGTAGATCGCGCCGCAGAACAGGCCCCAGATCACGAAGCTCTTCCACTTCCACCGTTCCGCCATCGACCCGGTGGGGATGGTGGCCACGGTGTCCATGAAGGCCACCATGTAGAGGAAGAAGCCGAGCAGTGCCGGCGTCGCTGCGTTGCCGAGGTGGCTGTAGCCCCAGTAGAAGAGGCCGGTGAACTCGCCACCGACGGCGGGCAGGCCGTCGCCGTTCATCGGCACGTCGAGCCCGAACGCCGAGTAGCTGAACCCGGCGAAGGCCAACGGGAAGCCGATGAACAGGAAGCCGACGAAGCCGAGACCGAAGATGGCGAAGTTGGTGCTCATCACCTCGGCCGCGTTCTTCTTCTGGGTGAAGCCGGTCTCGACGAGTGCGAAACCCGCCTGCATGAAGATCACCAGCACTGCGCCGAGGACGATCCACAGCAGACTCGTCTGCTGGCTCAGCACCGCGACCGGATCGGGTTCGTCGCCGGCGAAGGCGGTCGTCCCGATCAGTGCAGTGGCGGCGACGGCACCAATGGCCGCGCCGAGTAGATATTTGGGCACTCGTGTGCGCACGTTGTCTCCTGTGTGTTCGAGGGGCTAGAGGGGCTAGCAGAGAACTCGCCGCGGCGCTGGAGCGAGTGAGGCGCACCATACGGAGGCGAGGTTTCACCGCCGTGGCCGCATTGTTTCCGCACTGTGGCGCTCGCGTTCACCTGCCGGTCACCTGCGCGCGGCCGGCGGCCGGCGTGAGAGCGCGGGAACGTTCCCGGATCGAACGTCGTGAGACGTGCGACCCGGGAACTGCCCCTTACCGGAGACAGGAGTCTCCGGGCGCGTGAACGGCGAACCGTTCCGCTCTCGAGTGCCGGAGCCCGTCTCGGCACCGCGACGTCGTGAGGTGATGGGACTGTAGCGACGGTGGATGACGCGCCCATCGCCTCCGCGTTGCCGCTCTGTGTCAGTCGTGTTCGCGTGCCCGAGTCGTGCTCAACGTCGCAGCCGACGCGGCGTCCGACCCTCCGCGAGCGCCACTCTGATGCGGTCCATCGCGGCGGCATCGAGCTTGCGGCCCAGCCGGTCGCTCACCGCAAGGCGGTCGTTGACCTGTTGATCGGAGGTCGAGATGCGTGCCGTGTGCAGCACGACGCCGGCGGTCGCAAGCGCCGAGCTCACCGCCAGCAGCGCGCCAGGGCGGTCCGGTCCGGTGACCACCACGAGTGTGTGCCACGGCAGCGCCGCGTTGTCGAACTCGACGTGCAGCGAGGGCATCGCCACGGGCGAGAGGCGCTTGCGGAGGCCGGCCTCGAACGCGAGCGAGAGCTCCTTCGCGCTCGGTCGATCGCGAGACACGACCACGAAGCTGTCGAGCACCGCTCCGTCCGCCCACGTGGCGATGCTGGCGGCGGCGATGTCGAGCCCGTGCAGCGTGAGCACGTCGGTCAGCCGGGCCAGCAGGCCGTCGGCATCGCGGCAGGCCACATCGATCTTCCATCGGTCCGGCTCGGGCAGTGGCGCCACGGCCACCCTTACCGTGCCGCTGCGGGGGAGCGGTTCCACCAGTTGCACCTGGCGCGCCAGCTCCTCGGCCTCGTGTGCGAGCAGATAGGTGTTGCTCGCGAAGCGCAGGCGCTCGATCGGCGCAGGATCGGTGAGCAGTCGCTCCGCGGCCATGCGCCGTGCGCCCGCCAGGTTGTTCGCCTCGCTGCCGGTCAGCTCCGGATGCTCGAGCGCCTCGGTCACCATCGCCAGCCGCGCGTCGAGCGCCTCGCGATGGCGGCGGGAGAGCGGGCCGAGCGCGAGGGCCAACTCGTACGCATCGCGGGCGTGCGCGGCGCTCGCGAGGTGCGTGGCCAGTTGCAGGATCTCGCCGGGTTCGAACGCCTCGGGGTCGTGGGCGCTCGCGCGCAGGAGGTGTGCGTCGGCGGCGATCGCCGCGATCCGCTCCGCCTCGTGCTCGGGCACCAGCCGGCGAGCGAGCGAGAGTGCGCACGGCGCGTCGGCTTCTGTATCGGCGCACACATCGGCGGTGAGTGCGGCGATGATCAGGTCGTCGGTGGCCATGCCCAGCACGGGGGCGAGGTCGTCGAGGCGATCGACCACGGGGAACCGCAGCGCGCCCATCGGGTCGAGGTCGCCGAGGTCGGCGCGCCGGTGACTCATCGCCTGGGCGACCTCCGGCAGCGCGCGCTCGAGCACGCCGGTCAGGTCGAGGAACCGCCACGCGCTCGGATTGGCGGTACGCAGCAGGCGGACGAGCGCGACGGTGTGGCCGTGGTTCCACGACACCGGCGTGTTGCGGTGTGCCGCGAACCAGTCGAGCACCTCCGCGGACGGGCGAGCGCTGATGGTGAGGCCGGCGGTGCGCAGCGCGAGCGGCACGATCAGCGAACCGGGTGGCGTGCCGTTGAGACGGATCTCGCCCTGGGTGGTGGTGAGCCATCCTTCGACGGGCTCGTCGGTGACGTCGAGCTCCGGCGGCGCACTCGCCTTGCCGAGACGCAGTCGCAGCAACGGAGGTGTCATCACCGTCGTCAGCAGCACCACGATGAGCAGCGCGCCGTACTCGTCGCCGTTCAGCACTTCGTTGGTGAGGCCGATCGATGCGAAGATCAGGCCGACCTCGCCGCGCGGGATCATGCCGAGCCCGATCAGCAGCTTGTCGGCCCTGGTTCCCATCGCACCTGCAGCGGCGGCCAGCTTGCCGAGCACCGCGACGACGCTCAACACTGCCGCCAGGCCGAGCACCGACGGCTTCGCCATCGCGGACAGATCGGCGTTGATGCCGATCTGTGCGAAGAACACGGGGATGAACACGTTGCCCACCGAGCCGAGGTCGCGGGCGATGCGATCGTGCTGGCGGCTCTTCGTCAGCCCGAGCCCGGCCATGAAGGCGCCGATGATGAAGGCGAGCTTGGCGGCGTCGGCCAGCTCGGCGAACGCGAGGGTGACGACGAGCGCCACGACCGTGACGGTGGCCGGCGAGCTGGCGCGACGGTGCACCGCGTCGAGCAAGCGGGGGACGAACAGCAGTCCGACGATGCCGGTGAGGATGAGGAACCCGATCGCCAGGCCGAGCGTGGATGCGACGGTGCCGATACCGACCGAATCGCCCGTGACCACCTTCACGACGACCGTGAGGATGACCAGCCCGAGCACGTCGTCGGCCACTGCGGCGCCGAGCACGATGCGGGCTTCCATGGTGGCGAGCGCGCGGAGGTCGCCGAACACGCGAGCGGTGATGCCGACACTGGTCGCCGTCAGCGCGGCGCCGATGAAGATCGCGGTGTTCGTGCTCTGTCCGAACAACAGCCCCACGCCGGCCCCACTGGCGAAGGGCACCGCGACGCCGATGATCGCGACGAGCAGAGAGGCCTTGCCGACCTTGCTCAGTTCGGCGAGGTCCATCTCCATGCCCACCTGCAGGAGGAGCAGCAGCACTCCGATCTCGGCGAACATCGCCAGCGACACGCCGCGTGCATCGGTGAGCTCGATCAGGCCCAGTCCGGATGGGCCGATGGCGACGCCGGCAAGGATCTCACCGAGCACCGCCGGCAACTTGAGACGCTCCGCGCCCTCGGCTGCCAGCTTGGCCGCCGTGAGGACGATCAGCAGGTCGAGCAGCAGGCGTGCGAGATCGACGCCTTCGGTGGCCGCGATCACGCCGGATCGCTGGCCAGCAGCGCTTCCGCTGCGGGCACCGCGTGATCGGCCAGCATCCACCCGCGACTGCGGACGGTGACGATCGACTCCGGGCCCAACTGCCGCCGCACACCGACCAGCACGCTGTCGCAGCGACGTTGGTTCAGCTCTGCGAGACCCGCTTGGCGGGCCAGCTCACGCCGACCCACCACTCGATTGCGGTTGGCGAGCAGTACGGCCAGCACAGCCCGCTCCTGTCGGCCCTGATACGCGAGGGGGTTGGCATCGAAGCTCGAAGCAGGAGCGAGGCTGGCCATGACGAGAAGCTAGGGGCTCCAGGTTTCGCAACTGTTCGGCGCGTGTGAACGCACTGTGAACCGGATTCGAACGTGTTGGCGGACGTGTTGTTCATCCTGCCGAAACGCCGTCGCAGCGACGGTGCCATACCATCCGAGAGGTGAACGAGCTCGCGGAGCGGTGCAACCTGGTCGGTGGCATGCCGGTCGAGTTCGTCGCATGGCCTGCCGACGAAGGCCGTCGCCGAGCGCTCGCCCGAGCCGCGATCCCGCGCCTGCTGCTGGTGGCCCCGGACGTCGACCCGCCGGTCGTCGGCATCGACGAGGACTGGATCCGCCTGCCGGCGACCGAGTCCGACGTGCTGGCGAGAGCCTCGCAACTGCTGCGCCATGGCACCCAACTGCAGTCCGACGTGCCGTTCATCGACGGCGAGCGAGTGCTGCACCGCGCCGGCGTGACGGTGGTGCTCACCTCCACCGAAGCAGCCATCCTGGCGAAGCTGCTCGATCACGTCGGCACCGTCGTCGACTACGACGAGCTCGCGGAGTCGGTCTGGCATCGCTCGCTCAACCGCGTCGCGATGGAAGCCGCGATCTACCGGCTGCGGCGCCGGCTCGACGGGCTGCACGTGCACATCGCGGCAGTGCGCGGTCGCGGCTACGTCCTGTCGCTCTGATCGCTGACCCTCTGACCGCGCCGCGCCGGCGTTGGCCTCGAACGATCGCCGTACGTCGTGTGCGCTCGGTCCCGCTGGGCGGGTCACAGCGCACACGACGTCGGTGGGTCACGGGCGAACGCCCTCTGACGCAGTGCTAGATCGCGTCGGGTCCGCGCTCGCCGGTGCGGATGCGGACGACGTCGTCGACGGAGGTGATCCACACCTTGCCGTCGCCGATCTTGCCGGTGCTGGCCGCCGCGACGACGGCGTCGACCACCGAGTCGACCACGCCGTCGTCGACCACGATCTCGACCTTCACCTTGGGGACGAAGTCGAGTTGGTACTCCGTGCCGCGGTAGGTCTCGGTGTGACCGCCCTGGCGGCCGAACCCACGGACTTCGGTGACGGTCATGCCGACGACGCCGGCTCCCTTGAGAGCCGCCTTCACGTCGTCGAGCTTGAACGGCTTGAGGATCGCTGTGATGAGTTTCATGGTTGCGCTCTTTTCGTTCTGTCGATCAGTGGTAGGCGGTTTCGGCGTGCTCGGCGAAGTCGAGTCCGTTGGTCTCGGTCTCGTCACTCACTCGCACTCCGATGGTCTTCTTGAGAGCGAGCATGATCAGGCCGGTGATGATGAACGACCAGATGATCGCAGACACGTTCGCCAACGCCTGCTCGCCGAGCAGGCCGAGACCGCCGTCGTAGAGGAGGCCGGCCTTGAAGGCTCCGTCGAAGAACTCGGGGTTGGCGAAGATGCCGACCGTGAGTGAACCGACCAGGCCGCCGACGAAGTGCACGCCGACGACGTCGAGTGCGTCGTCGTAGCCGACCTTCGTCTTCAGCTTCACCGCGTAGCAGCAGATCGCGCCGGCGAGAGCGCCGATGGCGAGGGGTGCTGCACCGGAGACGAAGCCGGCAGCCGGCGTGATGGCCACGAGGCCGGCGACGATGCCGGAAGCCGCACCGAGGTTGGTGGCATGACCATCGCGGATGCGCTCGATGAGCACCCACACCAGGCCGGCGGCGGCAGCAGCGAGGAACGTGTTCATGAACGCCTGCGCGGCCTGACCGTTCGCAGCGAGCGCCGAGCCGGCGTTGAAGCCGAACCAGCCGAACCAGAGGATGCCGGTGCCGAGCATGACGAGCGGCATGGAGTGCGGCGGGTGCCCTTCGGTCGGCCAGCCCTTGCGCTTGCCGAGCACGAGCACGGCGGCCAACGCGGCGATGCCGGCGTTGACGTGAATGGCGGTGCCGCCGGCGAAGTCGAGCGAGCCACGGTCGAACAACCAGCCGCCGTACACCCACTTGAAGACGGGGACGAACACCAGCAGCAGCCACAGCGGGACGAACAGCGCCCACGCCGAGAACTTCATGCGATCGGCGACCGCGCCCGAGATGAGCGCAGGTGTGATGGCCGCGAACATGCCGAGGAACGCGATGGTGGCCATCTGGCCGCCGTTGTCGTCGAGCACGCCGATGCCGTCGAGGAACAGGTAATCGAAGTTCCCGATGAAGTTGCCCGTGCCACCCTGTGCGAGCGAGTAGCCGCAGATGACCCACACCACCGGCACGATCAGCAGGCAGTAGAAGTTCATCATCAACATGTTGAGCACGTTGCGGCTGCGGTCCATGCCCCCGTAGAAGAAGGCAAGTCCCGGTGTCATGAACAGCACCAGCGCTGCCGACACCAGCACCCAGGTCAGACTTCCAGAATCCATCGTTGCTCCTGTGTTCGTGAGGGGTTGGCCGTCAGAATGGCGATGGTTTGTTTCCGCAGGATTTCCTCGCAGCATCGGCTCCGTGAACAGGCCACCGGTCGGCCGTCCCGGAGCGGGCAGACTGTGCAGGTGACGTCGGAGCAACGAACCTCGCGCCTCCGAGGCGCTGCTGTCGGTCTCGTCGGCATCGCCCTCGTCGCAGTCCCGTGCTCTCTCATCCGCGACGACGTCACGCATGCCGTGCCGGCACTGCTGTTGCTGGTGCCGGTGGTGCTGACGAGCGTGATGACGGATCGATGGGTGGCGCTCCCGGTGGCCGCCATCGCTGCACTCGTGTTCGCGATGGCGTTCATCCCACCGATCGGTGAAGTGCGCATCGGTCTCACCGAGGACGTGTTCGTCCTCGTCGCGTTCATGGTCGTGTCGCTCACCATCGGAGCGCTCGCCGGGCTTCGTGGGTCGGCCGCCGACGGTCAACTCCTCGATCAAGAACGCGCGGTTCTGTTGCGTGGCGTGTCGCACGACCTCCGCAACCCGCTGTCCACCATCCGGTCCATCTCCACGGAGTTGCTCGACGGTGAGGTGGAGCACGACCGTGTCACTCGCGATCAACTGCTCGGGCGGGTGCGCGACGAGAGCGAGCGACTCGACCGCATCGTCGGCAACCTCCTCAGCGTCAGCCGCGTGCAGGCGGGTGCGCTCATCCCGACGCTCGAACCCGAATCGTTCGCGCACCTCGCCGCGCGCAGCGTCTCGCGGTTGCACGCCGACGGCACGCATCACATCGTCGTCGACGTGCCGGCCGACCTCCCCGACGTGCTCGTCGATCTCGTGCAGATCGATCAGGTGCTCACCAACCTCGTCGAGAACGCGTTGCGCTACACCCCCAGCGGGTCCCGCATCGTGGTGGCCGCTCGCCCGTGCGAGCGCGGTGTGGAGGTGACCGTCAGCGACGATGGGCCGGGCTTCCCCGCGGCGCTGCGGGCCGACCCCTTCCAACCGTTCCAGGCCCCGGGTTCCGGGTCGGTGGGTCTCGGGATGGCGGTCTGCAAGGCCATCGTGGAAGCGCACGGAGGTACCATCTCCGTTCGTGACGAACCATCTGGAGGCGCCGCCGTCTCCTTCACCGTCGCGGCCTGCGGGTAGTCCGGCGCTGATCCTGCTGGTCGAGGACGACCCGCGGCAGCGCGACACGCTCGCCACCGTGCTCCGGTCGCGTGGCCATCAGGTCGCCACCGCAGGTTCGGGCAAGGAGGCCCTCACGGCCGCCCGCTCGTTGCCCGTCGACGTCGTCCTGCTCGATCTCGGCCTGCCCGACATCGACGGCGTCGACCTCTGCCGGCACCTGCGCCTCGAGCTGCAGTGCCCCATCATCGTGGTCACCGCCGACGCGCTCGAGGACCGGCTGGTGGATCTGCTGGAGGTCGGCGCCGACGACTACGTGCTGAAGCCGTACAGCACGCGCGTGCTGCTCGCTCGGCTCGGCGTCGCCCTCCGCCATCGTCTCGCCACCGTGCCGTTGCTGGAGGACGAGGTGCTGCGCTGCGGTGGTCTCGTCATCGACATCCCCGCGCACCTCGTCGTGATCGACGGCGTGGCGGTCGATCTGATCCCGCGCCAGTTCGATCTCCTCACCGCGCTCGTGCGCAACGAGGGGCGGGTGATGACGTACAGCACGTTGGCCAGAGTGCTGTGGGGCCTGGAGGCCACCGAGGACTACCGACTGCAGTTGCGATCCGTGGTGAGCAAGCTGCGCCGGGCACTGGGCGCGGGTGCGTCGACCCCGTCGATCGTCACCGAGCAACACGTGGGCTACCGACTGGTGGCCCCCGGCGGCTGACGGTCAGTCCGTTCGGGTGCCGGGGCCGCGGTAGACGAACCAGTACACCAGGCCCACCAGGACCGCGCCACCGATGATGTTGCCGATGGTCACCGGCAGCAGGTTGTCGATCAGGAAGTGCTGCCACGTGACGTGCGGGTAGGCGCTCGCGGTCGTGTCGCCGGCGACCCAGAACTCGTCGGACGCCCACGACCGTTGCGCCAGGGCCACAGGGAAGAAGTACATGTTGGCCACGCTGTGCTCGAAGCCGGCGGCCACGAACGCGGCGATCGGCGGCACGATGACCACCACCTTGTCGATCAGCGTGCGCGCCGACATCGTCATCCACACCGCGAGGCACACCAGACAGTTGGCCAGCACCGCGCTGGCGATCGCGGCGCCGAACTCCACACTGCCCTTCGTCTCCGCGATCTGCAGCGCGCGCACGCCCACGTCGCCGGTGCCGGCCTCCAGCCGGCCCGAGGCCACGACGACCACCGCGGTGGCCGCGGCGCCGACGAAGTTCGACACGTACACGACCAGCCAGTTGCGCAGCAGCGCCTTCGTCGTGACGCGCCGACTGGCGGCGGCGATGACGATGAGGGTGTTGCCGGTGAACAGCTCCGCACCGCTCACCACCACCAGGATCAGGCCGAGCGAGAACACGACGCCGCCGAGCAGTCGGGTGACCCCCGGGGCGCTGCCACCGCCGGCGGTGACCACGGTGGCGAAGTTGGCGCCGAGCGCGATGAACGCACCGGCGAGCACGCCCAGCGGCACCAGCCGGCGCAACGGCATGTTGGCCTTGGTGACGCCCACCTGCTCGGCCTTGGCGGCCATGTCGGCGGGGAGCAGAGCATCGAGCGTGGCGTCGCTGGCCATACCGTCACCGTACGGCGCGGCGAGCACCGTGACCAGGGACTTTGGTCGACCGAAGCGCTGGTCGGGTGGCTGGACTGGCGGGGACTTGACCCGCGGGTCAATACTTGTGCAATGGACCTGATCTACGCCCCCGAGGACGAAGCGTTCCGCACCGAGATTCGCAGCTGGTTGGAGACCAACCTGCCCGCAGGATGGTTCGATCCCGACGTCGAGATGAGCCCCGAGGCCCGCAAGGAGTTCAACGCCGGTTGGCCCGCCAAGCTGTTCGAAGGTGGCTGGATCTGCGCCACCTGGCCCAAGGAGTACGGCGGCAAGGGCCTCACCACCATGCAGGGCGTCGTGCTCTCCGAGGAGTTCGCCCGCGCCAAGGCACCGCTGCGCGCCGACTTCTTCGGCGACACGCTCGTCGGCCCCACCATCCTGCAGTGGGGTACCGAGGAGCAGAAGAAGGAGTTCCTGCCACAGATCCTCAACGGCACCATGCGCTGGTGCCAGGGCTTCAGCGAACCCAACAGCGGCAGCGACCTCGCCTCGTTGAAGACCACCGCCGTGCTCGACGGCGACGAGTGGGTCATCAACGGCCAGAAGGTGTGGACCACCGGCGGCCACCACGCCGACTACTGCTTCCTGCTCACCCGCACCGACCCCGACTCGCCGAAGCACAAGGGCATCAGCTACCTGCTGGTGCCGATGCACCAGCCCGGCGTGGAGGTGCGCGGCATCACCCAGCCCGACGGCACCGCCGAGTTCTGCGAGGTGTTCTTCGACGACGCGCGCTGCCCGAAGGACAACGTGGTCGGTGGCGTCAACAACGGGTGGAAGGTCGCCAACAGCACGCTCGCGTTCGAGCGCGGCATGAGCGCCACCACCGGCTACCGCCGCTTCGAGGAAGAGTTCAAGCTGATGCTCGCCGACGCCACCGAGAACGGCGCCATCCACGAGCCGCTCATCCGCCAGCGGATGATGGAGTACTACACGAAGATCCAGTTGCTGCGCATCAACGGCCTGCGGTCGCTGTCGTCCACGCTCGCCGGCACCAAGGACATGGGTGTTGCTGCACTCGGTGCCACCAACAAGATGTTCTGGACCGAGATGCACAAGGCAGCGATGGAGCTCGCCCTCGACATCAAGGGTGCGTCGTCGATGCTCATCGACACCGGGTCCGGCGCCGGCTCGTGGCCGGGCACGTCGCGCGACAAGGGTCGTGAGGGCTACCCGGTGAGCCCGATGATGAGTGCGTTCTTCTTCAGCCGCAGCGAGACCATCTGGGGCGGCACCAGCCAGATCCAGCGCAACATCGTCGGCGAGCGCGTGCTCGGTCTCCCCAAAGAGCCCCAGACCGCCCAGTAGCCCCGGCGGCTTCTGGGCAGGAATCGTCCCACCGAAGCATCTGGACAGGAAACGTTCCGGCGGACGGGGACGCGAGCGACCCAGAACCTTGTGTGAAGGGTCAGATGGTGATGCGGTCGAGGACCGGCTCGAACTGCTTCGCCGGCTTGCCGCCCACGCTGTAGGCCGCGCGCAGCAGGTCGGTCGCCTGCGCGACCTGGGTCTTGGTGCGAGCGTGCACCACGGCGAGCGGTCGGTCGGGGCCTACCTGTTCGCCCAGGCCGGCCAGTTCGGTGAGGCCGACCGCATGGTCGACCGGGTCCTGCGGACGCGTGCGACCGCCACCGAGTGCCACGACCACCATGCCCACCGCTCGCGTGTCGATGCGCGTGACCGCGCCGGCTCGCGCCGGCGCGACGGCTACTTGCAGCGGCGCCCGTTCGAGGTGCTTCCACGGGTTCTCGACGAACCGCTTCGGGCCGCCGAGCGCCACGACCATCTCGCCGAACTTCTCCGCCGCGGCGCCCGAGTCGAGTGCGGCCTGCAGCATCGTCCGCGCGGCCTTGGGCGTGCGTGCGAGCTTCCCGTGCAGCAGCATCTCGGCGCACAACGCGAGCGTGATCTCGTGCATGCGCGGCTCGCGTCGAGCACCGGTGAGGTAGTCGACCGCGTACGCCACTTCGAGCGCGTTGCCGGCGGCATGGGCCAGCGGGCGATCCATGTCGGTGATGAGCGCGGTGGTGGGCAGGCCGGCGCCGGTGGCGACCTCGGCGATGCTGCGTGCGAGCTCGCGTGCTTTCGGCAGCGTGGGCATGAACGCGCCGTTGCCGCACTTCACGTCCATCGCCAGACCGTGGAGGCCGGCGGCCAGCTTCTTGGACAGGATGCTCGCGGTGATGAGCCCGATGCTCTCGACCGTGGCCGTGACGTCGCGGATGCCGTACAGGCGCTTGTCGGCCGGCGCCAGGTCGGCGGTCTGGCCGATGATGGCGCACCCGTGCGCGGCCACCACCTTGCGGAACTTCGCCATCGTCGGCGCGGCCACGTAGCCGGGGATGGACTCCATCTTGTCGTACGTGCCGCCGGTGTGGCCGAGGCCGCGACCGGAGATCATCGGCACGTAGCCGCCGCACGCGGCCACCATCGGCGCCAACATCAGGCTCACCGTGTCGCCGACACCACCGGTGGAGTGCTTGTCGAGCACGGGACCGGGGAGGTCCCAGTGCAACACCGTGCCGCTGTCGCGCATGGCCTTGGTGAGTGCCACGCGCTCGGCGATGTTCATGCCCTTGAAGTAGACGGCCATCGCGAACGCAGCGGCCTGGCCCTCGGTGACCGCGCCGTTGGTGAGCCCGGCGATGAACGTGGCGATGTCGTCGTCGGCCAGCACCCGGCCGTCGCGCTTGGCTCTGATGATCTCCTGCGGGATCATCAGTAGGCCGACTTGCTGGAGACGGTGGTGTCGCCCGCGGCGGCTGCTTCCAGCGCGGTGAGCAGGCCGCTGGCGCCGAACCGGAACGTGGCCGGCGACACCCACTCGGGGCCTATGATGCGATCGGCCTGAGCGAGATAGGCATCGGCATCGGCGAGTGTGCGGATGCCACCGCTCGGCTTCAGGCCCACTGCGGGGTCGAGCCGGCGGATGGCCTGCAGCATCACCTCGGTGGCCGCGAGCGTGGCGCTGACGGGCGTCTT
>CAZWCU010000006.1:21459-23476 GCA_964632715.1 uncultured Bifidobacterium sp. | reverse complement strand
TCGACCACGTCGTCGATGGAGTCGTCGCTCGACGGGAAGTTGACAACCGTGGCGATGCGAACGCCGGTGCCGGCGAGCGCGGCAACGGCGACGGGCACGTGGCGAGGCCACACGCACACTGCCGCGACGGCGCCATGCGGACCGACCGCGCGTGCGCACAGCGCGGTGACATCGGCGTCGGTGGCCTGGTCGCCCAACTCGGTGAGGTCGACCAGCGCGATGGCGCGCCTGGCCCGGGAGGCTGGATCGTTCGTCACGATCACACGCTAACGGGCTGCAGTCATGCGGCAGACTCTCCTTCGTGACCGAACTGCTGTACCTCCGCGACGCGTATCTCACCGACTTCTCGGCCCGTGTGGTCGGCGTGCGCGACGGCGCCATCGCGCTCGACCGCACCGCCTTCTACCCGACCGGTGGCGGCCAACCCCACGACACCGGCACGCTGGCCGGGCTGCCCGTCACCGACGTGCGCAAGGAGGGTGCCGACGTGTGGCACACCGTGGAGGGCGGGCCGCTCCCCGCCGCCGGCGAGGAGGTGTCGGGCTCGCTCGACTGGGAACGGCGCCACCAGCTGATGCGCACGCACACCGCCCTGCACGTGCTCTGCGGCGTCATCTGGAACGAGTGGAAGGTGCCCGTCACGGGCGGCAACATGGAGCCACTGTCGGCCCGCATGGACTTCGAGTTCGACCCGCTGCCCGATGGCTTCGGGCCGCGCATCGAGGAGCTCGTCAACGCGGCACTGGCACTCGACCATGCCATCGAGGTGCAGTTCCTGCCCCGCGACACGGCGGTGCAGGACGCCGATCTCATCCGCACCAAGGTGAACATGATCCCGGAGGCCGTCACCGAGATCCGGGTGGTCGACATCGTCGGCCTCGACAAGCAGGCCGACGGCGGCACGCACGTGCGCAGCACCACCGAGGTGGGCCGCATCCGGGTGATCAAGCTGGAGAACAAGGGCAAGGGCAACAAGCGAGTCCGGCTGGTGATCGAAGACCGCTGACGTCCCAAATCGACCTCGTCGATGGGATCGAAGCCGCGAGACTTGGTCATGACCGAGCCCGAGCACATCGCGTCGACCCGTGCGGTCTACGACTTCTCCGTCGCTCAGTATGTGGGCGCCGTCGGCACCACCGTCACGGCCGCGTTCGAGCGGCCGATCGACCGTGCGATCCTCGATGCGTTCGCTGAGGACTGCGTCGCTGCGGGAGGTGGCGCGGTGCTCGACATCGGATGCGGAGTCGGTCGTGTCACGTCGTACCTGCACGGGCAAGGGCTCGACGTGCGCGGCATCGATGTCTCACCGGAGATGGTCACGATGGCGAGATCCGCTCACCCACAGCTGTCCTTCGACGTCGCAGCGATGACGGAGTTGCCGGTCGGTGACGAATCCGTCGCGGCTGCCGTCTACTGGTACTCCATCATTCACACCCCTCCTGCTTCACTGCCCGGGGTCTGGGCCGAGCTCTCACGCGTGCTCTCGCCCGGCGGCCAGGCGTTGATCGGGTTCCAGGCCGGTGGCAACGAGGAAGTCCAGCGTGAGCACGCCTACGGATCGGCGACAACGCTCACCTGGTACCGGCACAGCATCGACGACGTCATCGCGAGCGTCGGCGATGCCGGTTTCGTGGCGCAGACACGAATCTGGCGCAGCGCACAGTTGGCGCACGAGTCGACACCTCAGGCGTTTCTCGCCTTCACGCGACCGGCGTAGCCGGCGCACTGCCGGCGACCCGGAGCCACCACGGCCAGGGTGAGCGGGTGGTGTCCCATGCCCCTTGCGGTGTCGCGGTGCCGGGGTTGTACTGAGGGTGGGCCTTCCCGAAGGAGGTGCTGCCATGGATCGTGTTGCCGTGAATCGTGCGTGGCGGCTGTTGGCGAGCGCCGCGTTGCTCGCGACGGCGTGTGCGCACACCCGCGAGGTGGGCAACGACGCCACGACGGCGCCGGCGACCTGCACGTCCGCTGCCCCCACCACCTCGACATCGCCCTCCACGACCACATCGACGACCAC
>CAZWCU010000006.1:0-21359 GCA_964632715.1 uncultured Bifidobacterium sp. | reverse complement strand
CGTCCGCTGCCCCCACCACCTCGACATCGCCCTCCACGACCACATCGACGACCACGTCGACGACCACGTCGACGACCACGTCGACGACCACGTCGACGACCACGCCGACGATGCCGACGACGGTCGCGCCGACCGTGGCACCCACGGTCTCGCCGCCGACGACCCCCGCGACCACCCCCACGACGATGCCGCCACCGCCGACCGGCCCGTCGACGCTCGTGTGGCGACTGGCGACCTCGCAGAAGGTCGTGGCCATCACGTTCGACGCCGGCTCGGACCTCGGCTTCACCGATCAGGTGCTCGACACCTTGGCGACATACGGCGTGCGCGTGACGTTCGGGATCACGGGTGAATGGGCCGACGAACACCCCGACGCGGTGCGCCGCATGGCCGCCGAGGGGCACCAGGTGATGAACCACTCGTACGCCCACCGGTCGTTCACCGGCGCCTCGGCATCGAACCCGCTGCTGACCACGGCTGCACGGCAGGCTGATCTGGCGAAGGCCGACGCGGTGCTGAGCGCGCTGATCGGTTGCACCACCCAGCCGTTCTTCCGGCCGCCGTACGGCGATACGGATGCGGGCGTGTTGGCCGATGTCGGCGCTGCCGGCTACCGCTACACGGTGATGTGGACCGTGGACTCCGGCGGTTGGCAGGGCCTCACCGCCGACCAGATCGTGGAACGGATCACGACGAGGGCCGAACCGGGCGCGATCCTGGCCTTCCACGTCGGCTCGGCGTCGCAGGACGCGGTCGCGCTGCCGCGGATCATCGAGGCCTTGCGCGCCGCGGGTTACTCGTTCGTCACGCTGGCCGGCGGTACGGCTTGTGAGGCCCGAGCGCGCAGGAAGCGCGCCGATTCGTGACGAACTCCGCACCGGGCTGGCACCGGAACGACACAGGCGCCCGCAATCGTGGCCGCATGAACCTGTCACTGCATCACCACACTGCGTTCTCCACCATCTCCATCGAAGGTCGCCTCGCCGGCAGCAACGTGGAAGGCGCGATCGACATGTTCGCGATGGTGCCCATCGACCAGAACCTCGTCGTCGACCTCTGCGCGGTCACCGCGATCGACGCCGCTGTCGCGTCCGCGCTGCACGACGAGCTGCGCAGCAGGGCGTGCGAGGCCTCCGTGGTGCTGGTGGTCAGCGACATCGACGTCACCGTGCAGCTGGTGATGCAGAACGTCGACCACTTCGCGCAGCTCGTGCGCACCCGCGCCGACGCCGTCGGGCTCGTCACCGGGGTGCTGGCCGACCGATGAGGCGTGTCGTCGTCGGCGTGCGCAACACCGAGTCGTCGCGTTCGGCGTTGCGCTGGGCGGCCGAGCGGGCGTTCGCGCAGGCGGCGCGCCTGGAGATCGTCACCGCGGTGCACCATCCCAGCCCCATCTCGTGCACCGTCGGTGCGGTGGTCTGCGTGCCGGATCGCGACGAGCTGGTGCAGGCCATCGCCGACGTCCAGACCGCACTGATCGACGCCGCCCTGCCCGACCGGGCGTTCCGCCCGGAGATCTCGCGCACCATCGAGTTCGGCGATCCGTACCGGGTCATCCGCACCGCGTCGGCGACCGCCGACCTGGTGGTGCTCGGTCGTGGCAGCCGTCGCCGACCCGGCGCGCTCACCCGCAGGTGCCTCGAGCGGCTCGCCTGCCCGGTGGTGCTGGTCGCCGACGGCCGCCTCTGCTGACCGGAGCGCTCCGGGTCCGGTTCACGAACGTGTCATAGTCGGGTGATGCTGCGGAAATGCCTGGTTGACACGGTGGGTGGATGAGCATGGCCGAGCTGCGTACCTCCACCGACACCTGGGATGAACTGCTCGAGCGGTCGGGTCAACCACGGGCCGCCGCCAGCGAGCTGGTGCAGCAGTTGCAGGATCTCGGCCTCGCCGAGCTGCAGCAGCGCCAGGACCTGGCCGAACTCGACATCGTCGGCATGGGCATCACGTTCACCGTGTACTCCGATGGTCGCGGCATCGACCGTGCGTGGCCGTTCGACGTCATCCCACGCGTCATCGCCGCCGAGGAGTGGCGGGCGATCGAGGTGGGGTTGGTGCAGCGGTTGCGCGCGATCAACATGTTCATCGACGACGTGTACCACGAGCAGCGCGTCGTGCGCGACGGCGTGTTCCCCGCACACCTGCTCGAGCACTCGGTCAACTTCCGCAAGGAGTGCATCGGCGTCAACCCGAAGTTCGGCGTGTGGGCGCACATCAGTGGCAGCGACCTCGTTCGCGACTCCGACGGCACGATGTACGTGCTGGAGGACAACCTGCGCGTGCCCAGCGGCGTCAGCTACGTGCTCGAGAACCGGGCCATCTCGAAGCGCGCGTTCGCGGACCTGTTCGCGAAGCAGAGCATCCTCCCTGTCGATGCCTACACCGACGAGCTGAACCGCATGCTCTCCTCGCTGGCTCCCGACGGCATCACCGAACCCACCATCGCGGTGCTCACGCCCGGCATCTACAACAGCGCCTACTTCGAGCACTCGTTCCTGGCGCAACGCATCGGCGCCGCGCTGGTCGAAGGCATCGATCTCGTGGTGGGCGACGACGACTGCGTGTACATGCGCACCATCAGCGGCCACGAGCGCGTGCACGTCATCTACCGCCGCGTCGACGACCTGTTCATCGATCCGGAGGTGTTCCGCGACGACAGCACGCTCGGCGTGCCTGGTCTGATGCGTGCGTGGCGGGCCGGCAACGTCGCCATCGCGAACGCGCCGGGTGCGGGTGTGGCCGACGACAAGGTCGTCTACGCCTGGGTGCCCGACCTCATTCGCTACTACCTGCACGGGGAGCCGTCTCTGCCCGAGGGGCCACCTGCTCGTCGCGTGTACGACGACGGTCGGCAGAACGTCACCCACCCCGTCGACTAGCTCGTGGTGCAGCCGGCGAACGAGGGCGGCGGCTACGGGTGGCTCATCGGCAACCGCGCCACGCGCAGCGAGCTCGACGAGACCAGCGCGCACAGCGAGGCCGATCCGCGCAACTGGGTGGCGCAACCGATCCTCTCGCTCAGCACCGTACCCACGTTGTGCGACGGCGAGATCGAGCCGCGCCACGTGGACCTGCGCCCGTTCATCCTCAGTGGTGCCACCCACTACGTGTCGGCCGGCGGCCTCACTCGCGTCGCGCTGCGCGAGGGCTCGCTCATCGTCAACTCCTCACAGGGCGGCGGGAGCAAGGACACCTGGATCGTGGAGGCCTGATGCTGCTGTCGCGCGTGGCCGACAACCTCTACTGGGGTGCGCGCTACTTGGAACGAGCGGAAGACACGGCGCGTGTCGTTCGCAACTTCACCGAGCTGATCCTCGATCTGCCGCGCGGCGTGGCCTCGAGCTGGGAGCCGCTGCTGTCGGTGGCCGGCAGCCATGCCGAGTACACGGCCTCGCACGCGCGAGCGGGGGAGAGCGACATCGTCCGCTTTCTCGTGGCCGACTCCTCCAACGGTGGCAGCGTGGTGTCGAGCGTGGCCGCGGCTCGCGAGAACCTGCGCACCACCCGCGAGATCCTCCCGCGTGAGGCGTGGCAGGCGGTGAACGACCTGTACCTGTTCACCAGCCGCGACACCGAGAGCGGCGTCGATCGGAGGTCACGCGCGCGGTACCTCGGCCGCGTGATCGCCGACTGCCAGCGGCTCGACGGCGTGCTGTCGGGCATGATGCGGCGCGACCAGGCGTACGAGTTGTGGCGGCTCGGCCAGATGGTCGAGCGTGCCGACATGACGACACGGGTGCTCGGCGTGCGCGCTGCGTCGCTGCTCTCCACACCCCCCGACGCCCACGACTACGACGAGGTGCAATGGATGGGCGTGCTGCGCAGCGTCACTGCGATGCAGATGTACCAGCGCTCGCAGCGCGGCCCCATCCACGGCGCGTCGGTGGTGTCGTTCCTGCTGTTCGACCGCACGTTCCCGCGTTCGGTGGCCGGGTGCGTGCACCGCATGCGGTCGGCACTCGGTCGGCTGCCCAACCCCGAGTTGACGCTGCCGGCGGTCGATGCGATCGACGCGCTGCTCGAGACGCTGCCGTCGCAGGCCTCCGACGGGCGAGAGCTCGACCGTGCGATGGAACGAGTGCAGGAAGCGCTCGCCGATCTCAACGAGTGCGTGTACGACACGTTCGTGCGCGTGGTGGTCTGACATGAGCACGTCGGTCGAGTTCGAGCAGTACCGAGCCCCGCAGGGTGGCTACGACGAGGTCATCGGTTCCGACGGCGCCCCTCGCGCCGGATGGAAGACGGTGGCCCGCGCATTGGGTGCGCTCGACCCGGCCGTGCTGCTCGAACGCCAACGGCAGACGAATCGACTGCTCGATGCGGAGGGCACCGGACACCTCGTCCACGAGCTGTCGCTCGCCACCGATCGGCACGGCCACTCCGCGGCCTCCCGATCGCAGAGCCACCCGTGGCGGCTGGACCCCGTGCCGTTCGTGCTCGAGTCCGCAGAGTTCGATCGCCTCGCTGCGGGCGCACGACAACGCATGCGCGCGATTGAGGCGCTGCTGGTCGATTGCTACGGCCCGCGCCGACTCGTCGCCGATGGCGTGCTGCCACCATCGCTGCTGCACTCGTTGCACCGCTTCCGCCCGGCGCTCGGCGACCCCGTTCTCCAGCGCTGGCTCGTGCACTACGCGGTCGACCTCGTGCGCGACGCCGCTGGTGTCTGGCGTGTCGTGCAGGACCTCACCGACGCCCCCAGCGGGCTCGGCTACGCGCTGCTCGACCGGTCGGCGTTCGCTCGCGTGGTGCCCGACGCCGTGCGAGCGGTGGGTGCTGCGGCCATCGGCGATCACGCCGACCTGCTGCGCCGAGCGCTCACCGCTGCCGCGCCTGCCGGCCGCACGAGCCCGCGCGTCGTGGTGCTCAGCGCCGGTCCCGCGGACCCCACGTACATCGAGCACAGCTACCTGGCCACGCGGCTCGGCCTGCACCTCGTGGAAGGTGCCGATGTGGTGATGCGCGCAGGTCGACTGTGGCTGCGTGTGCTCGACGGCTTGGAGCCGATCGACGTGGTCTATCGCCGCATCGACGACCCGCACCTCGATCCGCTCGAACCCGCGCACCACGGTGGCGGTGCCGGCGTGCCCGGGCTGGTGTGGGGGGCGCGCGCCGGGGGCGTGTCGCTCGCCAACGGCTACGGCAGCGGTGTCGCGGAAGCGTGCGAGCTTGCCGCGCTGCTGCCTGACACGACGAGCGTGCTGCTCGGCGAGTCCTTGTTGCTGCCCGCGCTCGAGCCGGGCCGGCCGTTGGCCACCTCGCCGGTGTTCGTCGCCGACGGCACGCAGCCGTTGGAGGCACGCCCGGTGGTGCTGCGGCTGCAACTCACGTGTGTGGGCGGCGAGATCATGGTGATGCCGGGCGGCAACGGTCGCGTGCTGGCGCCTGGCGATCAACCCGGCAACCCCACGTCGCAACTGGCCAAGGACGTCTGGGTGGTCGGTGCTCGTCCCACAGCTCGGCCGCCGGTGGTGGCGGCGCCGCAGGTCGACTTCGCCAGTTCGGTGCCCAAGCGGGTGGCCGACGCGCTCTACTGGCTCGGCCGCGCGGCCGAACGCGCGGAGGTGGCCGCACGTGCCGCTCGCGTGGTCAGCGTCCAGGTCGACCAGGACCCGATGCTGCTCGCGCTCGCCGACGGTGCGTGGGGCGCCGCCACGTTCGCGATGCTGCGTGCCGCGCAGGGCGCGCCGTCGTCGTCGCTGCCGTCGGGAGTCCCGCTCGGCGATGCGCTCAACGACGAGCTCGGTGCCACCACCGCCGCCGCCGCGGTGCAGCTCGCGTCGCTGGTGCAGGAGGCGTCGTCGGTGCGCGAGTACCTCAGCACCACCACCGGTCGGGTGCTCGGCCGCCTCGCCCGCGCGCACGCGCAGATCGTCGACCAGCAGGCGCCCGCCGACGAGCTCGACATCGTGCTCGTCGACCTCGCCGCGCTCAGCGGCCTCGCGATGGAGAGCACCGTGCGTGGCCCGGCGTGGCGGTTCCTCGACCTGGGTCGTCGCATCGAGCGATCGCTGGCGGTGCTCGGCTCGGTGGAAGCCGCGCTCGGCCTGGCGGTTCCGCAGCTGGCGCTGCAGCCGGTGGCCGACGCCGTGCTGTCGGCGAACGAGAGCCTGGTGGCGTACCGGCGCAGCTATCGCAGCGACGTCGACCTCGACGCCGTGCTCGAGTTGCTGCTGCGCGACGACGCCAACCCGCGCAGCTTGGCGTACCAGCTCGACCGTCTGCGCGAGCACGTCGCCGGTCTCGGCTGGGCCGATGGTGTGGCGCTCGTCCAGGCCGCCAGCGTCGAGTCGATCGCGGCCGTGCACTCCAACGCGGTCAATGGCCGGCGCGTGTCGCTCGACTCCTACGTGCTGGCCGTGCGTGCACCGTTGCTGCAGCTCGCCGACTCCATCGTGCGTCGCTGGTTCGCGGACCCCGTGAACCCCACCATCGTGCGCGGGCAGTAGCCGGTGTCCCGCTTTCGTGTCTCTCATCGCACCGAGTACCGATACGGACAACCGATGTCCGACGGGTTCACCACGGCGCACCTTTCGCCGCGACCCACGAACTGGCAGCAGGTTGTGTCGGTCGACCTGCGCATCGACCCGGAGCCCGACGAACTGGAGCACACGCTCGATCAGTTCGGCAACGCGGTCACCCAGTTCGCGGTGCACCGCCCGCACACCTCGCTGGTGGTCGACTCCACCATCGTCGTCGACGTCGAGGTGCCGCCGTACTTCGACACCGATGTCACGTGGGAGGCGATCGCCGCCGAGGCTGCCGCCGCCGAGGGGTGGCTCGCCACGGAGGTGGGGCCGTACCTCGCGCACACGCCACAGACGCCTGCACTGCCCGAACTGGCGACGCTCACGGCGCCGGTGTTCACCCCCGGCCGCACCATCGCCGACGCGATCAGCGGGCTGTGCCAACGCATCTACGACGAGTTCCAGTACGACGCCGGCTTCAGCGACGTCACCACACCGCTGGCCACCGTGCTCGCCGAACGGCGCGGTGTGTGCCAGGACTTCGCGCACGTGTCGGTGGCGGCGCTGCGATCGGTCGGCGTGCCCGCCCGTTACGTGAGCGGGTACATCGAGACCGAGCCGCTGCCGGGTGAACCGAAGTTGGTCGGTGTCGACGCGTCGCATGCATGGTGCTCGGCCTGGGCCGGAGCCAGCGGTGGCTGGGTCGACTTCGATCCCACCAACAACCAGATGCCGCCGCTGCGCCACCCCACCGTCGGTTGGGGTCGCGACTTCGACGACATCACTCCCGTTCGCGGCGTGGTCATCGGCCCCAGCGGCAGCCAGTCACTGGTCGTGGCCGTCGACGTCACCGCCATCGACTGACGCCCGGGCCGGTCCGAGGCCGACATCAGGTCTCGGCTCCATCCGAGCATCTCGACACCCGTTTCACTGAACTCTGGTCACGTCTCGTCTCCATGTGCGAGACAGAACGTGACCAAAGCCCTGTGGGGCCAGCCAATGGCCCTCGACGACGCGACCGACTCGCTGCGGGACCTTCGCCCCTTGCTCGTCGAGGTCGGGGCGACGAACCTCGGAGTGTGCATCGCTGTCGACTCGAGTGGCGGGCCGCGCAGTGATCGCGCTCTTCATCGCGGGTGCGATCGCGTTCTTCACCGCGCTGATCGGCTCCGGCGTGCTCGCGCGCACGCTGCGCGCCCGTGGTCGCAGTCAGCCGATCCTGGAGCTGAACGCCGACAACATCGCGGTGCCGCAGCACCAGCACAAGGCCGGCACCCCGACGATGGGCGGGCTCGCCGTGCTCGCCGGAGCGCTCGCCGGCTACCTGCTCAGCCACATCCGCAAGGGTGTTGTGTTCTCGGACCAGACGCTCGTGATGTGGGTCGGTGTACTGGCGATGGCCGGCATCGGCTTCGTCGACGACTTCATCAAGGTGCGGCTGAAACGGAACCGGGGCGTGCTCTGGAAGCTGAAGGGTGTGATCACGCTGCTCGTCGCGATCGGCATCGCAGCCGCGCTCGTGGCCACCAGCGACATCGACACGCGGTTGTCGTTCACCAACGCAGCCACGCCGGGTTGGGAGATGGGTTCGCTGCTGTGGGTGCTGTGGGCGGGGTGCATCATCTTCGCGACCACCAATGCCGTCAACATCACCGACGGGCGCGACGGCCTCGCCGGCGGTGCCGCGATGTTCGGATTCATCGCCTTCGGCGTGATCGCGTTCGTGGGCTTCCGCAACCCCGAGCAGTACCCGGCCATCGTCAACCCGTACGACCTCGCGGTGTTCGCGGTCGCGTTCGCCGGTGGCTGCGCCGGCTTCCTCTGGTGGAACGCTGCGCCCGCACGCATCTTCATGGGCGACGTCGGTGCGCTGGGTCTCGGCGCTGCGCTCGCACTGCTCGCGCTCGCGACCAACACGCAACTGCTTCTGCCGCTGCTGTGCGGCCTCAACGTCTTGGAGATCGGTTCGGTCGCCATCCAGATGGCCGTGTTCAAGGCGTCCGGTGGACGCCGCCGCGTGTTCCTCCTCTCACCCGTGCACCATCACTTCGAGATGCTCGGTTGGCCGGAGACCACCGTGATCATCCGCTTCTGGCTCATCGCCGCAGCCCTCGTGATGGCGGGGATGGGGCTGTTCATCGCCGACTTCACCCGGCTCGTCGCGCCCTGACGGTTGTGTCCGAAACCCGCTAGTCATCGCGCAGGCGACGCGCCACACTGATCTCCGTGATCCTCGACGACGACCAGTGCTACCGAGCCATCCAGAGCCGCGACTCGCGGTTCGACGGATGGTTCGTGACGGCCGTGCGCACCACGCACATCTACTGCCGTCCGTCGTGCCCGGCCATCACGCCCAAGCGGCACAACGTCGAGTTCTTCCGCGCTGCGGCCACCGCTCAGGCCCGCGGGTACCGAGCATGCAAGCGCTGCCGACCCGATGCTTCGCCCGGCTCGCCGGAGTGGAACTCACGCGCCGACGTCGTCGGCCGCGCGATGCGCCTCATCGCCGATGGACTCGTCGACCGTGAAGGTGTCGGCGGGCTCGCCACTCGCCTCGGCTACAGCGAGCGGCAGGTGAACCGGCTGCTCGTCGCCGAGGTCGGCTCCGGCCCATTGGCGTTGGCGCGAGCGCAGCGGGCGCAGACAGCCCGCATCCTCATCGAGACCACCACGCTGCCGATCACCGAGGTCGCGTTCGCCGCCGGCTTCCAGAGCGTGCGCCAGTTCAACGACACCGTCCGCGAGGTGTACGCGGCCAACCCCACCGACATGCGCACCGCGAAGTCGCCGAGCGCCTCCGGGGGTCCGCTCACCGTGCGCCTTGCCTGTCGCGAGCCGTTCGACGGCGATGCGTTGTTCGGGTTCCTGCACACCAGAGCCGTACCCGGCGTGGAGAGCGTCGACGGCAGCACCTACCGTCGCTCGCTGCGCCTCGCCCGCGGGCTCGGGGTCGTCAGCGTCACCGTCAGCGCTGGCATCGTCTCGTGCGCGTTGACGCTGCAGGACGTCGGCGACGCGCAAGCGGCGGTGCAGCGCACCCGTCGCCTGCTCGATCTCGACTGCGACCCGGCATCCATCCACGACCACCTCGGCATCGACCCGCTGCTCGCGCCGCTGCTGGAGAAGCGACCCGGGCTGCGCGCTCCCGGGCACCCCGACGGCACCGAACTGCTCGTGCGCGCCGTGCTCGGCCAGCAGGTCAGCGTGGCGGGCGCACGCACGCTGGCGGCGCGGCTCGTGGCGGCACACGGCGAGCCACTCGCCGAGCCGATCGGTGGCGTCACCCATGCGTTCCCCTCGGCTGCCACCATCGCCGGCCTCAGCCCCACCGACTTCGCGATGCCACGGGCTCGCGGGGCGGCGCTCATCGAGGCATGTGCGAAGGTGGCCGATGGCTCGCTCGTGCTCGACGCCGGCAGCGACCGATCGGAGGCCGTCGCCGCGCTGGAGGCGCTCCGCGGCATCGGTCCATGGACCGCGGGCTACGTCGCCATGCGCGCCTTGGGCGACCCCGACGTCTTCCTGCCCACCGATCTCGGCGTGCGCCACGCGCTCGCGGCACTGGGCGCCGACTCGACCCCTCGCGGCGCCGCCGCACTCGCCGAGGCCTGGCGGCCCTGGCGTTCGTACGCCCTGCACCACCTGTGGGCAAGCTTGTGAAGGAGCACACCATGAATCGACCCGACACCACCTTCTCCGGCCTCGGCGACACGCAGGATCTCAGCTGCACCGTCGTCGACAGCCCGATCGGTGAGCTGACGCTCATCGCCAGCCCGCGCGGCCTGCGCGCGCTGCTGTGGCCGGGCGAGCACCCGGCAGCGCACGCGTTGCCGCAGCCCGACGAAGGCGATCCCGCGGCGGGCGAGGTGCTGGCCGCGACAGCACGCCAGTTGGAGGAGTACTTCGCCGGCGATCGCCAGGAGTTCGACCTGCCGCTCGACCCGGTGGGCACCGACTTCCAGCTGTCGGCGTGGCTGGAGCTGCGCCGCATCCCGTACGGCGCCACCATCTCCTACGGCGAGCAGGCGCGCCGGCTCGGCGACGTACGCAAGTCGCGCGCAGTCGGCGGCGCGAACGGTCGCAATCCGATCAGCATCATCGTGCCCTGCCACCGAGTGGTGGGTAGCGACGGCTCACTCACCGGCTTCGGCGGCGGCATCGAGAACAAGGCCTGGCTGTTGCGCCACGAGCAGGGCACGCAGACCCTCCTCTGACGGAGCTCAGCGGTGGCGGGCTCGCTGCTGCTGCTCGCGGGCCTTGCGGGCCTCGGCCTGCTTCTTCTCCTTGGCCGCCTTGCGCTTCGCCTTGGTCTCCTCGTCGGCCGTGCGAGCCGGCAGCACCTCGACGTCGGGCATCTCGACGGGCGGCAGTGCGAGCGTCTCGTCGTGCTTGAGCACGCGGGTGAGCATGACCGACGCGGCTGCCTCACCGGCGATGGACGAGGCCAGCATCAGCCGGGTGGTGGCGAGACCGAACTCCTCGATGATGGTGGGCGTCACCTCGAGCAGCTGCTCTTCGCTCGGGTTGTCGGAGTTGTCGCCGAGCATCTCGATGCACTTCGCGAGCGCCGGATCGGTGATGAGCGTGCTGATCTGCTCGAGCCCACCGTTCATGCGGCCGCGCGCTACGGTGGCACGCACCGCCAGGTTGCGGGCGTCGGCGTCGGTGAAGCCGCCCTCGCGGGCGCCACACAGTTCGTCGAGCGCCTCGACGTGGTCGTCGGGGAGGGAGGCCACGAGCGTGGCGAGCTCCTCGTCGGTCATGGCGGCGAATGCGCGGTCGAGCAACGACAGGGCTTGCAGGCGAATCTTGAGCTGGCTCATCGGGCAGCAAGGCTACCGAGCCGGGCGCCGACCCGCTCCGGCACGTGACGCGCCCGGCGCCGAGGCATACGCTGCGCGCATGACTGCACTGGTGTACAGCGAAGCCGATCTGATGCGCGACCACCCCGATCTCGCGCCTCATGTCGTGGCGGGACGGCTGATGCACGGAGGCTTCCACGCCGACGGTAGCTACCAACCGCCACGCGCGTTCGTTCGCGTGCCCGCGCTCGACGCGTGGACCGACGCACTGGCCGAACGTGGTGGCCGGCCGCTGGACGCGCACGCATCCCTGCTCCGTGGCGAACGCACACCCACGGTCGAGCAGTCGCGCGTCCTCCTCCGTCACGGTCTCGGCGAGACGTTCTGGAACTCGCTCACGGTCATCGGCAAGATCGAAGCCCGCGGCCGCCTGCTGGCCGAGATCGAGTTCCCCGATCTGCAACCGCACATCGTCGACGACATCTCGCACATGGCCATCGGGCATCTCGGCCGTGGCCTGCTGAAGGCACACGGCTACGACGAAGGTGGCACCGACGGCGTCGGCGCGCACGACCAGATGTGGTTCGCCGCTCGCGACCTCGCGTTCGGGGAAGGCGCCTACCCCGACGTCGACCCGCCGGAGAACATCGCTCGCCCGGAAGCCGGCGCACGGCTGATGCCGGAGGTCTCGCCACAGGTGGAGGGCCTGCTGTCGTTGCTGATGAACCTGCTCGTCATCGAGTTCCGCGCCGAGATCGGCTTCGCCGACACGCAGGCCATCCTGCGCACGCCCGACCTGTTCGTCGACCGGCGCGCCGAAGCCGAGGAAGCCGCGGAGATCATCGAGCGCATCCGCACCGACGAAGCCATCCACGTCTCGTCGCTGCGCCTCTACCTCGGCGAGTGTGCCTCGGTCACGTTCCGCACCGTCGACGGTGGCGCAGTCAGCGGCCAGGTGCTCATCGATCGCTTCTGGAACGGACTGGTGCAGTGGGCTACGGTCGACCAGCCGGCGCTCACCGCCGCCGTGCAACGCGAACTGCTGCACCGGCGCATCGCGGCGCATCCCGCGGCCGACGTGGTGCGCGACGAGTTCGACGCCGCCGCCTGAGCGAGCGGCTCACAATTCGTCGGGCGTGATCACCTGCTCGGTCGGCGCGAGCGAGAGCACGTCGGCCACGTACGACTTCACCGCTTCGTCGATGCCGACGTCGCCGCCGGCCCGCTCCGAGAGGAACCAGCGATGCTCGAGCACCTGGTGGTACAGCTCGGCAGGTTCCAGCTTGTCGGCCATCTCGGCGGGGATGCCGCCCAGTGCTCGCTCGAACCGCTCGTCGAGCCAGCGCGCCGCCGCCACCGACTCCACCACCTTGCGCCCGCTGCGCTGCTCCTGCACCGCCCGGTAGCGACTGATGTCGTTGAGCAGTCGGCGTGCCTGGTTCTCACGCGCCTCCAGGCCGGTGAGTGCGCGCAACTTCTGCGTGTGGTAGCCGTGCTCGACCACGCGTGGCACGAGCCGCAGCTTCGTACCGTCGACCGCGGTGACCAGTTCCAGCTCGGAGGCGTCGAAGCCGAGGTCGTGCAAGCGGCGCAGCCGTTGGTCCACCCGGAACGTCTCGTCGGCGTTGAACTCGTCGACGCCGGTGAGCTCCAGCCACAGCCGCTCGTATGAGTTCTCGATGGCGAGCGCCGTCTCGATGGGGTCGATGCCCGGCGCCAATTGGCCGCCCATCTGCAGGTCGAGCAATCCGCCGAGCACGTTCTCGGTGGCGATCTGCAGGTCGAGCGTGCGTTGCCCGCGACTCAGGCTCTCGTGGCGCTCGCCGGTCTCGACGTCGATGATGTAGGCCGACAGTGCGCCCGCGTCGCGGCGGTAGAGCGTGTTGGACAGTGAGCAGTCGCCCCAGTAGAAGCCGGCCAGGTGGATGCGCACGAGCAGGCCGGCGAGGGCGTCGAGCAGCCGCTCGCCGAGGTACGGGATGCGCAACCCGCGGCCGGAGAGCAGCGTGCGGTAGGGGAGCGAGTAGTCGAGGTGCCGCGTGATGAGGAGCCCATCGGCGTCGTCGTCGCGGCCGGTGACCACGCCCACCACTTCGGCGGTGGGCAGGTCGGCTTCCAGCAGCTCGCGCAGCAGCCGCCACTCACGCTCGGCGAGCGGGTCGGGCAGCTCCTTCACCACGTACGAGATGTCGCCCACTTCCAGCAGTCGCACCACGTGGCGGTGCAGACCCGCGACGCGTTGCAGGCCGGGGATGGTCCACTCGTCGAGCGGTTGCTCGAGCGGCCACTGGACGATGCCGGTGTGTTCGGTCGGCTTGGCCAGTTGGAGGCGCACCGGACCTCAGGGGCGACCGATGGCGGCGCCGGTCTCCAGATCGAAGGCGTGCAGTCGCAACGTGTCGACGGTGAGGTGCAGGTGGTTGCCCACCTTCACCTGCGTGCGAGGGTCGAGCGAAGCCACCATGGTGGACGTGGCGGAGTCGCTGATCTCGACACCCGTGTCGATGGCACGCACGGCCGGCGCGTCGATGGTGCAGTGCACGAGCACCTCCGAGCCGAGCATCTCGACCAGGTCGGCGTCGACTCCGAGCGTGGCCGACCCGTCGCGGCCGAGGGCCTCGGAGCGGACGCCGATGGCGATGTCGTTGCCGACGTGCTGGCGCAGCCCTGCGAGGCGGGCGGCCGACTCACCGGTGAGGGAGAGCGACTGCGACCCGACGGACAGCGTGATGGAGTCGGCGTCGGCCGCGACGACCTTGCCGCGCACCACGTTCATCGACGGGGAGCCGATGAACTGTGCGACGAACAGGTTGTCGGGCGTCTCGTAGAGCTCGGCCGGGCTGGCGCACTGCATGAGCACGCCCCGCCGCAGCACCGCCACGCGATCGCCCATGGTCATCGCTTCGATCTGGTCGTGCGTGACGTACATGGTGGTGACACCGAGACGGCGCTGCAGCTTGGAGATCTCCGCGCGGGTCTGCACACGCAGCTTGGCGTCGAGGTTCGACAGCGGCTCGTCCATGAGGAACAGCTTCGGGTTGCGCACGATGGCACGGCCCATGGCGACGCGCTGACGCTGGCCACCGGAGAGCTGCCCCGGCTTGCGGTCGAGCACGGCGGTGAGCTCGAGCAGCTCGGCCACTTCGGCCACCTTGGCGGCGATCTCGGCCTTGTCGGTCTTGCGCAGCTTCATCGCGAACGCGATGTTGTCGGCCACGGTCATGTTGGGGTACAGCGCGTAGCTCTGGAACACCATCGCGATGTCGCGCTGCTGCGGCCCCATCGTGTTGACCACTGCTTCGTCGATGAGCAGCTCGCCACCGCTGATGTCTTCGAGGCCGGCGACCATCCGCAGCACGGTGGACTTGCCACAGCCGGACGGACCGACGAGCACGAGGAACTCGCCGTCGTGGATCTCGAGGTCGAGACCCGGCACGGCTTCGAAGCCGTTGTCGTACCGCTTCTGGAGATTGACCATACGGAGCGTGGACACGATTTACCCCTTCACACTTCCGGCCAGCAGGCCTCGGACGAAATAGCGTTGCAGTGACAGGAAGACGATGAGCGGCACGATCATCGTGATGAACGCGCCGGCGGTGAGGATCTGCCACTCGTTGCCCTTGTTGCCCACCATGTCGACGAGCGCGAAGGTCATCGGCTGGTTCTCGGCGCCGCCGCCGAACACCTTCGCGACGAGCAGGTCGTTCCACACCCACAGGAACTGGAAGATGCCCAGCGAGGCGAGCGCGGGCACCGACAGCGGCAGCACGATCTTGGTGAAGATGGTGAGGTGCGTGGCACCGTCGACACGGGCAGCCTCGATGACTTCGCTGGGCAGTGAGCCGATGAAGTTCTTCAGCAGGAAGATGGCCAGCGGCATGCCGAAGATGGCGTGCGCGATCCACACGGTGGTGGTGCCCGCGAGCATGTCGGGGAAGTAGTTGCCGCCGAAGAACTTGAGCAGCGGGATGAGGCACATCTGCAGCGGCACGACCATCAGGCCGACCACGATGACGAAGAGCGTGTCGCGGCCCTTGAACTTCATCCACGAGAACGCGTACGCAGCGAAGGCGGCGATGATGATGGGGATGATGGCCGACGGGATGGCGATGCGCACCGTGTTCCAGAAGAAGTCGCTGAACGGCAGGCCGTACACCTTGTCCTGCAGCACGTCGGTGTAGTTCTTCGTCGTGACGTTGCCGGGCTCGGTGAACCAGTTCCACCAGCCGTTCGACTTGATGTCGTCCTCGGGGCGGAACGAGGAGATGAACAGACCCATCGTGGGCACGGTCCAGAGCGCGGCGAGGATCCAGACCATGGCTCGTCCCCAGGGGCTGCCCAGCTTGCGGGCGACCTTGGTGGACATCGGCGTGAGGTCGGGCTGGCCGAGGTCGCCGGGTGTGATGGTGGCGGTCATGTCAGCGCCCCTCTCTCATGGCCTTCTGGTTGCGAGCATTGACGAACACGATGGGCACGACCGCCAGGAAGAGCAGCACCGCCCAGGCGGCACCGCGGCCTTCGTTGTCCTGCGGGAAGCCCTGCTCGTACATCTCGTTGGCGATGGTGCTGGTGTCGAAGGAGCCACCCTTGCCCATGGTCTGGATGATGTCGAAGATCTTCAGCACGGCGATGGTGGTGGTGGTGGCCACCGTGATGATGGTGCCCTTGATGTACGGCAGCACCACCTTGTAGAAGGCCTGCCGGTCGGTGGCGCCGTCGATCTTGGCGGCCTCGACGAGGTCGTCGGGCACGCCCTTCAGCGCGGCGGAGATGACCACCGTGCTGAACCCGGCTTGGATCCAGATGATGACCACCATGATGAAGAACGTGTTGATGCCGGGGATGAAGCTGCTCTCGACGCCGAAGAACTTGTTGTCCTGCAGCCAGAACTGCGTCTCCTGTTCGCCGGGCAACTTCTGCCACAGGGAGTTGAGCAGGCCGTACTGCTTGGGCGAGTAGACGAAGTTCCAGATGACGCCGGCGCCCACCATGGAGATGGCGGTGGGCAGGAAGATGAGGGCCTTGGCGATCGGCTCACCGCGCATGCGGTCGGCGAAGCGAGCGATGATGATGCCGATGACCGTGCTGAACACGGTGACCACCACGCCCCACCAGACGGTGTTGCGCAGGACGATGATGCTGTTCTCGTCGGTGAAGATGAACTTGTAGTTGCCCAGGCCGTACCAGTCGCCCTGGCGGTCGTTGAACGAGTAGCGGAAGTTGATGAGGGCGGGCAGCACCAGGCCGATCAGCAGCACCAGCGCGGGGCCGACGAACACCGCCACGCGCGCTCGTTCGCGCCATGGTTCCTTGAGCTGACTGGCGAGCCAGTACAACCCGCCGACGAGAGCGAGGAACCCGAGGATTCCGGCACCGACGACGAGGAGACTCTTCACGATCTCGAACATGTGCCCCCACTGAACGATCGATCACTGCACTTGCACACTTGCGGATTCAACAATGCCGGCTGACCGAAGCCAGCCGGCATGGTTGGAATGTACACCTCACCACCTCGGGGGTGCACCAGCGTGCCGGCACACCCCCGAGAGAGGGGAACTCACGTGCCGATCAGGGCCAGCTGGCCTCGATGGCGTCGACGGTCTCCTGCGTGTCCTGGTTGCCCACGACCCACTCGACCATCTCGCTCCAGAACGTGCCTGCGCCCACCGGGCCGGGCATGAGGTCAGAGCCGTCGAAACGGAAGACGTCAGACTCGACGAGGAGCTTGGCGAAGGTCTGCTCCAGCGGGTCGGTGACCAGCGAGATGTCGGCGTTCTTGTTCGGGCTCATCCAGTTGCCGAGTGCGAGCCGGTTGTCGGCGTACTCCTTGCTGGTGAGGAACTTGGCGACGGCCTCGACTTCGGGCTTGTCGCTGAACGCAGTGATCAGCTCGCCGCCGCCGAGCATGACCTTGGGGTCATCCGCGTTGACGGTGGGCAGGTAGAAGGCGTTGACCTGGCCCTCGGGGCCCTTGGTGGTGCCCTCGGGGAACTGGTTGCCGTAGAAGTTCGCCTGGCGGTGCATGTAGCAACCACCGTCGAGCAGCGGCAGGCCGGCTTCCTGGAAGCTGGTGCTGGGGATGCTCTGCGAACCGTCGAGCACGTAGTCGTCGTTCTTGACGATGGTGCCGACCGCGTCGATGGCGGTCACGATGGCGGGATCGTTGAACGGGATCTCGTGTGCGACCCACTGGTCGTAGACCTCGGGACCGGCGGTGCGGAGCACGAAGTCCTCGACCCAGTCGGTGAGGACCCAACCGGTGGCGCCACCGGACTCGGCACCGACGCACCAGGGGGTGCCACCGTCAGCGACGATCTTGTCGCTGAGGTCGAGCATCTCCTGCCAGGTGGTGGGGATGGCGTAGCCGCCCTCTTCGAATGCAGCAGGGCTGTACCAGACGAGGCTCTTGATGTTGGCGCCGAACGGCGGGGCGTAGAACTCGCCGTTGACCGTGCCGAAGTCGACCCAGCCGGCGATGTCGTTGGCTTCGACGTCGGCCTTCAGGTTGGTGAGCGGAACGACCTTGCCGCCCGCGACGAGCGTGGCGAGCAGGCCCGGCTGCGGGACGAACGCCAGATCGGGGGAGTCGCCACCCTCGGTGCGGAGCTTGATGTCGTCTTCGAAGGTTGCGGAACCCTCGTGCTTGATGTCGATGCCGGTCTCGGCTTCGAAGTCGGCCCAGGCAGCTTCGAGGCGCTCGGCCTCGACGTCGCGGATGGAGCTGAGGATCGTGACGGTGGTGCCTGCGTACGGCTTGTCGCCGTCGGAACCGCCGCCCTCGTCCTTCTTGTCATCGCCACAGGCTGCTGCGAGCAGCGAGATGGTCAGTACGGAGGCCATGGTGGCCAAACGTCGTCGTGACGCCATTGAGTATCCCCCTCAGTAGGTGCTGGGTACTCGCGCACTCAGCAATATGTAAGCGCTTGCAGAGTAGATCAGCCGAGTTGCCCGCGTCAATACGAACGTGAACATCTCGCGTCGGTCACGTGCGTGGCGGACCGCACGAGATGCGGTCGATGAGCGTCAGCTCGATCGGGTGGTGCATGACCGACCCGAACCCGTCGAGGTGGTCGAGCATCAGGCGCGCGCCGAGTCGGCCGATGTCGCGCACCGGCTGGCGGATGGTGGTGAGCCCGAACGCGTTCGACGCCGGGTGGTCGTCGAACCCGATGATGGACACGTCGCTGCCGGCGACGAGCCCGAGCTCGCGGAGCGCGTGCAGCGCGCCGAACGCCATCTCGTCGCTCATCAGCCAGACGGCAGTCGGCGGCCTCGTGCGGCTCATCAGAGCGTGCATCGCCTTGCGGCCGCCCTCGATGGAGAAGTCGCCGTCCTCCACGTACTGGTGAGGAAGTCTGATGCCCACCGCTTCCAGCGCGGCGGTGAAGCCGGCGGCGCGTTCGGTGGGCACGTTGTGCACCACATCGGTGTGCGCATGGCCGCCGATGAGGCCGATGCGTCGGTGCCCCAAGTCGACCAGGTGGCGGGCCGCCATGCGTGCGCCGCGAGCGTTGTCGACCGAGATGGACGTGACCGCGCGCAGCCGCTCGCCGAGCACGATCGCGGGCGTGTCGAGCTTCGCCAGCTGCTTGCCGCCCTCTTCGCTGCAGAACACGTCGACGAGGATGACGCCGTCGATGCGTTGCTGGAAGCGGGCGTCGCCGCGGAAGATGCGCTCGCGGGCGAGCGGATTGGCCGTGCCGATGAGCAGGTCGTAGCGAGCCTGCGCGAACACTTCCTCGACGCCGGCGACGACCTCGCTGGTGTACCAACTGGTGAGCAGTGGCGCGAGCAGTCCGACGGTGCGGGTCTGCCCCGACGCGAGCCGCGCGGCATTCGAGTTGACCACGTACGACAGTTGCTCGGCGGCGGCGAGCACCTTGCGGCGAGTGGACTCCGCGACGTACGCGTGGTTGCGCAGCGCACGGCTCACCGTGGCGGTGGAGACACCCGCCGCCTTCGCCACGTCGTCGATCGTGGCCGGCCCGAGAGGGTTGCTGAGGTCGTCGTCCATAGCAGGTGCGGGGTCATCCCGCGTCGGTGCCGGCGGTGGCCGCGACGACCGTGCACTCCGGCGAGATGAGCACGTGCTCGCCATCGATGCGCACGGAGTGATCCGACGACTCGAACAGCACGGTGCCGACGTGCGCGGCGGGCACGGCGACGGGCTCGGTGCCGAGGTTGGCGACGACGCGCAGCGGACCACGGCCGACGACGAGGTGGGTGGGACCCTGCTCGAGCACTTCGAACGGCGCCTGCCACAACGCCGGGTGGCGCTTGCGCAGAAGCGTGAGCTGCTGGTACCGCTGCCAGGTGGAGTGCGCGGTGTCGGTCTGGTGGTCGGCGGTGAGCGCCGCCGGCAGTGCCTCGGTGTGCAGCCACGCGACCGGCGCGGTGGTGAAGCCCTTCTCCGGGTCGGTGCTCCAGGGCATCGGGCCACGTGCGACGTCGCGGCTCCACATGCCGGCGCCGTTGCGGGCGCTCATCGGGTCTTCCATGTGGCCGAGCACCACCGCGTCGGGCAGGCCGAGCTCCTCGCCCTGGTAGAGGAAGAGCATGCCGTCGAACGCACCCATCAGCGTGGTGAGGGCGAGCGTGCGACGCAGGCCCACCTCACCGCCGCCGTAGCGCGACACGGCGCGGGCCTGGTCGTGGTTCGAGACCTCCCAGGCGGTGCCGCCGTTCGACTTCGCCTGGTACTCGAGCATGGTGGTGATGGTGGATTCCGGGGCCCAGTCGCTGAGGCCCACCTGCAGCACGAACGCGGCGTGCAGCGCGTTGCGATCCTTCACGTACTCGGCGAAGCGATCGACGTCGCGCGTGTCCATCTCGCCCACGAGCACGGCGTCGAGATCGGCGACCGCGGTGCGCCACTGCTGGAACAGCACGGCGGTCTCGTGGCGGTGCAGGTCGTGGATGTGCTGGAACGACGCGAACACGTCCATCGGGTGCATGCCGGCGTGCACCTCGCGCAGCACCGGGTTGTCGCGCAGTGCAGGGTCCTTGGTGAGGCCGTGCGCGACATCGATGCGGAAGCCGTCGGCTCCACGACCGCACCAGAAGCGCATGATGGCGGCGAACTCGTCCATCACCGCGGGGTTCGCCCAGTTGAGGTCGGGCTGCTCGGGCAGGAAGAGGTGGCAGTAGTACTGGCCGGAGCCGCCCGGGTCCAGGCTCCACGCCGGGCCGCCGAAGTGGCTGACCCAGTTGTTGGGCGGTCCACCGTCGGCTGCGGGGTCGGCCCACACGTAGTAGTCGCGGTACGGGCCGGTGGGGTCGGCGACGGCCTGCTGGAACCACTGGTGATGACTGCTGGTGTGGTTCGGCACGATGTCGACGAACAGCCGCAACCCGAGCTGCTTGGCCGTGGCGGCGAGGTGATCCCAGTCGTCGAGCGTCCCGAGCAACGGGTCCACACCCACGTAGTCGGACACGTCGTAGCCGTGGTCGAAGCCGGGGCTGGAGAAGAACGGCGTCAGCCACACGACGTCGACGCCGAGCTCGGCGAGGTACGGGAGCCGCTGCGTGACGCCTGCGAGATCGCCGACACCGTCGCCGTCGGTGTCCTGGAAGCTGCGGACGTAGACCTCGTAGCCGACCGCTCCCCGCCACCAGTCGCTGCCCTCCAGGCGCGCCGGGCGCGGCTGCCTGCCGTCGCCGGGTCCGGAGTGTGTAAGCGCTTGCATTCTTCAGACAATACACTCGTCGGGGTGTTGTGGCACGGGGGCACTTCCGAACCGATCGACGGCGCCGCTCTCCGGAGTGCGGTGCTCGACGCTCGCGAGGCCCGCCACTGGCCCACCGTGCCGCGCGGACGGGCCCCGCCGTACCCCGATGCCGCCGCGTCGCTCGGCCCCACCCCCCGCGAGCTCGCCAGCGCCCACGTCGGTGCCCGCTCACCGCAGCTGTTCGTGCGCGATCTGGTTCGAGAAGCGCAGCCCGCCTGGTTCCAGAGCCCGGCCCAGGTGGGCTACGTCTGCTACGCCGACCTGTTCGCCGACACGCTCCGGGGAATCGCCGAACGGCTCGACTACTTGACCGAGCTGGGTGTCAGCTACCTGCACCTGATGCCGTTGCTGCGACCTCGTGA
>CAZWCU010000005.1:0-43301 GCA_964632715.1 uncultured Bifidobacterium sp. | reverse complement strand
GGGCGGGGTGTGTTCCGGTCCCGGGACGGGGTGTACAACCGTGACTCGCCCGACAAGGCCAGCGCCGAGCTGATCACCGCCAAGCACCGCTCCGGCCCCACCGGCGTCGCCCGCCGGGTGTTCCGAGGCCAGTACACCAAGTTCGGCAACGCCGCCCGCGGGGTGTAGCGCACATTCTCGTTGCCACCGCCGGCGGCGCCATCCCTCGCAGGACGTCAGTTCATCGGCCGGGTCACCCCGGCGACGCCGGGCAGGTGTCGGAGCTCCTCGGCGATGCTGTAGAGCGTCGTCGGGTCGGCCGCGGGATCGGCGAAGACGAAGAACACGGCTGCGTCGCCACCTGCCCGGAACTCGGTCCGCGTGGCGTCGATGGGCGCACCGAGGTCGTCGAGCACGGCGCGCACGAGCGCGATCTGGGCGTCGGTGGAGTCGGGCGGCATGGTAACCACGATGGCTGCACCGTCGCCGTTCGGCGCCATCTGGCAGCCGGGGCCAGCGGTTGGAATCAATACTCGTGTGCCCACGATGAACGCGTCGTAGCCGGGAGTGCCGACGTTGGCGAAGGCGAGGGCTTCCACCGAGAGGTCGAACTTGACGGCAAGATCGTGGGGCGTGTCACCTTCCTGCAGGATGTAGGAGCCATCGATGCAGATGCCGGACTCGACGAGCGTCACCGTCGTGGCGGTGCTCACCGTCGCGGGCGGCCCGGTCACCCGGCTGGCGTCTGGGAGCTGCAGTGCGAACGCGGCTGGGTTCGGCTGACAGCAGCTCCACACGCCATCTTCGCTCTCCCACGGACTTGCGCTCCACGTGACGAGACGGTCGCCGATCACCGCAATCGACAGGTCGCCGATGGTTCGGTCGGGCCACAGTGCAGGCCCGGACCACCACGCCCGCAGCTCGACGGAGTAGCTGGCCGGCCGACCTGACTCGCCGACAGCGACCACCCTCGGACCAGCAACCAATGGTTCGGTGATGACGTAAGGGAGGTCGTCGGTGACGTCGGCCACGTCGGTCCAGGTCTGCAACTCTGGGTCGAGGATGGCGCTCGTTCGCACCGCCTCCTCGGATCCGCAGTCGCGCCCTCCCGCCAACAGCAGAGAGTCGCCGGTCCAGGCCACGACTGCGGGTTGCCAGTTGCCGTGAGGGATGTCACGTGACGCCCACGTGTCGGTGGCGAGGTCGTAGGTGTGCAGCGGGGTGCTCCCGAGGCAGGCGGAGTCGCTGTTGCGTTGGCCGGCGCCCAGGACGAACAGCTCGTCCGACGATGCGGCCAGGCCGAGAACGAGATCGTCGTTGGTCGTCGGTGGCGCCGCTCCCGTCGTCCATTGACCGTTCGACGGGTCGAACACGAGCAGCGCGGGCCCACCGTCCGAGCTCGTGGGGAAGTACATGACCAACTTGCCCGCGATGAAGCGATGCCACCCTCGGGCGTACCGGCCGTCGGTCCGTGGCCATTCGGAGCGCATTTCGTCCGGGACGGGGATCGCCCGCCACCGGAACGTGGCCGGGTCGAACGCGGTGATGAGGGGCTCGCTCCCTGCGACGACCACGATCACCTCGCTCCCCGTCCAGAGCCCATATGCCGCCTGGAATTCGTTGGCGATCGGGGCATCCGGCAGCGTCTTCCATTCGCCGGTGGATCCGTCGAAGTAGGCGCCGTCGTCCATGCTCGCCTCGGGATCCGTATCGCCCTCGCGGCTCCAGCCTCCCCACACGAACCAACCAGTGCCAGTCGACACCGACACGAAGCCCGACCGAGCGGTGATCGTCGGGGCGGGAGATGGCACCCACTGGTCGACGATCGCGGGTTCCCTGAACGTTGTGGTCGAGGGCGTGCCGTTGATCGTCGGTGTGTCGTCCGTGCGCGTCGCCAGGGCCGCAACGGCCCCCACGACGGCGATCACCAACACCGATGCGGCAACCGCGACCCATCGCACGCGTGGGGGTGGCGTCATGGCGGCGATCGGTCCCCACCACCTCGGCGCGTGCGGCGCGCGCCGGGCATCGTCGGTGAGCGCTCCTCGGATCGCGTCCTCGAACTGGCGGTCGAGCAGATCGTTCATGGCTGGATCTCCGTTCGTAGTTGGGCGGTCGCTCGGCTGAGCAGCGAGCGCACGGTGCCGACCCGGGTGTCCATCGCGTCGGCGATGGCGGCATGGTCGAGATCGCTCCAGTACCGCAGCACGATCACGGTCCGTTGTTGCAGCGGCAGACGAGCGATCGCGTCGATCAGACCACCAGTCGGACCGTCGACCTCGACGGGCTCAGTCGTCGCGACGAGTGCCATGCGGCGGGTCTCTCTGCCGGAGCGGCGAGTGCGTTCGTAGACGGCGTTGACGACCGACCGGCGCAGGTAGGCGGCGTGGTTGTCGACGGACTCGAAGCGATGGAACAGCGCGGTGAACGCGTCGTGCACCACGTCCTCGGCGGCGGCTGGGTCGTGGGTCAACAGCCACGCCAGTCGTATCGCCCCTTCTCGGTGCGACTCGTAGAAGCCGGCGAACGACGACGTGCTCACCCCTTCGTCCGTCACGTCCGACACCGATCTCACGTCACTCCTGATGCCACGGCCGTGCAGAACGTTGCACGGGGACCGATTCGCCGGGTGTCAGGCAGTCGGCGCCAGCCAGCGGCTGAGGATGACGATGTCCTGCAGTTGGCCGGTGTCGTCGCGCACCTGGCCCTGCATCGTGGCCTCCACCTGGAAGCCGAGGCCCAGGAACGTCGCCTGCCCGCCGGCGTTGGCGGCCATCGTCTCGACGGTGAGCTTCTCGATGCCCATGCTCGCGGCCAACTCCACTCCGGCCTCGGCCAGCGCACGCCCGACACCGCGACCACGATGGCTGCTGCGCACCAGCACGCGCACGTCGGCGGTGTGCGCCGACCATCCCACGCCGCGCGACACCGTCACCAGGCCGCCCACCGTGCCGTCGTCGTCCACCGCCACCAGTCGTCGTTCGGGCACCGCCTGGGTCCAGCCGGCGACCTTCACCTGCGAGATGAGCGTGCGGTCCACGAACACGCGGTCCTGCTCGGAGACGGACTCGACGAACGCCATCAACGCGTTCCGGTGATCCGCGGCCAGCGGCTCGATCCTCACCGCCGGGACACTAGCGCCGGCATCCGCGAGCCTCGGACGACCTGGCAGGATCGGGTGCATGACGCCCGGCTATCGACTCGACATGACCGCGCCACCGGTGGCCGCGTACCTCCGGTTGCGCAAGGACTCGGGGCTCACACCGAAGACCGAAGCGCAGGCGGTGGCCGGTCTGCCGGGCAGCTGGGCGGCGTGCCACGTGGTGCACGACGCGACCGGCGAGGTGGTGGGCATGGGCCGCGTGCTCGGCGATGGCGGCTGGTACTTCCACGTGGTCGACATGGCCGTGCTGCCCGAGCACCAACGCCGCGGCCTCGGCGACGCGATCCTGCAGGCGTTGCTCGACCGCATCCGCGAGGTGGCGCCTCCCGGCGCGTGGGTGAACCTGCTCGCCGATCCGCCCGGGCGAGCGCTCTACGCACGCCACGGTTTCACCGACACCGCGCCGCGTTCGATCGGCATGGCGCGGTTCATCGACGCTCCGTAACCGCCCATTCGTCGCCCGTCTACGGTGGCCCGATGCGCATCATCGAACATCACGGACTGGCGGTGGAGTGCATCGACGAGGGAGCCGGCCCCACCGTGGTGCTCTCGCACAGCTCGGCGAGCGGCAACCGTCAGTGGCGTGCACTGGTGGCACGCCTGCAAGAGCACCATCGGGTGATCGCCCCCAACCTGCATGGCTACGGCTCCACCACCGCCTGGCCCGGCGACCGGCCGTTCACCATCGCCGATGCCGCGGCCGTGCTGTTGGCCGTGTGCGCGTCGGTCGACGAACCGGTGACGGCGGTCGGCCATTCGTGGGGAGCCAGCGCGCTGATGGCGGCCGCTGCCACGCTCGGCGATCGCGTCACCGATCTCGTCGTCCACGAACCGATGCTGCCCGGACTGTTGCGCGGCAGCGGAGGCGCCGCGTGGAGCGAGGCCGAGTCGCTGTACCGCGACGTGCAGCACTTCGGTGGCGCGCAGGACTGGCTCGGCATGGCCGAGCGCTTCTTCGACTACTTCAACGGCGACGGCAGCTGGTCCGCGACGCCCGCGCACCGACAGCAGCTGGTGGCCGCCGCCATCGCGCCCAACTACTACGAGTGAGACGCTGCGATGGGCCCGATGAGCACCGCCGACTTCGCCACCATCGGCGCACGCACCCTGCTGGTGCGCGGCAGCGCCACCCGCGCGCTCCTCGGTGAGGTCGCCGATGTGCTCGCCGCAGCGAGACCCGACTGGGACACGCACACCATGGACGGTGCCGGGCACATGGCGCCGCTCACGCACGCCGACGAGTTCAACGACGTGGTGGTGCAGTTCCTGCAGGGTGCGAGCTGATCGAACGCGATCAGGCGTCGAGCAGCGCCTTCATCTCGTCGATCTCGGCCTGCTGGCCGGCGATGATGGCGTCGGCCAACGCGATGACCTCGGCGTTGCTGCTGTCGGCCTTCACGTCGTCGGCCATCGCGATCGCACCCTCGTGGTGGCGCACCATCATCTCCAGCCACAGCCGGTCGAACTCGGCGCCGGTGCTGCCGGCGAGCGCTTCCATCTCCTCGGCGCTCATCATCCCGTCCATCGACGACATGTCGTGACCATCGCTGGTGTCCATCTGCATCGGCATGCCCCAGGCAGTGAGCCAGCCCGTCATCAGTTCGATCTCCGGATCCTGCGCGCCCTTGATGCGGCCCGCCAGGTCGAGCACCGCGGCACTTGCGCCGACGGTGGGATCGAGCGCCATGTCGGCCATCTCGATGGCCTGTTCGTGGTGCGGGATCATGCTCTGTGCGAACAGCACGTCGCCATCACCGAACTCGGCACCGGCCGGCGCTCCGGCGCTGGTGCCCGTCGTGTCGCGGGTGTCGTCGGACGAGTCGTCGCCGCATGCGGCCAGGCCCGCCGTGAGCGCGAGAGCAGCGAGTGCGGAAACGAGGGTGAGCGAGCGACGGGACATGGGGGCCTTTCGGGAACACGAGCACAACGAACGACTGACTACTACACAGTGTAGAGAGCGATCGTTCCGATGTCCGCTCAGGGCGGCCAGATCCCGAGCGCGGTGGCGGTGACGCGGCCGACGATGCCGTCGACCAGCAGCCCCTGCTGCTCCTGAAACGCTCGCACGGCGGCGTCGGTGGCCTCGTCGAAGATGCCGGGTGTCGCCGCGCCGAACTGCAGCACGCCGACGCGGCGCAACGCCTGCTGCAGGCACTCGACGTCGTAGCCGACGTCGTCGAACTGCACGCTGGCCGCCTCGATCGTGCAGTCCAGCGGCACGGACGGGAGTGTGCCGACGGTCGGCGCCACCGTGGCGGTGGGCACGGTCGTCACGGTGGTGCTGGGCGCGCCGTTCGACCCGCCCGCCGACTCGGCGCTGGCCGGCGTCGACACCACCAGGCCGGCGGTGACGCCGATGATGACCACGCCGATCGCGAGCTCGGTGAGCATCGCCCGGCGCAGGTTCGCGAGCGCTCTCGGCTGCACCGAGCCGCGCGCGGTGATGCGGGTGGCGACCCGTCGACGGTTCACGTCGGCCGCCAGCAGCATCACTGCCAGCAGCACCACCTTCAGCAGCACGAGCCGTCCGTGCCCGGTGGTGAACAACGCCCCGGGGCCACCGTCGAGGCGAAGGCTCTGCAACGCTCCCGTCACCACCAGCGTGATCACCGCCGCACGTGCCACGGTGCCGAAGCGATCGACCGCGCGCGCGACCTCGCGCTCGTCGGCGACCCGCGTGGCCCACACGCCGACGACGGCCAGCCCACCCAACCATGCAGCGGCCGCGAGATGATGTGCCACGTCGAGCGGCACGCCGAGCCACGGCCACCGCAACGACTTCGCGTGGCCGGCCCACGCCCAGGTGACGAGTGCGGACACCACGAGTGCGCCGATCGCACGCCACCTCAGCTGGTCGTTGCGCGCCGGGCCTGCCAGGAGTGCGGCGATCGCGGTGATGATGACCAGGCGGGCCAGCATCGCCACTCCCACGTCGGTCTCCAGCGCCGTGGACAGAGAACCCCATGCGCTCCACGGCGCGGACGCGGCGAGGTCGCCGGCAACGACGAGCCACTGCGCAAGGGCGGTGGCGGCACTCACCGCGAGGCCCCACCACAGCAGCCGACGCATGGTGCCGTCGGTCGCCGCGGGCGGCCAGACGTACACGGCCGCCAGCACTACTCCCGCCACCATCAGCACTGCGAGGTAGGCGGCCACCCGCAGGAGCCAGCGGATCGCACTCGGAGTGCTCCACGGCTCGGAGAAGGAGACAGGCGCGGCGACGTCGGCGGCGACCGTCGTGGGAGTGGCGCCCGCGCCGATGGTCGTCGGTACCGCGGGCGCCGCGATGGTGAACTCGACGCGGCCGCTGATGACGTGCCCGTCCGGGCCGACCAGGTGCCACCGCAGCGTCACCGGTCCGGCTGCCAGCGCCGGCAGCGCAGCCATCATCTCCGTGTCGCCACTCGGCCCGTGTGTGAAGCCGCTGAGCTCGTTGCGTACGGCGCTGGAGTCGATGACTTCCACCGACACCGACTCGAGCGGCACCGCGCCGGTGTACACCAGCGAGATCTCGGTGGGTGCCGTCGCCAGCGTTGCGCCGTCGGCCGGGGTGCTCGAGCTGAGCGTGTTGTGTGCGTTCGCCTGGCCGCTCGGAACGAGCGCGGCCGCGACGAGCACGGGGAGGAGCAGCAGAAAGCGTCGGATCATGGCGGAACGTGCGTGCTGCCCGATGACAACTACACCGTGTAGGAATGTAGTGCAGTGGTCGTTGTTAGTCTGTGCGCCTGGAGGTGGAGGCGTGGGAAAACGTGCTGACGGAGCGCTCGAGCTCGACGTGATGCGAGTGTTGTGGGCCGCCACCGCGCCGCTCACGCCGGGCGATGTGCGCGAGCAGCTACCCCACCCACTCGCGTACACGAGCGTTGCCACCGTGCTCGGACGGCTGCAGTCGAAGGGGCTCGTCCGCCGGCTGGAGGCGGGCAGGGCTTTCGGTTACGAGGCGGCCATCGACGAAGCGCAGTGGGCGGTGCAACGGATGACCGATGTGCTGTCGTCCACCAACGATCGTGCAGGAGTGCTCGTCGGCTTCGTCGGCTCGCTCTCCAAGAAGGAAGCGAAGGCGTTGCGCGCGCTGCTCGGCGAGTCGTCGCGATGACCGTCACCTCGGCGCTCGTGCCGCTCGCGCTGTCGCTGGTGCTGGCCACGGTGGTCGGTTCCACGCATCGCTGGTTCCCGCCCGCGCTCGCCGCGCGCGCACTGCTGGTCACGATCGTGGTGGTGGTCGTCGCGGCTGCACCGACAGTGTGGTTGGTGGCCGCCGGCTTCGTCGCACACCTGCCACCGGTGCGCGGCGCGGTCACCTGGTGGGGCGACCCGTTCGGGCACCACCAACCGATCTCGGCCTGGCTCGGCGTGCCGGCGCTGCTCGTCAGCGTGATCGGGCTGTTCAGGGTGCGCGCCGTGCTGCGCGCATACCGTTCGCTCTGCACGCACCACGCCGGCGACGTGGAGGTCGTGGTGCACGACGCACCTTTCGCGTACACGGTGCCCGGTCGTGGTGGCCAGGTGGTGCTGTCGAGCGGGCTGCTGGCACTGCTCGACGACGCCGAACAGTCGGTGGTGATCGCTCACGAACGCGCGCACGTGCGTCACCGCCATGATCGCTTCATGCTGGCCTCCGAACTGGCGGTCAGCGTGGTGCCGGTGTTGCTCCCGCTGTCGCGGCGGGTGCTGTTCGCGCTGGAACGGTGGGCCGACGAGTCAGCGGTGCGCGTCTGCGGCGACCGAGCGTTCGTCGCTCGCACGCTGGGCAAGGTGGCGCTGCGGCGCGTGGCGCCGGCCGGCGCGCTGGCGGTGGGTGGTCTCGGAGTGCCCGGCAGGGTGGCGGCACTGCTGGGGCCGGAACCGGCGGCGCCGCGTCGCTCGGATCGCGCGGCGCTCTACGGCACCATCGCCGTCACGATGGCGCTGGCGGCGTACCAGCTGCACCACCTCGGCCTGCTGCTGATCGAGATCTGTCGACACTGAAACGGCCATGTCACTGAACGGCCATGTCACTGAACGGCGGGCGGCGCGGCCGGCCGGCGACATGGTCAGCCGACGGGTTGGTCGACGAGCGGCTTCCACACGCTGATCGTCGGCGGGTCGGTCTCCAGCTCGGGTGCCGGGTTGCTCACCGTGGCGGCGGCGTGCGCGCGCTCGTCGTCGGTGAACGGTCGCGTGCTGTGACAGAACTCCACCATGTTGCCGCTCGGGTCGGTGATGTAGATGCTCACGCAGAACTCGTGGTCCACCTCGAGCACGGTGTGCCCGTGGCTGCGCCAGCGATCGCGGTGGCGGTGCAGTTCGTCCATCGACGGCGCGTCGAACGCGATGTGGTTCACCCACACCGGCAGGCCGTGCGACACGTTGACGTCGACCGGGAAGTCGCTGCCGATGGCCGGGTCGTGGATCTCCCAGAACGCCATCATGCCGGTCTCGCCGTTGGGCGACTCGTCGGTGGCGTAGAAGAAGTGCTTGCTGAACCCGGTGCTGACGCCCTCGGCGTTGGGAGGCGTGGGCGTGGCCACCACCTTCACCAGGTGGAAGCCCATCACTTCGGTGTAGAAGCGGTGCGTCTCGGCGGCATCGCGGGTGGCAAGTGCAACGTGGTGGAAGCCCATCGCGGAATTCTCGCGCCGACGCGCAACCCGGCTCGCACCGAACGGCACACTGTGCGCATGTTCTTCGGTAAGGACCTCATCGTCTGGTTGTTGCTCGCACTCGGTGGCGCGCTGTTCGCGGGCAACCTGATGGCCGTCATCCGCCCGCCCGAGGCCCCGAGAGCCGACACCGACCTCGAACAGGCGCCCCGCGCTCGCAGCCTGGCGATGGCCGCGCTCGGCCTGGTGGTGGCGGTCGCCGCGCTGGCGGCCCTCGTCACTCGGTAGCCGCGCCGCCGGCGAGTGAGCGTCAGCCGATGCCGACCAGCGCGACGACGGCGACCCCGACGACGGCCAGGAACGCCACCACTGCGGCCGCCGCGACGAGGCGCCGGCGATGGCTGTGATGCGGGAGCGCGTCGTACGACACGCGCAGGTGCTCGGCGCCGGAGCGCATCGCGGCGTCGTGGAACTGCTGCGCCTGCGCCGACGACGCCGCGCCGAGGTTGCCCAGCTCCGATCCCGGGATCATGCTCATCGCGCGAACCCTAGACGAGCGTCTCAGGACACGGCGGCGGCCAGCCGTGTCACATCGTCGATCTGACCGCGTGCCACCTCCAGGTCCGGGGCGGGGAACAGCGCCACATCGTGCGCGCCGGCATCGGCGAGCGCCGTGACGTGCTCGACCGCGTCGTCGAACGTGCCGATCGCGCCCAGCTGCAGCCACCACTCGCGAGGCATCGAGACCAGTGCGTCGGCACCGCCGTCGGCGAAGCGGGCGCGCAACTCGTCGGCATGGCTGTGCGCGTCGATGGCCGGGTTCGGCGAGCCCAGCCAACCGGCCACCACGGGTGCCATCCACTCGTACGCCGTGCGTCGGTCGGCCTCGATGCACAGTGCGCTGAACACGCTCACCCGGAACGGGCCGGCCGGTGAGGCCTGCTGCAGCGCGGCGCGTACGTACGCCGGGCCTGCGCCTTCGGCGAGCACCACCCCGTCGGCCACCCGACCTGCCATCGCCATCGACTTCGGGCCGCGTACGCCGGCGCACACCGGCGGAACTTCGACGGGCGGCTGGTCGAGCCGTACGCCGTCGAGATGCACTTCGCGACCGTGGAACGTGACCTCCTCGCCGCGCAACAGTCGCCGCACGACGGTGATCACTTCCTCCAGGGTGGTGAGCGGGCTCGGAGTGCGCGCACCCATCTGCTCCATCCAGCTCTGCACCCCGTGGCCGATGCCGGCGATCAGCCGGCCCGGTGCCAGGTTGGCCAGCGTGGCCAGCTCCATCGCGGTGATGGCCGGGTTGCGCGCCACCGCCGGCAGGATGCCGAGGCCCACCTGCAGGCGCTCCGTGAGGGCCAGCGCCGTGGCCGCCAGCGAGATGCCGGCGGTGTAGAAGCAGTCTTCGATCACCCACAGCTGGTCGACCCCACCGGTCTCCAACCGTGTCGCGAACTCGGCGATGGCCGGCGGCGGGTACGAGCGGTCGAAGCACATGCCGATGGACGGGCGCATGGCCCGAACTGTATGCCGCCTCAGTCGACGATGGCGCTGTAGACCAGGCTGCGCAGCTGACCACGGAAGTCGAACGACATCGACGGCATCAGCTGGGTCATGAACACCACCCACATGTCCTCGACCGCGTCGACCCAGAACACGGTGGAGGCGGCTCCGCCCCAGTAGAAGTCGCCGCGGGTGAGCGCGCCGGTGGCCACCTGGTCGATGGTGGAGGCGAAGCCCAGGCCGAACCCGACGCCGACGTTGCCGTACTGCGTCAACAGGTCGACGTCGTGGGTCGCCAGGTCGCCGCCGCCGGGCGGGTGGTTCATGGGAATCAGTGCGTGCGGGCGTGGCCCGATGATGCGGTGGCCGTCGGGCGCGCCACCGCGGCGCAGCAGCTCGCAGAACCGGAGTGAGTCGGCCATCGTGCCGGTGAGTCCGCCGCCACCGGAGACGAACGTGGGCGGCCGCGTGAACGCGCTGGTGGCCGGATCGTCGAGCAGGGTGGTGGTCTTGTCGGGGTTGCGCGCGTAGTTCGCGGCGAACCGGGGCAACTCGGAGGGCGCCACCTGGAACGACGTGTCGACCATGCCGAGCGGACCGGTGATGTGCTGCTGCAGGTACTCGGCGAAGGGCACGCCGGAGATGCGCTCGACCAGCGCGCCGCAGGCATCGGTGGCCAGCGAGTACATGTACGCGGTGCCGGGTTGGAAGCGCAGCGGCACATGCGCCAGCTTCTCCATGAACTCCGTCATCGTCGACTGCACGCCCGCGCTGCGGATCTTCAGCGAGCGGTAGACCACATCGACCGGATGCTGGTCGCCCATGCCGGGCAGCACGCCGCCGTAGGTGAGCCCGCTGGTGTGGGAGAGCAGGTCGCGGAACGACACCGGCCGGTGCGCGGGCTCGGTGACCATCTCGTCGCCCGCGCCCGAGACCCACACTCGGTGCTCGCGCCACGAGGGGAAGAAGCGGGCGACGGGGTCGTCGAGCTGGAACATGCCCTGCTCGAACAGCTGCATCAACGCGATGGAGGTGAGCGGCTTGGTCATCGAGTAGATGCGGAAGATGGTGTCGTCGCCGATCGGCACCTGCCGCTCGCGGTGGCGCAGCCCGAGCGAGGCTGCGTACGCGAGGTGCCCACGCCGCCCGACCGCCACCTGGCAGCCGGCGATCTTGCCCGGGTCCACGTAGTGGCGCTGCAGGTGTGCGGCGATGCGGTCGAGTCGAGTCGCGTCGAAGCCGGCGGCGACTGGATCGTGGTTCATGTGTCCTCCGAGGTACCGAGCATGCGGATGCGGCTGAGCCATTCGTCCACGTCGACGTAGGCGCCGTGGAGCGAGCGTCGACCGCCGCCGGGGTCGAACGCGGTGCGGCCGTGCAGCACGCGCCGGTTGTGGAACACCATCACGTCGCCGGGCTGCAGGTGCACGGTCACTCGCGCTCGCTCGCTGCGGCACAGCTCCTCGAACGCGTGCAGCGCGCGGTGCATCGGCTCCATCAGCGCGTTGGCGACGTCGAGCGGCTCGCGCAACGCGGTGTGAAACCGCACTTCCCGCACCGCGCTGTCGTCGGTGAGGCCGATGACGGGCGCGCGCCAGCGCAGATCGTGGTCGCGGTCGTGGAAGCGGTAACCGATGGGCACCGTCGACAGCAGCGCGAACGCGTCGGGGTGCGTGTGCCGGATCTGCTCGGCGACCCACAGGCCGTCGGCCAGCGTCGAGTCGCCGCCGGGCGCGTCGGCCGCGAGGCAGTGCAGGAACTGGATGCCCGGTGGCGCTTCCCGGTTGGGGAGATCGGTGTGCAGCTGCAGCTCGATGGCGGTGTACGCGACGTTGTTCGGTTGCGGCTTCGCCTCCACGTGCCAGTCGAGGCCGAAGTTCGTCTCGCGTAAGTGGCCGACCCGTCTCGCCAGGGCCAGCAGCGCGTCCTGCGTGCCCGGCGTGCCGCGCACGAACGTGACGCCGTGAGTCCAGACGGAACGCACGAACCGACGCAACCCGTCGCTGCTCTTCATGTCGCCGGCGAGCACGTCGTCGTACGCCACCTCCGGGAGTCGTTGCTGCAGCGAGGCATCCCACGGCGCCTGAATCGGCACGAGCGGGTCGCTGTTGCCGCCCACGCGATGTGCGTGGAGCCATTCGGCGGCGAACCGGCTGACGTGCGCATCGGGCCACTCGACGACCAGCTCGTCGGCCGTGGACGACACCTCGCCGGCGGTGAGGTCGAACGGCACCGCGTAGGTGTCGAGCGTGCGCTCCCATGTGTCTACGTGCCGGCAGGCGGCGCAGGCACAGTTGTCGCGCAGCCACAGGTGATGGAACTCCGATGGTCTGGAACCGTCGGACCAGGTGACCGTGACCGTGCGCGGACCGGCAGCGACGTTCGCGATCGCCGGCATCAGCGGAACTCGGGGATGGACGGCGTGTCGGCCAGCAGTCGCTTGGTGTACTCCTGCTGCGGGTCGCTGAGCGTGTCGGCGGCGGTGCCGAGCTCGACGATCTGACCGTCGGCCATCACCGCCACCCGCTGTGCGATGGACCGCACCAGCGGCAGGTTGTGCGTGACGAACAGCATCGCGAGACCCAGGTCGCGCTGGAGGTCGACGAGCAGCTCGATGATGGTGGCCTGCACCAGCACGTCGAGCGCAGACGTGACCTCGTCGCAGATGAGCACCTCCGGCTTGCTCACCAGTGCGCGGGCGATGGCCACGCGCTGCCGCTCGCCGCCCGACAGCTGGTCGGGGAAGCGACTGCCGTAACTGGCGTTGAGCGACACGCGCTCGAGCATGCGGTCGACCTCGCAGCCGATGAGGTGCGCGTCGACGCCGGCGATGGCCAGTGGCCGCGCGATGGAGTCGGCGACGGAGCGACGTGGGTGCAGCGAGCTGTACGGGTTCTGGAACACGTACTGGATGCTGAGCCGCTGCTGCACCGGGCGGTCGCGCGACGAGCGGGCCAGCGGGGAGCCGCCGAGCAGGATGTCGCCGGTCCACTCGCGGTGCAGGCCGCCGATCGAGCGCGACAGCGTGCTCTTGCCGGACCCCGACTCGCCGACGAGTGCGACGCACTCGCCGCGGGCGATGTCGAACGACGCGTCGTGCACCACCTGGTGGCCGGTGTACGACGCATTCACCGCGCGCAGGCTGAGCGCCACGTCGGCCGACGCCTGGTTGCCGGCGGCGGCTGCACCGCGCTGGGCGGTGCGGTCGGGCACGGCGAACGCGTGGAAGCAGCGAACCTCGTGTGCGGTGCCGACGGTGGTGACCGCAGGGAACGACTCGTGGCACCCGGCGGTGGCCACCTCGCACCGCAGCGCGAACGCGCACCCCGTGGGCCGCTTGCCGGGCGACGGCGCTCGGCCGCTGAGGCCGACCAGCTGGCGGTCGCTGCCCATCTCCGGCGCGGCCGCCACCAGGTAGCGCGTGTACGGGTGCGCGGGGTTGGCGAAGATCTCGGCGGTGGCGCCCTGCTCCACGATGCGTCCGGCGTACATCACGCCGACTCGATCGGCGAGCGATGCGACCACGGCGAGGTCGTGCGTGACGTAGAGCGCGGCCACTCCGTGCTTGGCGGCGAGTGTGCGGACGGTCTCGAGCACGTGCGCCTGCGTGCTCACGTCGAGCCCGGTGGTCGGCTCGTCGAGCACGATGACGGCGGGGCGGGTGGCGAACGCCATCGCGAGGCCGACGCGTTGCTGCTGACCACCCGACAGCTGGTGCGGGTAGCGCCGCAGGAACTCGGGTGTCGAGGGCAGCAGCACGTCGCTGAACACCTCCTGCACGCGAGCTCGGCGCTCGGCCTTGTCGGCGCCGAACCCGTGGGTCTGCAGCACCTCCATCACCTGTGCGCCGATGCGCAGTGCAGGGTTCAGTGCGGTGCCCGGGTCCTGCGGCACGTAGCTCACCAGGCGGCCGCGGGCGGTGCGCATCGCCCTGCCTTCCAGCTCGAGCAAGTTGCTGCCCTCGATGAGGATGGAACCGGAGTGGATGGCGACGCCCTTGCGCGCGTGGCCGAGCACGGCGAGACCGACCGTGGTCTTGCCCGAGCCGCTCTCGCCGACCAGACCGAACACCTCGCCGCGGGCGATCGTGAGCGTGATCTCGTCGACGATGTCGTGCCCGTTCTGGGCCACGTCGAGCCGCAGGTTGCGGATGGTGAGGGCCACTGCCTGCTCGCTCATGCGTCGGGCCGCCCGCGGTCGATGCCGGCGACGGTGCGCGCCAACCCGTCGGTGATCAGCCCGGTGCCGATGGTGAGCAACGCGATGGCGATGGCCGGCAGCACCGTGCCCCACGGTTGCACGGACAGTGCGACTCGGTTCTCCTGCACCATCAGTCCCCAGTCGGCTGCGTTGCGTTCGGTGGCGAAGCCGAGGAAGCCGAGGCCGGCAATGATCGCGATCGAGTACGTGAGGCGCAGGTTGGCCTCCACCAGCAGCGGGCCGGTGACGTTGGGCAGCAGCTCGCGAGTGATGATGCGGAACTTCGATTCGCCAAGTGCCTCGGCGGCGCCGATGAAGTCGCGTTCCACCACCGAGACGGTGGCGCCGCGGGTGATGCGGGCGATGCGCGGGATGGTGGTGAAGCCGACGATGCTGATGATCAGCCACGGCTGCGGCCCGACGGTGGTGAGCGCGACGAGTGCGAGCAGCAGCTGCGGGAACGCGAGCAGGATGTCCATCAGGCGCATCAGCACGTCGTCGAGGCGACCGCGGTTGTAGGCGGCGACCAGTCCGATCGCGGCGCCGAAGAAGAAGCCGATCGCGGTGGCGACCGTGGCGAGGAACAGGATCGACCGGCCACCGTGCAGGAACCGCGACCACACGTCCTGACCGAAGTAGTCGGTGCCCAGCCAGGTTCCCTCCACGTGGCGCAGGTTGGCGGTGCCGACGAACTCGGCCGGGCCGTACGGCGCGACGATCGGTCCGATGATGGCGACGCCGACCAGCAGCACCACCAGCGCCAACCCGATGCGCGTGCGCCACAGCCGCATCGCGCTGCGCCACAGACCCGGCTGCTTGGCCACCGGCACGATCGCGGCGCCCGGGTCGAGCCCGGCGGCGAGCTCGGCGCTCACTTCAGCCTCGTCCGCAGTCGAGGCGTGACCAGGATGGTGGCCACGTCGGCGAACAGGTTGCTGATCACGTAGATGGTGGCGATGAACATCGCGATGAACTGCACCACCGGTGCGTTGGCCTCCGGGATGGCGTCGCGCAGCGCGATGCCCACGCCACGGAAGTTGAACATCGACTCGACGATGACCACACCGCCGGCGAGGTAGGCGATGTTGAGTGCGATGACCTGCAGCGTGGGCCCGAGTGCGTTGGGGAACGCATGCCGCCACAGCACGGCGCGCTCGGGAAGCCCCTTCAGCCGGGCCATCTCCACGTAGTCGCTCTCCAACACGTCGATCATCGCGGCGCGCATCGTGCGCGCGACGTGCGGCGTGACGGCGAGCACCAGCGTGAGCACGGGCAGCACCAGGCCGTCGAGATCCGACCACGGTGGCTCACCGGGCCGGATGCGGCTGACCGCAGGGACGACGTGCCACACGTTGGTGGCGAGCAACACGGTGAGCAGTGCGCCGACGACGAACTCTGGCATCGCGGCCAGGATGAGCAGCTTGTTCGACATGATGCGGTCGAACCACTTGTCGCGGCGCAGCGCGGTGTAGGCGCCGATGAACAGCGACAACGGGATCGAGATGGCGGAGCACACGGCCATCAGGAACAGTGAGTTCTTCACGCGGTCCGACATCAGCTCCCACACCGGCGTGTCGTTGGAGAACGAGTTGCCGGGGTCGCCGGTGATCAGGCCCCAGAGCCAGTCGAAGTAGCGCTTGACGAGCGGTTCGTCGAGGCCGAGCTCGGCGCGTCGGGCCGCCACCACCTCGGGCAGTGCGCCGCGACCCAGCATCCGCTTCACGGGGTCGCCGAGCACGTTGGTGAGCAGGAAGACCGCGATCGAGACGACGAAGAGCGTGCCGATGCCGAGCAGGAGCCGGCGCAGGATGAGCTTGAGGATTCCCATGAGGAACGAGTGGGCCGTGGTGGCCGGCGGTCACCCGCCGGCCACCACACCCAGGTGGATCAGCTGTCGAGCCAGATCTGCTTCCAACCGCGACCGAAGTGGTCGAAGTTGAGCAGGTTCGGTCGGGCGACTGCACCCTTCACGTACGTGGCGTGGCCGTCGAGCAGGTTCTGGAAGTAGGCGATGATGTTGCCGCCTTCCTCGTACTCCTGCGTCTGCATCTCGCGGATGATGGCGTAGCGCTTCTCCTGGTCGACCTCCGCGATCGCCTGCTGGTACAGCTCGACGAAGTTCGAGCCTTCCGGCGGCCAGTGGGTCTCCGGGTAGGTGGCCGTGGGCAGCGAACCGGAACCCACCTGGTTGAGGTACGGGCGGGTGCTCCAGTAGCTGGTGGCGAAGGCCCGCTGGGTGTACTCGGCGCCCCAGTAGGTGCCGCCGTCGAGCACGGTGGCCGTCACGTTGATGCCGGCAGCCTTGGCCTGCTCGGCGAACGCCGTGACGAACTCGGGCAGGCCGGCGGTGTCGTCCGGGGCGAACACCTCGAAGTCGGCACCGGCGAGACCGGCTTCCTCGAGCAGCGCCTTGGCGGCATCGATGTCCTGCTCGCGCTGCGGGAAGTCGTCGGGGTACGAGCCGTCGAGCACGCCGTACATGTCGTTGCCCACGCGGCCGTGGCCGGAGAGCACTCGCTGCACCATCTCCTCGCGGTTGACGATGAGGCGCATCGCCTGGCGCACGCGCACGTCGTCGAACGGTGCGACGTCGACCCGCATGGTGATGGTCTGCCAGTTGCCGGCCTGCGACTCGAGCAGCACCAGGTCGCCGTTGGACTCGACGGCGGCCGCCTGCGCGTAGGGCAGGTCGATGGCCACGTCGATGTCGCCCGAGCTGAGCGCGTTGACCAAGGCGGCCTGGTCGGAGAAGTCGATGATCTGCACTTCGTCGAGGAACGACTCGCCCCAGTAGTTCTCGTGGCGCACGTGCACGCTCTCCGAGCCGGGCGTGAAGCTCTTCAGCTTGAACGCACCGGTGCCGATCTGCGTGGCGGGGTCGCCGCTGAAGCGCTCGTAGCCGACCGGCACGACGGTGGCGCCGTAGTCGGCCATGCCGTTGAGGAACGCCACGCTCGGCTGCAGCAGCGTGATCTCGACGGTGAGGTCGTCGAGTGCCTTGAAGCTGTTGGCGTCGACGAACTGAGTGAGGTTGGGTGCGATGCCCAGCTCGGGATCGATGAGCCGGTTGAACGAGTAGATGAGGTCTTCGGCCGTGACTGTCTTGCCGTTGTGGAACTCGATGCCGGACTTCAGTCGCACGACGTAGAGATCGGGAGCCTTCGCCTCGATCTCCTCGGCCAGGCTGTGCGTGAACGCGATGTTGAAGTCGTCGTCGTAGTTGGCGATGGGTTCCCAGCCGGTGATCAACCGAGCCTGGTCGGCGCGAGCCACGATGTACTGGCCGTCCATCAGGTCGTTGGTGCTGCCGACCACACCCACGCGCAACGTGCCGCCCTTGGTGCCACCCGACGCCACGGTGGTGGCCGTGGTGTCGGCGGTGGTGGTGGCCGTGGTGTCGCCGGTCGTGTTACCGGTTGTCGCGGCGGTGGTGGGGTCGGTGGCGCTCGAGCCAGAGTCGTCGCTCCCGCACGCAGCGAGTGCTGCTGCCGCTCCGGCGCCCATGAGCAGCTGTCGACGTCCCAGCGCCGCCGGTAGCCACAGTCCGTTGAGACCAGTCATTGCGATACCCCCGTATCTCTGTGCCGTGGACCGGCATGAATTGAACGACTGTTCCAACAATCGTTGGGGGCACCATAGCCCTGCTGGCCCTGGCGGTCGACACCTGCGATGTGATCAGCGTGTGGCAGCTCGGCGCGTGCCGGCCACCACTGCGCCGCCGAGCAGCACGAGCAGCGCGGCCATCACGACGACCTCGGTGCTGTCGCCGCCGGTGCGAGGCAGCAGGCCGGTCACCGTGCCCGTCGCGGACTCCAGATCGACCGGGCACGGCGGCAGCTTGGTGTCGACCGGGTTGCCCTTCTCGTCGGTCGCCGGCGGCGGCGGGTTGGTGGTGCACGGCAGCGGCTCGTCGTCCTTGCAGAGCGGCAGCGTGCTGCGCGGGTTGCCGTCCTTGTCGGTCTCCACCGGCTGCGACGCGTCGCGGCAGGCGCCCGGCGCGAACACCGTGTCGTCCGGCTTGGTGTCGCCGGGGCTCGTCTCGCCGGCGGTGGTGGTCGGCGCCGTCGGCTCGCCGATGCCGTTGCCTTCGAAGTTGATGGTCCACGACGTGAACCCTCCGGTGTCGAGTGCCTCGATCTGCAACGTCGTGTACGACTGCAGGAAGTCGCCGCTCTGCGGAGTGAAGGTGAAGTAGAACTGGCACGACTCACCCTGCGCCAGGGTGACGCCCTGGCAGTTCTGCGAGGCACCGAAGTTGCTCGAGTCGAAGGGTGCGCCGCCGTATGCGTTGACCGCGCCGCTGCCCGGCGCGATGCGAGTGAGCGTCACGATGATCTGTGATGTCTGTCCCACGTCGACCGAGCCGAACTGCAGGAGGGTGGTGCTGATGCTGAACTCGTTGTCGGCGTGCGCCGCAGTGGGCAGCGCGACCAGTGATGCTGCCGCGACCGCGGCCGCCGTCAGGTACTTGCCCGTGCGGCGGAGGAGGTGAGTGCGCATGATGTTGTCCCGTCGATCTGTGGCCCCCGTCGGCCACGTAGGTGAGCTATCGGCAGGGTGATGACGCACTTGAGCGTGTCGCATGACGTGAAGTGCTCGACTCAACTTCGACGCGCGTCCGCCGATGAACGTTGACGATTTCTTGCCGGGGCCTGTCGTCATCATCGGACGTCGAACGCATCCGGACCTTTGTACGCGAGCGCACTCGCGGCGGATCTACTCGACGGGACGGGGAACAAGATGGCCAGGTACTTCGACGCACCACGTCGTGTCGCCGCACGACGCTCGACGCTGCGAGCAGCACTCGCCACGGTGGTGCTCGCTCCTGCACTCGTCACGTTGATGCCGTCCGTCGCCAGCGCGGCGCCGACGCTCACCGTGTCGATGACGGTGACCAGCAACCCCGACGAGGGGCCGGCGGGTCCCGGCACCGTGCTCTCCGGCGGCTGCGTCACCGTCCAGGTGGAATACAGCGTCGGTGGCGAAGACCTCACCGATGCGCGCATCGAGATGGCGCTGCCCGCGCAGGACTGGCGGTCGGGCGTGCCCGCCGCCGGGCGCGTGGTGGGCGGGCTGCCGTTCGGCAACACGCCGGTGGTCAACTGGGCGACCACCTACACGTCGCCGGACTCGACGATCGTGCTGCCGCTCGGCAACCCCGACCTCGTCGCCGGCACGGCCGGTTCGATCTTCGTCAACCTGTGCAGCAACGCCCGTGTGAACCCCAACGGCGCCCAGCTCGACATCGCTGCCTCGCTCGTCGGCGACAACGCCAGCCTCGCGGCATCACCGATCGCGCTGACCAACTACGCCACCGTCGGTTCCAACCCGCTGAACGTCTCCAAGACCGCTGCCACCATCGTGCCGGTGCTCGGGCCTCCCGGAGTGGGCACCACGCCCGGGTACGAACTGTCGTGGGACGTGCAGATGGGGATGGGCTGCACGGCCACCGGCTGCGGACCGCTCGTCGGCGACCTCGTCGACACGATGCCGCTCGACTCGTACATGGTGTCGGTGAACCGCCTGGGGCCGACCACGTCGACGCCCACCGTGCCGGCACCGTACCCGGCGACCGGCATCGACATCGCCGGCTTCCCTGCAGCCGGCACGCAGTTCGTGGCCGGATCGCAGGACGTGACGGTGCCGGTGTTCATCTGGCACTCGTCGTGCACCGCCGCCTCGGGCGCTCCTGCGCAGGGCAACGCGCCGGAGCTCCCCGAGTCCGGAGCGACCGGCTGCACGATCGAGTACCCGTCGTCCACGAACCGCCGCGGCTTCCGCGTGACCGTGTGGGTGCCGACACCGGCCGCGCCCACCACCACCACGAACACCTACACGATCAATCGCGATCCGGCATGGGACGCGAGCGTTGCGCCGATCACGCGGTCGGCGTCGCACATCGTGACCGCGGCCCCAGAGCTCACCTTGATCAAGTCGTTCACGAACGGCTCGGGTACGTGCACGTCGGGTGCGCTGCCGTTCCAGCCGGGTGTCAGCGGCGACTCGCGCTGCACCCTCTACCCGCAGGGCCCGAACAACAGCTACACGATCCACTACAACACCACCGCGCCGGTGGTGAACGCGGTCGTCATCGACCGCCTGCCCGCGCAGCTCGCGCTGAGCGGCGCCCCGGTGCCGCCTGCCGGATGGACGGTGCGCTACGCCACCGACAACTCCTGCTCGGCGTCGACCCTCCCGACGGACCCGATGTGGACCACTGTGCTGCCGCCACTGGCGGACGTGCTGTGCGTGCAGTTCAGCAACCCGCTCACCGACGTGCTGCTCAACCCGTTGCAGCTGCCCGTGTCGCTGCGTGCCGGGTTCATCCCTGCGCCCGGCAACGTGCTGCTGGTCACCAACAGCGCCTTCGGTGACGGCGACAACCTCACACCTGCGACCGCCGACCAGACCGCGTCGCGCACGGTGAGCGTGCTGAACCGCAACGATCACACGTTGGCGATCGCCGCCGGTCCTGCGTCGGTGGTCTCCGGTGGACAGTCGACGATGACCATCACTTCCCAGCAGAGCCCGTTCATCGGCAACATCGGGTCGCACGACTGGACGATCGAGACGGTGCTGCCTGCCGACGTCGACTTCGTGCCCGGAGCCATGGCGGGCAACGACTTCACCATCGTCGCCGCGCCGCGCAGCCTCGCCAACCCCGCGGTCGCGTTGCCCACCGCCTGCACCTACACACCGGCGACCCGCCTCGTGCGGTGCATCGCCACCGGCGACTCCGTCGACGCGACGGCATCGAGCGGTGCGGGTTCGGTCAACTTCCAGATCCGGTTCCGGGTCCAGGTTCGCCTGGGCACCTTCGCCGACCAGTCCTTCACCGCCACCTCGTACAACGACCTCGGCGCGGTGTCCAACTACCCGACCTTCGGACCTGTGAGTGGTTCCGGCGCATCGCTGGTGTACCTCTCCACGCCGACCGCGGTGCAGTCGGGCGCGGGTGTGCTGGCCGTGAACGGTGCGCCGTCGCTGAACCTGGGCAAGACCATCTCCGGCGGTGGGAGCACCCTCCTCGCCGGCGGCACGGTCACCTACGTCCTGACGCTCGACCACCTCAGCGACTCCACGTCGGACCTCGCCGACACCTACGTGTACGACCTGTTCGGTCGCTCGCCCGCGACCGGTGCGGCCATCGGCGACGTCACTCCCGAGTTCGTGTCGATCAGCGTGGGCAGTCAGCCGATCGACGTCGCCTACACGTGCACGCCCTCGCCGAGCATCGCGACGGCTGTGTGGGTCGGTGCACCTTCGTGCGGCGTGGTCACGGGCGTGCGCCTGCGTCCGGCCTACGACAACGCCATCGGCGACCCCACCGACGGGCTCTACCCGATCGGTGCACCGCTCCTCACGGTCAGCATCGTGCTGCGCGCGCCGGCGAGCTCGCCGCACCTCTCGACGATGAACAACCAGGTCGGTCTCACCGCCACCCAGAACGCGGGCGTGCTGCTCTCGACGCAACCGTCCGTGGTGGTGCACCAGCCGTACGACCTCTCGATCGTGAAGGACGACGGTGGCAGCACGGGAGCGGCCATCGGGAGCACCATCGAGTACTCGCTGGTGGTGAGCAACGCGGCGAACACCGACCCGGTGCCGGCCGGCACCATCTCGGTCACCGACGAGCTGCCCGCCGACCTGTTGCCGGTCTCGGCCTCGGGTGCCGGCTGGTCGTGCACCATCGTCGGCCACACCGTCACCTGCGACAACCCCTCCGGCCTCGCCTCTGGTGCCTCGCTGGCACCGATCGCGATCGACGCGGTCGTGCAGCTCACCCCGAACGCGTCGGTGAGCAACACCGCGACGGTGGCGCCACTGGATCCCAACCCGTCGAACAACTCGTCGACCGTCGTCACGCCGGTGGTGCAGGTGCCGATCGCCGTCGACGACACGTTCGGCGTCGGTGGTGGGGCGACGCTCACGTTCGGCAACATCATCGCCAACGACGTGGCGACTCCGCTCGCCGCGCTCGATCCGGCGTCGATCACGATCGTGCCGATGGCAGTCGGCGAGGGCACCGTCGTCAACCACTTCGACGGCACCCTCGACTACACCGCGCCGGCCGCGGCCGGCACGTACAGCACCACCTACACCATCTGCGATCTGCAACCGGTGCCGATGTGCGACACCGCCACCATCACCTTCGTGGTGGCCACTCCCGCGCCGCGGCCGCCGGTGGCGGTCGACGACACCGGAACGGTCACCGCCGGGGCGACGACCATCGTCGTGGTGCCGGCCAACGACTCCGATCCCGACGGCAACCTCGACGTGTCGACGGTGACGGTCATCGGCGGCCTGGGGCCGTCGCACGGTTCCGTCACCATCGCTGCGAACGGTGCGATCACCTACTCGGCCGATGCCGGCTTCGCGGGCTCGGACCAGTTCACGTACTCCATCTGCGACACCACCGGGCTCTGCGACACCGCAGTGGTCACGCTCACGGTGAGCGCCGCGCCGCCGCCGGAGCCGCCGCAGGCGGTCGACGACGCGCGCACCACACCGCGGAACACGGCGATCGTCGTCGTGGTCGCCACCAACGACTCCGACCCCGACGGTGATCTCGACGCAACGTCGGTCACGCTCGTGACGATGCCGCTGCACGGCACCGTCGTGGTGGCCGCCAACGGCAGCGTCACGTACACACCCACCGCCGGGTACACGGGCAGCGACACGTTCACCTACGAGATCTGCGACATGACCGGGCTGTGCGACACGGCGGTCGTCTCCCTGACGGTGGCGAGCTCCGGCACGGTCCGGCTGCCGACCACCGGCACCGATTCACGCGACCTGCTGGTCGTCGCGGCCCTGGCCGCGCTCGCCGGACTCGTGCTCGTCGCCGGCACCCGCCGCCGCCCCCGCCTCACCCCCTGACCGATCCGAGGCTCTCCTCCAGCGGCGCCGCTTCCGAGGGTTTGCGCGGGCGAACCCTGGAGGTGAGCCTCCGGTTGGAGCAAAGCCTCGGACGGGACGTCGTAGCGTGGCGACATGCGAGCAGGGTCGTCGCTCTCGCACCGCTCCGGTGCCGAAGCGTTGATCGTGTGCGCCGCGGGCGCCGCGCTGGGCTGGTTCGTGGGTGGGCTGCTGCATCCGATGGTCGGAGTGGTGATGGGTGTCGTGGCCGGGGTGAACGGTGCCGTCTCCGGCTGGCGACAGGTGTACGACTGGCGTTCCGGGTGGGGTGTCGCTGCGTTCGTGATCGACAGCACGTGGGCCGTCGTACCGGCGGCGGTGGGGTTGCTCGCGCATCTCGTGGCCGTGGTGTCGCGGGCACCGGGGTACGAGCCGTCGCTCAGCCGCCGGCAGAACCGGCACGTGTACCGCGGCGGGGCACACCTGCAGAAGGGGTTCGCGTTCACGGTCGGCAACGTCATCTCCAGCGCCGGCGACGTGACCCGCGCCCGCCGGCGCAAGCTGATCACCGACCACGAGGCGGTGCACGTGTGGCAGGCGCGCACGTTCGGGCCGCTCTACCTGGTGCTGTACCTGCTGTGGGTGATCGGCGGCGCGCTCTACGGCCTGGTGGTGTGGCTGCGCCGCGGTCGGCGGGAGCCGCTCGGCAGGGTGATCGAGTCGTGCTCGTACTACCTGAACCCGTTCGAGTGGTGGGCCTACAGCCGCGACGACCTGTGGCCGCCGCCGGGGCTGATCGCCGGCTTCGGGTGGCGTTCGCCTGCCGTGCGGCCGCTGTCGGCCAAGCGCGCCCGCCGCTGACGTCTCCCGACCCAGCCGTCCACCCACCGATCCGAGTGCCACACGACCATCCGAGTGTGACGAGTGCATCCGAGTGCCACCGTCCCGACGGGGGTGACGCTGCCACTCGCATGGCCGCGTCCCACTCGGATGGTGGCCTGGCACTCGGATGGTGGTGGGGGGTCAGGGGTCGAGCTCTTGGAAGAGCGTCAGCTGCAGATCGCCGGGCGCGTGCAGGCGTGAGTTGAGCGAGCGCCATGGCGTCTCGGTGGGCGGCGCGATCACCTCGGCGCCCGCGGCGGCGAGGGTGTCGGTGACGGCGGTCGAGTCGAGCACCTCGAACGCGACTCGGATGCGGTTGCTCTCCCGACCGCCGGCTTCGACGCGATCGATCAGCCGCTTCTGTGCCGAGTTGGCCAACTCGAGCGTTGCTCGCCCGGCATCGAGGATGACGACCCTGGCGTCGCCCTCACCCTGGAACGCGGCCTGCTCGGGCAGGCCGAGCGCATCGCGGTAGAAGGCCACCGCCGCGTCGAAGTCGTCGACCTCGACGACCAGACGCATCTGCAGCACGGGCTTCTGGAGCGGATCGGTCATGCGGCGATGCTAGGGCCGGCGGTGTGACGGCGCGGCTCCGATGCGTACGGTGCCGGAGTTGCCGTCGACCTCCAGCCAGGTGCCATCGGCGATGGTGGTGATGGCCGCAACGTTCATCACCGCGGGGATGCCGAGCTCACGGGCGACGATCGATGCGTGGCTCTGCTGGGCGCCCGTGTCGCACACCACGGCTGCGGCCACGAGGAACAGCGGGGTCCAGCTGGGATCCGTGATCGCGCACACCAGCACCTCGCCGGGCTCGAGTCCGCGTGGGTCGGCCGGGTCGCTGATCACCCGCGCCGGGCCGGAGGCGACGCCACCCGCCACCGCGATGCCGGTGAGCACCGTTCCCTCCGCGGGTGCTGCCGGCCGCGTGTGGTCGGTTCGCCGGAGCGGCCAGGTCGACGGCCGCGGGATGCGGCCGTCGAACCACGACGGCGGCTCGCGGTCGTTCAGGTACTGCTGCAGCGCCGCACGCTCGGCGATCACCTCGGCGAACTCGTCGGGGTGCGCCAGGTAGCGCGGCAGCTCGTCGATGGTGATGCAGAACGCCGAGCGCGGGTCGGCGGGTCCGCCGCGTTCGGCGGCCCGTGCCACCAGCGCGTGGAGCGCACGACGGGCACCGAGGTTCTCGAGCACCAGGATGTCCTTGGCACGCTCGCGCCCGACCGACCCGGCGCGCGACACCGCAGCCGCGCGCAGTGCGGGCGACCGCAGCGGCCGGCGCATCCCGGCGACGACGGCCCGCTCGGCGTCCGCCCGCTCGGCCACCAGGCGCTCCATCGCGCGCGCGGGCGAGCGGTCGTCGGGCACGTGTCGCAAGCGGTCGATGGCCGCGAACACCGGCGCAGGGGTCATCGACCACGTGGGTGTGGCCAGCTCGTACTCGTCGTTGCCGCGGTGCCCGAACGTGGCGAGGAAGGTGCGCATCGGTTCGTCGAGCGCGGTGCCGACGATGCGTGCATCGATGCCGTCGAGTCCGCCGTCGAACAGTTCCGTGAGCGACCGGTCGCCGGCCACGAAGCGCCCGAGCGCCCACTGCTCCTGCGCGAGGCGGGCCGAGTCGACGTCGTCGATGCCGCTCACCAACCGGTTGCCGGTGCCCGCCGGCAGCGAACTGCGATCCAGCAGCATGTCGAGCACCACCCGCGGCCCGGCCGCGACCATGCTGAAGCGCAGCAGCCGCTTCATGCTCTCCGCCAGCCGTTGCGGGTACTCGGCGACGAAGGCGAGCAGTTGCTCGTCGGTGGCGGTGGCGACGTCGGGCATCGACGCCAGCCACGAGTGCGCGTCGGCACGCGCCGTGTCGAGCGGAGTCAGGTCGGGGTTGCGCAGGATCTTGCTGAGGAACGCGGTGATCCGCAGGGTGGCCAGCAGGTTCCGGTCGCCCTTCTCGCGCCGGTACGGCGGCAGCCCCTCGATGGTGCCCAGCTGCTCCTCGCTGGTGGTGGCGTTCATGCCGGGTGTGCGCACACCCATGATGCGTGAGAGCGAGCCGTTGGCGTAGAGGTAGCCGCCGAACACGCCGGTGCCGAGGCGGATGCCGTCGAGGTCTCGGGGCGTCACGAAGCCGATCTCGCGGAACACCTCCATCTGCGCGCGGCCGACGTCGTCGCCCATCAGCGTCCCGCCGAGCGCCGACAGCACGTTCGGGAACACTTCGCCGACGTTGGCCCGCGTGTACAGCGGGTAGCGGGTGCTGGGCTCCATGTCGGCCACCCAGATCCGGTCGTTCTCAGCCATGTCAGCCCCCCGGCACGTCATGCTGCGGCACGCAGCCGTCCATCCTTGCACTCCGTGGATCAGGGCCGTTCCAGCGCGTCGACGAGCGCATCCACGTCGTACACGCAGCCACCCCACGCGCCGCCGCTGCGGGCCTGCAGCGCGGCCCACAGCCGCGTGTCGTCAGGGATGGCGGCGTGGCGCGCGGCGAGATCCGGGTGGGTGACGCGGCGGTCGAACGCGGCGAGGTCGCCGACGAGGTCGACCGTGCCGGTGAGCGCGACGGTGTCGATGCTGATCGCGATGGTGTCGCCGTCGCGAACCCTGCCGAGTGGCCCACCCGCAGCCGCTTCGGGACTCACGTGCCCGATGCACGGCCCGGTGGAGACACCGGAGAAGCGGCCGTCGGTCACGAGTGGGATGCGGCCACCCTCGTCGATGTGCTTGAGGGCGGCGGTGACCTGGTACGTCTCGGGCATGCCGAACGCGGCGCCGATGCCGAGCAGCACCATCACCTCGCCGGCATGGATGGCGCGGGCCTTGATCGCGTCGATCGCGTCGGCCTCGCTGGTGAACACTCGAGCGGTGCCGGTGGCCAGGTAGCGGCCGGCCGCGTCGAGCAGTTCGGGCGCGATGGCGGTGCTCTTCACGATGGCGCCACCGGGCGCGAGGTTGCCGGTGAGGATGGTGACGGTTCCGGCGAGCGCGCGATCCGGCCCGGTGCGGATCACGTCGTCGGGGTCGATCCCGTCGATCTCGAACAGGCGCTCCCGGAGGCGCGCGCGTCGTGTGCTCGACTCCCACCACGCCAGGTTGTCGGCGAGGGTGCGGCCCGACACGGTGGGCACGTCGACGCGCAACGCACCACGGCGCGCGAGTTGCAGCATCACCTCCGGCACACCGCCGGCCAGGAACACGTGCACGGTGGCGTAGTTGCGTGGCCCGTTGGGCAGCGCGTCGACGAGGCGCGGCACGGAGCGGTTCACCGCGACCCAGTCGTCGACGGTGGGGCGTCGCAGCCCAGCGGCATGGGCGATGGCGGGCACGTGCAAGTAGAGGTTGGTGGAGCCGCCCACTGCGGCGTGCACGACCATTGCGTTGTGCATCGCGTCGTCGGTGAGGAGGTCGGCGCACCGTGTGCCGCGCTCGGCCAGCGCGATGAGCGCCCGCGCCGAACGGCGGGCCATGTCGAGCCACAACGGCGAACCGGACGGGTGCAGCGCGCTGTGCGGCAGGGTCCACCCGAGTGCCTCCGCGACCACCTGGGAGGTGGCGGCGGTTCCCATGAACTGGCAGCCGCCGCCCGCCGACCCGCACGCGCGGCAACCCATCACCGAGGCGTGGTCGAGCGTGATCTCACCGCGGGCGAAGCGAGCGGCCAACGACTGCACCGCGGCGGTGTCCTCCGCGTCGTGCGCGAGCAGCGTGACCCCGCCGGGCACCACCACCGACGGCACGTCGGGCACGCCGGCGAGCGCCATCATCATCGCCGGCAGGCCCTTGTCGCAGGTGGCGACACCCAGCACGCCGGCCCGAGAGGGGAGCGAGCGGATGAGCCGTCGCAGCACGATGGCCGCGTCGTTGCGGTACGGCAGCGAGTCGAGCATCGCGTCGGTGCCGTTGCTGCGCCCGTCGCACGGGTCGCTCACGTTTCCCGCGAACGGGATGGCGCCGGCCGCGGTGAGCTCACGCGCCGCCGCCTCGACGAGCAGGCCCAACTCCCAGTGACCCGTGTGGTACCCGAGCGCAATGGACTCCCCGCCGGCGCCGCGCAGCCCACCCATCGTCGACATGATGAGGAACTCGCGACTGGCCAGCCGCTTCGGGTCGAGCCCCATCGCCACGTTCTGCGTCCAGCCGAACAGCTCACCGCTCGACATCGCGGCCAGGCGCTCGGCGTCGAGCGGCAGCGCGCCGGCAGGCCCGTCGGCGGTGGTGGCGACGGTGTAGAGCGACTCGTCGCCCGAGTCGAGCAGGTGATCGTTCGTCGACGACATGGCTGCCTCCCATCCTCGTGGATTGCGTTCCGGTGTGCGGCGGATGTTGGGTCTTGCGCACTTCCGGGGCCAGGAGTACGTTGTAAACGTTCTCGACAACGATTGCAAGCAGTTCCAGCCGTCCGGCCATCTTGGGGGGAATCGGACGGTGTGGACGGTCGTCGGTCGTGACGACGAATGCGAGGGGAGGTGATGACACGTGCTCGACGAGCCGAGGTTCGACGATGCTGACCTGCACGAGCGAGTGACGATCGGCGACGTCGCCGAGCGCGCCGGCGTGTCCATCGCCACCGTGTCGCGCGTCGTCAACAGTCGTTACGGCGTCGCACCCGCCACCTTCGAGAAGGTGAAGGCGGTCATCGACGACCTCGGCTACGAGTCGAGCCTCATCGCACGCAGCCTGCGCTCACAGCGCACGCACGTCATCGGTGTGCTCGTCGCCGACATCGAACCGTTCAGCGCCGAAGTGCTCAAAGGTGCGGCGAACGCACTGCGCGGTGGCGACTACGAACTGGTCGTCTACAGCGGCGGTCACGGCGGCGATCACGTCGGCTGGGAGCGTCGCTACGTCTCGCGCCTCAGCGGCACGCTCACCGACGGCACGGTGCTGGTCACTCCCACCGTTGCCGAGGTGTCGCTCAACCAACCCGTCGTGGCCGTCGACCCGCAGTCCAGCGAGTCGGCGTTCCCCACGTTCGCGTCGCAGAACTACGAAGGCGCGCTCACCGCCACCCGCCACCTCATCGAGCTCGGACACCGACGCATCGGGTTCCTCGGCGGCCGTCGGGACCTCGAGTCCGCGCGCCTGCGCGAGCAGGGCTACCGAGCCGCGCTCGACGAGGCCGGCATTGCGTTCGACGCCGAACTGGTGCTCGAGGGCGGCTTCAAGGAGGCCACCGCCGCGGGCCCTGCGCGTCAGTTGCTCGCGCTGGCGAACCGGCCCAGCGCCGTCTTCGCCGCCAACGACCTGTCGGCCATCCAGACCATGCGCACTGCGCAGGAGCTCGGGCTGCGGGTGCCCGACGACCTGTCGGTGATCGGGTTCGACAACGTGCCCGAGTCGGCGCTCACGCACCCACCGCTCACCACCGTCGACCAGTCGATCCAGGCGCTCGGCTTCGAGGCCGTGCGCACGCTGATCGCGCTCATCGAACAGCCCGCACTGCGCCGCGAGCCGCCGAGCCACGTCGCGATGCCCACCAAGCTCGTCGTGCGCCAGTCGACCGCGGCGCCGCGCGTCGCACCTGCCTGAAACGGTCGCATTTCCCCTGTTGAAATCGTTTACAACACCCAGTGTCAGTCCAACAGCAACCAGCAAGTCATCCATACCTGAGGGGGTACCAACCATGATGAGCACCAGAACCCGACGAGGACGGCGAATCGCCGCCATCGTCATGAGCTTGGCGTTCGTGGCCGCAGCCTGCGGCGGCGACGACGACAACGGCGGCGCAGCCGACACCACCACTGCGCCCGACGTCACCGGCGGCACGGAGGAGACGACGCCGCCGAGCGACGAGCCGGTCACCATCGACTGGTGGCACATCCAGAACAACGACCCGGGTCTCGCCAACTGGCAGGCCATGGCCGACGCCTACACGGCAGAGCACCCCAACGTCACGATCAACATCACGGTGATGGAGAACGAGGCGTTCAAGGCGGCCATCCAGACCAACATCCAGTCGGGCGACGTGCCCGACCTGTTCCAGTCCTGGGGCGGCGGTGGCCTGCGCGATCAGGTCGCGGCCGGCGTGGTGCGCGACATCACCGACGAGTCGGCGTCGTTCGTCGGCGACCTCGGCGAAGGTGCCGTGAAGCTCTACCAGGTGGACGACAAGCAGTACGGCATCCCGTTCAACGCCGGCATGGTCGGCTTCTGGTACAACAAGGACCTCTTCGCCGAGGCCGGCATCGACGCACCGCCGGCCACCTGGGACGAGCTGCTCGTCGACATCCAGAAGCTGAAGGACGCCGGCATCACGCCCATCGCGGTCGGCGCCGGCGACAAGTGGCCGGCTCACTTCTGGTACTCGTACCTGATGCTCCGCCTCGGCGGTGCCGATGCGATGAACCAGATCGCTGCCGACAACAACTTCTCGGTGCCCAACGTGGTCGGCGCCGGTGAGCTGCTCGCCGATCTGGTGGCGATGGAGCCCTTCCAGGAAGGCTTCCTCGGAGCCGGCTGGGATGCACCCGACGGTGAGTCGGGCACGATGGCCACGGGCGCCGCGGCGATGGACCTGATGGGTCAGTGGGCCCCTGGTGCGTTCAAGAACCAGGCGGGTCTCGAGCCCGACCAGGATCTGCCGTTCGAGCTCGGTTGGTTCCCGTTCCCCAGCGTCGACGGTGGCGACGGTCTCGCGACCGACGCGTTCGGTGGTGCCGACGGCTTCGCGGTGGGCAAGGACGCTCCGCCGGAAGCGGTCGACTTCCTGAAGTTCATCACCAACGCCGACAACCAGCGCATCTGGGCACAGAACAGCGGCCTGCCGGTGAACAAGGAGGCCGCCGACGCGGTGACCGACCCGAACATGCAGGCAGTGCTCGACGGGCTCAACGCAGCGACCTTCACGCAGCTGTTCCTCGACCAGTTCTTCACGGCCGAGGTGGGCGCTGCAGTCAACGATCAGACGGCGCTACTGTTCGCCGGCGCCACGTCGCCGCAGGACGCCGCCGACGCGATCACCGCCGTCGCCGGCGGCTGACCGAATCCTCACGTCTGGGCCGGTGGGCGATTCGTCGCCCGCCGGCCCACGGACCTGACTGGAACCATCCGCATGAGCACCGCCACCCCAACGGCAGCGTCCGCGCCACCTCGCCAGCCCAAGCCGCGCACGCGCGAGCTGGTACGGATGCCGTGGCCGATGATCGTCGTCTTCCTCGCGCCGGCGTTGATCCTCTACTCCGTGTTCGTGCTCTACCCCATCGCGCAGAGCATGCGCTACAGCCTGTACGACTGGAACGGGCTCGAGTCGCTCGACAACTTCGTCGGGCTCGACAACTTCCGTCGAGCGTTCTCCGACGAGGTGTTCACCGACGCCCTGCAGCACAACATGATCCTCATCACGCTGTCGGTCGTGCTGCAGATCCCGTTCGCGCTCGGCCTGGCGATGCTGCTCAACTCGAAGATCAAGGGTCGCGCGGTCCTGCGCACGCTGTTCTTCGCCCCCTACGTGCTGTCCGAAGTGGTCACCGGTGTGGTGTGGCGTCAGATGTTGCGACCCAACGGGTTGCTCGACGAGATGATGACCTCGGTCGGTCTCGGTGCGCACACGCAGGGCTGGCTGTCGGACCCCGACGTGGTGCTCTACGCACTGTTCTTCGTGATCTCGTGGAAGTACTTCGGCTTCCACATGGTGCTGCTGCTGGCCGGGCTGCAACAGGTGCCCAAGGAGCTCGGTGAGGCCGCCTCGATCGACGGCGCGACCGCGTGGCAGGAGTTCCGCTACGTCACGCTGCCACTGCTCGGACCCACGATCCGCGTGTCGGTGTTCCTCTCGATCATCGGCGCGCTGCAACTGTTCGACATCGTGTGGGTCACCACGAAGGGCGGCCCCATCGGTGCCTCCTCCACGATGGCCACCTATCTCTACGACCAGTTCCGCAAGAGCCTGTTCGGCTACGCGAGCGCGGTCTCCATCGTCATCTTCACGCTGTCGCTGGTCGTCGCGCTCCTCTACCAACGCTTCGCACTGCGTCGCGATCTGCAAGGGACTGGTCTCGTTGGCTGAGCTCGAACTCCGCGACGCACCGCTCGACACCGACGACCCCGTGCCGCCGAAGCCGCGCCGGTGGCGCATCGACCGGCTGGCGCTCTACGTGGTGGCGATGTTCGTGCTCGGCATCATCGTCCTGCCGATCAGCTTCTCGGTGCTGGGCGGCTTCCGCAGCAACAAGCAGCTCGTCGAGAGCCCGGTGGGCCTGCCCGACCCGTGGGTGTTCGAGAACTACACGAGCATCCTCGCCTCGTGGTCGTTCTGGCGGCAGGTGTGGAACAGCACGTTCATCGCGCTGCTCGCCGCGTTCGTCGTGCTGCCGGCCGCGTCGATGGCGGCGTTCGTCATCTCCCGCTACTCGTTCCGCGGTCGCGAGCTGATCTACGGACTGTTCACGCTCGGGCTGCTGTTCCCCGCGGCGGTGGCGATCCTGCCGCTGTTCATCACGCTGCGCCAGGCGGGCCTGCTGTCGAACCCGCTGGGCGTCGCGCTGCCGCAGGCCGCGTTCGGCCTCCCCATCGCCATCGTCATCATGCGCCCGTTCTTCCGCGCGATCCCGCAAGAGATCCAAGACGCGGCGGCCATCGACGGGTGTGGGCCGATGCGCTTCTACTGGTCCATCATGCTGCCGCTGTCGCGGCCGGTCCTGAGCACCATCGCGGTCATCACGATCGTCGGCAGCTGGAACTCGTTCCTGCTGCCACTGCTGGTGCTGATCGACCCCAACGAGCACACCGTGCCCATCGGTGTGAACAACATCTCCTCGCAGTACTCGACCGACTTCGCGCGAGTGCTCGCCTACACCACCTTGTCGATGGTCCCGGCGCTGATCTTCTATGCGATCGCCGAACGCCAGATCATCGGCGGGCTCACCGCCGGCGCGGTGCGCGAATGACCCACGAAATGGATGACCTGATGTCGAGCCCCCACACGCTGCCGTACCGCGATTCGTCGCTGCCCGTCGCCGAGCGCGCGTCCGACCTGCTGGCCCGCATGTCGGTGGAGGAGAAGCTGGCCCAGTTGGGCAGCGTCTGGGTGTTCCAGATCGCCGGCCAGGACGGCTTCGATGCCGAGCGCGCGACGCCCCTGCTCGCCGACGGCATCTCCCACATCACCCGCTTGAGTGGCGCGAGCAGCCTCGATGCGGCCGAGGCCGCCACGCTCGCCAACGCCATCCAGCGTCACCTCGTGGAGCACACCCGACTCGGCATCCCCGCCATCATCCACGAGGAGATCTGCTCCGGCCTGATGGCTCGTGAAGCCACCGTGTTCCCGCAGGCCATCGGCGTGGCCGCCACGTTCCGCCCGGCGCTCAACCGCCGGCTCGCCGACGCGGTGCGCGTGCAGATGCGTGCGATGGGAACGCATCACGGGCTGTCGCCGGTGCTCGACGTGTGCCGCGATCCGCGCTGGGGCCGCCTGGAGGAGACGTACGGCGAAGACCCGTTCCTCGTCTCGCAGATGGGCATCGGGTTCATCACCGGCCTGCAGGGCAGCGACGACGGCAAGGACCTTCGCGACGGTGTGGTCGCGACGGCGAAGCACTTCGTCGGGTACGGAGCCTCGGAGGGCGGGCTGAACTGGGCGCCCGCACACCTTCCCGAACGCGAGCTGCGCGACGTGTACCTGCGGCCGTTCGAGGCCGCCGTGCGCGAGGCCGGACTCGCCTCGCTGATGAACGCGTACCAGGAGCTCGACGGCATCCCGTGCGCGGCGAGCCGGTGGTTGATGACCGACCTGTTGCGCGGCGAGTGGGGCTTCGACGGCACGGTCGTGTCGGACTACTTCTCCGTCAAGCAGCTGGCCGACTACCACCAGGTGGTCACCTCGTGGGAGGACGCGGCGGTGCTGGCCCTCACGTCCGGCATCGACGTGGAGCTGCCCAGCACCGAGTGCTACGGCAGCGTGCTGCAGACCGCGATCGAGCAGGGCGGCATCTCCATCGGCGACGTCGACGAAGCAGTCCGCAGGGTGCTCGAGTCGAAGCTGCGGCTCGGGTTGTTCGAGCAGCCGTTCGTCGAGGTGGATCGCGTCGCTGCCGTCACGCGCACGCCCGACCAGATCGCGCTGTCGCGACAGGTGGCCACGGAGAGCGTGGTGTTGCTGCGCAACGATGGCGTGCTGCCGTTGGCGCCCGAGCTCACGTCGGTGGCGGTCATCGGTCCGAACGCGGCGAGTGCGCGGCACCTGCTCGGCGACTACAGCTACGCGACGCACGTCGAGTCACTGCTGGAAGTGCTGAAGAGCGGACGCAACGTCTTCGCGATGCCCATCGAACGTGTCGACCTCGACGGCGAGACGGATCTCGGGCACGTCGTCACCGTCCACGACGCGCTCGTGGCCGCGTTGCCGGGTGCATCCGTCACGTACGAGCAGGGGTGCGCGGTGAGCGGCGACGATCGATCGGGCTTCGAGGCCGCGATCGCGGCGGCTGCGGCCAGCGACGTCGCGGTGATGGTGATGGGTGAGCGCTCCGGGCTGACCGAGGACTGCACCACCGGAGAGAGCCGCGACGTGGCGTCGCTGCGGCTGACGGGAGTGCAGGAGGAACTGGTGCACGCGGTCGCGGCCACCGGAACGCCGGTGGTGATGGTGCTCATCGCAGGGCGCCCGGTCGGTTCGCCGGCGGTGCACGATGCGGCGAACGCCGTGCTGATGGCATGGCTGCCGGGCGAGCAGGGCGGCACCGCGATCGCCGACGTGCTCACCGGTGCGATCAGCCCGAGCGGCAAGTTGCCGGTCACCTATCCGCGCAGCTCCGGCCAGATCCCCATCTTCTACGCACACAAGGTGTCGGGCGGCCGGTCGCACTGGAAGGGCAGCTACGTCGACGAGTCGAACGAGCCGCTCTACCCGTTCGGTCACGGGCTCGGCTACTCCTCGTTCAGCATCGAGCCCGAGGAGGTCTCACCCCTGCACGCCGGGCTCGACCACACGGTCGCAGTGCGCGTGCGCGTCACCAACACCGGCGCCCGTCGAGCCGACGAAGTGGTGCAGCTCTACGGTCGCGATCCGGTCGCCACGATCACTCGACCGGTGCGCGAACTGCTCGGCTTCGAGCGGGTCACCCTCGACGCAGGCGCCGCCGCGGTGCTCACGTTCTGCGTGCCGGTCACGGCGCTCGGTTTCTGCGGCCGCGAGCTGACGTATGTTGTGGAACCGGGCGACTTCGAGTTCTTCGTCGGCGCCTCGTCGAGCGATCTCGTGCATGCCGGCACGGTCACCGTCACTGGAGACAAGCCGATGCCGACGGTTCGTTCGTCAACCAACCAAGTGATCATCGAAGGAGCACTGTGATGTCCGAGTTCTTCGACACCGTCGACACCGTCCGGTACGAAGGTCCAGAGTCCGACAACCCGTTCGCGTTCCGGTGGTACGACGCGGACCGCGTCGTTGCCGGCCGCACGATGGCCGAGCACCTGCGGTTCGGGGTCTGCTACTGGCACTCGTTCACGTGGGACGGCTTCGACATCTTCGGCGCCAGCACGCAGGACCGTCCGTGGCACCCCAGCCAGGACGCCGCGCTCGATCCGATGGACGCGGCCAAGATGAAGATGGAAGCCGCGTTCGAGTTCTTCGAGAAGCTGGGCGCACCGTTCTTCTCGTTCCACGACATCGACATCGCTCCCGCAGGCGCCACGTTCGCAGAGAGCTGCCGCAACCTCGACGAGATGATCGACCTCGCCGCCGGGCACATGGAGCGCACCGGCACGAAGCTGCTGTGGGGCACCACCAATGCGTTCTCGCACCGTCGGTTCATGGCGGGCGCGGCCACCAACCCCGACCCGACCGCCTTCCGCTATGCCGCCGCGCAGGTGGCGCACTGCATGAGCGCCACCAAGCGGCTGGGCGGCGCGAACTACGTGCTCTGGGGTGGGCGTGAAGGGTACGAGACGCTGCTCAACACGGACCTCACGCGCGAGCTCGATCAGCTCGGACGGTTCATGAACCTGGTGGTCGAGCACAAGTACGCCATCGGTTTCGAGGGCGCGCTGCTCATCGAGCCGAAGCCGTTCGAGCCCACGAAGCACCAGTACGACTACGACGTCGCCACGGTCTACGGGTTCCTGAAGAAGTACGGCCTCGAGAACGAGATCAAGGTGAACATCGAGGTCAACCACGCCACGTTGTCGGGTCACGACTTCCAGCACGAGATCGCCACCGCGGTCAACAGCGGCATCTTCGGGTCCATCGACGCCAACGCCGGCGACGACCGACTGGGCTGGGACCTCGATCGCTTCCCGAGCAGCGTGGAGCAGATGACCCTCGGCATGCTCGAGATCCTTCGCGGCGGTGGCTTCACCACCGGTGGTCTGATGTTCGACTCGAAGCTGCGCCGCCAGTCGGTGTCGCGCGACGACCTGTTCATCGCGCACATCGGTGGCATGGACACGATGGCTCGTTCGCTGCTCGCTGCCGCGTCGATCATCGACGACGGCGAGCTCGACGCGTTCCGCGACGCGCGGTACGCCGGCTGGAACTCCGAGCAGGACCTGCTCGACGGCAAGGTGTCGCTGCAGCAGATCCACGACGAGTTGATCGCGCACGACGTCGAGCCGGCCCACACGAGCGGACGGCAAGAGCTGCTCGAGCGGCTCGTCGCCCGCCACATCGAACGCGTTCGCTGACCTTGCGAGCCGCCTACACGATTGGAGCCCGCCGATGTCGTCGGTAGTCCTCGACAAGATCACCAAGGTGTACGAGAACGGGTTTCAGGCCATCCACGACCTGAGCCTCACCATCGACGACGGCGAGTTCCTCGTGTTGGTCGGCCCGTCCGGGTGCGGCAAGTCCACCGCGCTGCGGATGATCGCCGGCCTGGAGTCCATCACCGATGGCGTGATGCGCATCGGTGACCGCGTGGTCAACGACGTGCCCCCCAAGGCGCGCGACATCGCGATGGTCTTCCAGAACTACGCGCTCTACCCGCACATGACCGTGTACGAGAACATCGGGTTCGCGCTGAAGCTGGCGAAGCTGCGCAAGTCGGAGATCGACGAGCGGGTGCGCAAGGCGGCCGACGTGCTGGAGCTCACCCAGTACCTCGACCGCAAGCCGGGGCAGCTGTCGGGCGGACAGCGGCAGCGGGTGGCGATGGGCCGCGCCATCGTGCGCGAGCCGGCCGCGTTCCTGATGGACGAACCGTTGTCGAACCTCGACGCGAAGCTGCGTGTGCAGATGCGTGCCGAGATCGCGGCGTTGCAGCGCACGCTCGGGGTGACCACGATCTACGTCACGCACGATCAGGTGGAAGCAATGACCATGGGCGACCGGGTGGCCGTGCTCAAGGACGGCCTGCTGCAACAGGTCGACACGCCGCAGAACCTCTACGACCACCCCGCCAACGTGTTCGTCGCGGCGTTCATCGGGTCCCCGTCGATGAACCTCTACGACGCGGTGGTCACCATCTCCGGCGAGAGCGGCAGCATCCAGCTCGGCTCGCAGCGGTTGATGCTGGCGCCGGAGTCGCTGGCCGCGCGGCCGGCGCTGAAGGCCTACGACTCGCGTCCGATCGTGCTCGGTGTGCGCCCTGAGGACTTCGAGGATGCGTCGCTGGTCCAGGGTTCCATCGAGGGCCGGTCGCTGCCGGCGCGAGTCGCGCTGCTCGAGTCGCTCGGCTCCGAGATCATGGTGCACTTCGCGCTCGACGCCACCCCGGTCGACTCCGGCGATCCCGACAGTGCGCAGGAGCCCACCAACGCCGGCGTCGCGAACGCCGTCGGCCGCTTCCACCCGCGCTCGAGCGTGCGCATCGGCGAGGATGTCACCGTCGCCGTCAACGTCGAGAACCTCCACTTCTTCGACGTGGCGACGCACCGCGCCATCTGGGACTGACCGACTCGCGTCAGCCGAGGCGTTCGCGCCGTGCCGTGGACGCCGCGCACACGTCGGTCCACACGGCTGCCACCGCGTCGGGAGCGGAGACCTGCTGCGCGGCGAGGTCGACCAGCGTTCGCTGCGCGGCCCACCGGCGAACGAGCTCGGCGGTCTCCGGTTCCTCGATGTCGTGCGCCGCGAGCGCCCGGCTGTCGGGGTGCCAGAAGGCGAACAGGTGCAGACCCAGGCCCATGCCCAGCACGGCCCACTCGTGCTCGAGGGGCTCGTGGTGCACCGGCCACCTGAACTCGACGTGAGCGTTGAGCGAGGGGAGCTGCTCGCACCCGTCCCACAGCGGATCGGGTGCGAGGTAGCGGATGGAACCGACGTTGGAGAGGATGGCCGACGAGAGGCACATCAGGCACGGCTCGAGGCTGCTCCACAACGTGCACTCGGCGAGCGACACGCTGGTGGGCACCCGTGCCAGTGCGTTCATCTCCGCGTGTGCGAGTGCGGTGCCCTGCAGCGGCTCGCTGCCACCGGGTGCGTCGAACGTGCGGTTGCGGCCTTCGGCGACGACGCGACCACTCGGGTCGGTGATGACCGCCCCGCACGCGAACGTGCCCGCTGCGCAGCTCTCCCAGGCCAACTCGAGGCAACGCTGGAACGGAACGGCCAGCCCCGCCCATGCCGTCGCACTCATCTGGTCCGCGCTCACGACGTGCGAGCGTAGGTGCTGCGCCGATCGCGGCGGACCACCGTCGTTCAGGTCACCACGGTCGTTCGGGTCACCACAGTCGGCTGAGGTAGATGAGCGCCACGGTCACGCCGAACACGATGACGCCGGCTCGCATCTTGCCGGCGGGGAGGGAGCTGGCGACGCGGCCACCGAAGTGGCCGCCGATCAGGCTGGCCGGTGCCATCACCAGGACCAGCGACCAGACGACCTTGCCGGAGAACGACAGGAACAGCGCCGCCGAGATGTTGACGAGGAACGACAGCAGCTGCTTGACCGCGTTGAGGCGGTTGAACGGCAGCTCCGAGAACAGCCCGAGCACGGCCATCAGCATGATGCCGAGGCCGGCGCCGAAGTATCCGCCGTAGACCGACGCGATGGTGACCGACGCCAGTTCCAGCGCGGCGTGCGAGCGACCGCCGCGCGCGCGGCCGAGCAGCCACCGGCGGAGACGGTCCTGGAACCCGAGGAGCACGCAGGCCCCGAGGATGAGGAACGGCACGAGGGACTTGAAGACGGCCTCGCTGCTCATGATGAGCAGCACCGAGCCGGTGAGGCCTCCGAGCGCGGCGGCGACCAGTTGCGGGCGCAAGCCGCGTTGCAGCCCGGCAAGATCGGCGCGCTGTGCGTAGGTGCCGCCGATGTAGCCGGGGCACAGTGCGACCGTGTTGGTCGCGTTCGCGCGGATGGCCGGCACACCGATGGCGGTGAGGATGGGGAACGACACGAGCGTGCCACCGCCGGCGACGGCGTTGACGAGGCCGGCTCCGACAGCGGCGCCCGCGGCCGCAACGTGGGCCAGCACTGAGATGTCCGTCATTCGTTCCTCCGTTTCGTATACATTATGCACCATGCGACGGAGCTGGCACGACTTCCCGGTCGAATTCGCTCGACCGCAGGTCGCAGAGTCGCGGCAGCGTCCGATGGACGGCGCCCGACGGCCTATCGTGAGGGGCGTGACTGTCGGCAGCGCGCATCAGACCCTCCGTGAAGTGGCCGCTGACGAGATCCTCGGCATGATCATGCGCGGCGAGCTGCAGCAGGGCGAGCGGTTGTTCGAGGACCGCCTGGCCGAACAGCTGGGCGTCTCCAGGAACCCGGTGCGCGAGGCCATCCGAGCGCTCGAGGGCACGGGGCTGGTCGAGGTCGTCGCCCGCCGCGGGGCCTACGTCAGCAAGCTCGACCCGCTGCAGCTGCGGCAACTGCTCGAGCTGCGCAGCGTCATCGAGGCCTACGCGGCCGAGCGGGCGGCCACCAACCGCAGCGACGACGACCTGGCAGCGCTCCGCGCCATCCTCGCGTCGGGCCGCGCCGCGTCGGCGGTGAACGATCTCGTGGCTGCCGCCACGTTCCACCGCAACTTCCACATCGCCATCGAGCGAGCCTCGGGCAACGAGTACCTGGAGGCGGTCGTGGCGCCGCTGCGCCACAAGACCGAGCTGGTGTTCAGCATGCTCGCCGACACGCGCGGTGTCACCGGCTGGGACGAACACCAGCGCATCTTCGACGCCATCGAGTCCGGCGATGCGGAGACCGCGCGTTCGTGCACCTTCGAGCACATGGCCTCGGTCATGCGCGACCTCGCCGACAACTCGGCGCAGCACGCTGCCGACGGCAGCTCCACCCGCGTCTCGTGACCGCCGTCAGCACCAGCACGACCACCGCTCCCATGCTGGTCGACGTCGTCGTGATCGGCGGTGGCATCGCCGGCGCGTCGGCCGCGTGGGCGCTGGCCGAACGCGCTTCGGTGGTGCTGGTCGAGCAAGCGCCCACCGCCGGCTACCACGCCACGGGACGGTCCGCATCGGTGCTGTCGGAGACCTCGGGCCACTCGCTCGTCTGCGCGCTGGCCGCGGCCAGTCGGGCGTTCTTCGAAGCACCACCTTCCGACTTCGCCGACCATCCGTTGCTGTCACCGCGCGGGCTGCTGTGGGTGGGGCACGAGTCCGATGTCGATGCGCTCGATCACCTGGCTGCCCGCGCGCAGGCGGTGGCGCCGACGGTCCGGCGCCTCACGCCGGCCGCCACGCTCGAGCTCGTGCCCCACTTCCGCCCGGAAGCCGTTGCCGGCGGCGCGACGTTCGAGCCCGACGCGATGGCGATCGACACCGATGCGCTCCTGCAGGGTTACCTGCGCGGCCTGCGTCGGCGGGGAGGTCACGTGTTCACGTCGACGACGGCCATCGAGCTCTCCCGCTCGGCCAGCGGGTGGACCGTCGTCTGCGAGGGCCGCGTGTTCGACGCACCGGTGGTGGTCAACGCTGCCGGCGCGTGGGGCGATGTCGTTGCCGCCAGCGCGGGCGTGGCACCGCTCGGCCTCGAGCCACGGCGGCGCACGGCGTGCCTGGCCGTGCTCGCCGACGTCGACCCCACCTGGCCGCTGGTGATGGATGTGGCGGGGCGCTACTACGCCGAACCGGAGTCCGGAGGCCTGCTGGTCTCGCCCGCCGACGAGTCGCCCAGTGAACCGTGCGATGCGCAGGCAGAGGAGCTCGACGTGGCACTCGCGCTCGACCGGCTCGGCGAGGCCACCACACTGCCCTTGCGCAGCGTGCGCCGAGCCTGGGCGGGTCTGCGTACCTTCAGCCCCGACGGTGCACCCGTCGTCGGCGAGGACCCTGATGCGCCCGGCTTCTTCTGGCTCGTCGGACAGGCCGGGGCCGGAATCAAGACCGCGCCGGCGATGGCGGCACTGCTCGCCGCGCTGGTCCGCGACGAGTCGCTGCCGCAGGAGCTCGCCGATCGCTCGGTCAGCGCGGCCGACCTCTCGCCGGCTCGCCTGCGCTGACGCCGGTCAGTCCCAGCCGACGATCGTCACCACCAGCAGGCCCAGCGCCACCAGGCCGGAGAACCACAGGATCGCGGCACGGGTGTAGCCGCGGTCGAGCCACCGCGTGGCCCAGCGCGACAGCCCGAACCCGAGCAGCATCGCCGGCAGCAGCGTGAGCGCGCGACCGAAGTCGGCCGCGTGCACCTCGCCGGCCACGCCCAGCAGCGCGAGCGAGAGCAACGCACCGAAGGTGAAGAACAGCGCCAGCGCGGCCCGCATCTGTGCGCCGCTGTGTCGCTGGTAGACGAGGGCCATCGGCGGACCGCCCACGGATGTGAGGCTGCCCATGAAGCCCGACATCGCTCCCGCACCGAAGAGCACCGGGCCCGACGGGCTGACGTGCCAACCTGCGGCGCTGAGCACGACACCGGTGATGATCAGCACCGAGAACAGCACGAGCATCCACTGCTCGGGCAGCCACACGATCGCGATCGTGCCCAGGACGCTGCCCGGTACTCGACCGAAGAACGCCCACTTCAACGCGCGCCAGTCGAGCACGGCTCGCTCGCGCACGGTGACGCCGATGGTGAGCAGCAACGCCAGCATCAGCAGCGGCGCGGGCACCAGGTCCGGGTCGAGCAGCGCCAGCACCGGCGCGCCGATGAGCCCCAACCCGAAGCCGAGCGACCCTTGCACGCAGGCACCGATCACCACGGCGACGCACGCCAGCACGAAGTCGGTCGTGGTCATCAGCGCAGCAGGGGTGGAGTGGGTGGGTTCAGCGGACGAAGCAGGCGGCCCAGTGGCCGGGCAGCTTCTCTTCCAGGGGCGGTGTCTCGACGCGGCAGCGAGCCTCGACGAGGGGACAACGAGTCTGGAACCGGCAACCGTCGGGAGGGTTCACCGGGTTCGGGATCTCGCCCTGCAGCACGATGCGGCGGCGAGCGCGCTGCACCGGCGGATCGGGAATGGGCACGCTGGACAGCAGCGCCTCGGTGTACGGATGCAGCGGCGACTCGTAGAGCGAGTGAGTCGGTGCGATCTCGACCAGCTTGCCGGAGTAGAGGATGGCGATGCGGTGCGAGATGTGCCGCACCACCGAGAGGTCGTGCGCGATGAACAGGTAGGTGAGGCCTAGTTCTGCCTGCAGGTCTTGCAGCAGGTTGACCACCTGCGCGCGGACCGACACGTCGAGGGCCGACACCGGTTCGTCGGCGACGATGAAGTCGGGGCGCAGCGACAGCGCGCGTGCGATGCCGATGCGTTGGCGCTGGCCGCCACTGAACGCGTGGGCGTAGCGATCGATGGTGTCGACCGGCAACCCGCAGCGGTCGAGCAGGTCGGTGACCGTCGCGCGTGCGTCCTCGGTGTTCTTCGCCAGCCCGTGCACGACGAGCGGCTCGGCCACCAGCTGCAGCACCGTCTTGCGCGGGTTGAGGCTGGCGTACGGGTCCTGGAACACGAGCTGCATGTGCCGCCGCAGCTGCCGCAGCTCCTCGCCCGTGGTGGCCGTGATGTCGTTGCCCTTGAACGTGATGGAACCGGCGGCCGGGGTGAGCCGGCGCAGGACGGCGCGCCCGAGCGTGGTCTTGCCGGAACCGGACTCGCCCACCAGCCCGAGCGTCTCGCCGGGGGAGATGGAGAACGAGACGTCGTCGATGGCGCTGACGTAGTTGACCTGCTTGCCCCAGAAGCCGCTGCGACCGACCGGGAAGCGGATGCTCAGGCGGTCGACCTGGAGCAGTGGAGTGGCCGTGGCCGTCTGATCAGACATCGGTCGTGTCCTCGCTGCTCGGTTCTGGGCTGCTCGTGTCCGCGCT
>CAZWCU010000004.1:24090-44854 GCA_964632715.1 uncultured Bifidobacterium sp. | reverse complement strand
TCACCGGCGACCCCGACGGACGCACCTCCACGCGCATGGGGATGCCGGTGCACTTCCGCCGGCTCACCGCTGCCTCGCCCACACTCGAACCACACACGTGGCCGGCGGCCGACCGTCGCGCACTGGTGATCGTGGCCGACGAGGCACTGCTCTTCGCGCTGACGGCGCGCCGCTCACCCGTGCGCGACACCCTCGATCAACTCCTCGGACACGCGCGGGAGCACGGCTGGCTGCTGCTTCCCGTGGCACTCGACCCAGCCGCACTCGGCAACGCGCTGCTCAGCAGCGAGACCAACATGATCCGCCCTCCGGCCGAGCTCGACGGTGCCGCAGCGGTCGCCTTTGTGGCCGGCTCCGTGGGGCTGCAACTGCACCGGCTGCTCGCACCTCAGCGGACGGTGAGCGCCTTCATCAGCTACGCCACTCGCGACGGCAGCGCCATCGCCGAAGGCCTCAAGGCGCACCTCGACCTCGACACGCAACTGCAGTCGTTCCTCGATCGCACCGACATCTACGCGGGCGAGAGCTTCTCGCAGGTGCTCGACTCGCACGTGATCGCCGGTCCGGTGGTGGCCATCGTCACCGACGCGTATGCCGCGAGTGCGTGGTGCGGCCGCGAGATCGTCCTGGCCAAGCAAGCCGGCCAGCCGGTGGTGGTCATCGACGCGGTCGACGACGGCCACGAGCGCTCGTTCCCCTACCTCGGCAACGGTCCGGTCGCGCGCTGGCAGCCCGCCGACCCCACTGGCACCTACCGACGCGTGGTGCGGCTCGCCGTGGAGGAGAGCCTGCGGCGCACCTACCTCCCGCTGCGCGTGGCGCACCTGTGCCAGCTCGCGGGCGTGGCCCACCCCGAGGTGGTGCTCACGCACTCGCCGGAACTGATGACGCTGGTCGGCGTCACCGACGCCGCAGACGTGATCTACCCCGACCCGCCGATCCCCTCCACCGAGCTCGCGCTGCTGCGCGCGGCGTTCCCCGCGCTGCGCCTGCGCACCACCACGGAGCTGTGGCAGTGATCCACCCCGACTCACTGGTTGCGCTCAGTGTCTCCGCGGCCGCGCCCGACGACCTCGCGCGGCGCGGCCTCTCCGACCTCCATCTGCGCTTCCTGTTCACGGAGATGGTGCGGCACCTGCTGGCTGCCGGCGGATGCGTCGCGTACGGCGGACGGCTCGACGAACCCGACCAGCAGCAACCCAACTTCACACGCGTGATGCTCGACATGGTCGGCGGCTATCGACCCGACCTGCGACCGGACGACAGCCGCCTGGTCAACTTCGTCGCCGGCAACGTGTGGGCCGCCGACGACCCCGAGCGGGTGACGCAGTACCGGCAACTCGTCGCGGCGTACCAGGGCCGCTTCCAGGTGGAGCAGTGTCCCCCACTGCCAACGCTCGCAGACAGCGGCGTCGACCGTGGGGCACGGGATGCGATGGCACTCACCAGCATGCGCGAACAGATGGCCGCCCAGTGCGTCGCACGGGTGGTGATCGGCGGCCGACTGGATCGTTACGCGGGGCGCTATCCAGGCGTGGTGGAAGAGGCGCTGCTCACCGTCGCCGCCGGCCGCGCGCTCTACGTCGTCGGTGGATTCGGGGGCGCCGGCGCTGCACTCGCCGCGCACCTCACCGGTGGCTCGGTACCCGAGCTCGATCAGCAGTGGCATCTGCAACACGTCGCGTCGGCAGCCACGCTCGCGCCGCTGCTGTCGTCGACGCCCTACCCGCTGCGGCTCGACGACGATCTCGCCGACGCAATGCCACCCGGCGACTGGGCAGCGCTGCAGAACGGCCTGAGCAGCACGGACAACGAACGGCTGGCGACCACCACCGACGTGGACGAAGTGGTCGCACTCGTGCTGCGCGGCCTGCACTCCGTCGCGGCACTCTGACCACGGGTCAGGCCAGCGCGGCGATGCGCCGGCACGCGGACTCGTCGCCGAGGATGTCCTCGGCGCGTAGCAGATCGGATTCGCTCACGTTCGCGCACACCCGCGCAGGATCGAAGTCGGCAAGCTCGACCACGACGCCGCCGAGTTCCATCAGGATCGACTCGCCGTCGGGCGAGAACCACGTCTGGGTGCGGAAGCCTCTGGCCGAGTCCACCGCCACGAGCAGCGGCAGGATCTCGAGGCGCTCCACCCGACGCGGATCGGTCCGGTCGGAGATGTTCCACAACGTGATGCTGGGACCCGACACCGTGATCATCCGTTGACCGTCGGCAGAGAACGACACCTCGCCCACGGAGGTCGAACCCGCGTCGAGCAGCTCGGACAGCGGCGCCCCGGGCGAGTCGGTGGCGAGGCCGGCGAGCAGCTGCACCCGCCCGGTCTCGTCGGCCGCAGCCAACACCTCGCCGTCGGCCGACGACCACTGCCGAACGGCGCCCCTCCACGTCGACAGGCTCTCCGCGGTGATGCTGCCGTCGCCCACCGTGAACCGGGTGAAGGCCCCTTCGACCGGCGCGGCGAGCAACTGCGTCTCCGACACCCACTGCAGCCCGTACAGCTCCTCCACGCCACCAGACAGCGACGCGACCACCTCCCACGTGCGGGTGTCGTACACGTCGACCTGCACATCCCGTGCGTCGACGGGATCGTACGTCGTCAACGCCATGGCGCGACCAGAAGGGTCGAAGTCCAGCTCGCCGTAGGACTGCGGTGCGGTGAACACGACCTCGCCGGTGGTCGCGTCGATCACCGACAACGTCGCGCCGGGCAGCGCGATCAGCCGCCCGTCGCCGCTGACCTGGAAACCGTACCCCGATGGCACGGCGTCGAGCGGCTGCCCGGGACCAGCCTCCGGGCGTGACAGGTCGACCACCTCCAGCTGACCGGTGAGCGTGTGGACGACGACAAGTGTCGAACCGTCGGCGGACACCTTGGCGTCGACGTCGCGCAGCTCGGAAGGCTCTCGGAACTCGTAGAACTCGACGCCCCGCGTCGTCGTGACGACGAGCTCGTCATCGACCCAGCGCATCGACGACACCGCCGGTGACGACACCGTCGCCACCGGTGAGACCTGGCCCCGAGACAGGTCCCAGACGCTCACCCGACACGCGCAGGAGCCGTCGGTCAGCGCGAGGAATCGAGCACCGCGTGAGAACTCGGCGTTGCCGACGAAGTCGAACACACCGTCGAGCTCGACCGCGGTCGGACCGCCGGTGAAGTCGAACTCGGCGACCGACTCGCCGTAGAACACCTTGCTCCCCTCCGCGGCGAGGCGGGTGCCTGTGAAGTCGAGCGCTCCCGTCTCACCGCCGGACTGCAAGCCCCAGATCCGCACGCCGTCGAAGTGCGCAGCAACGACCACAGCATTGGAGACCACCACGTCGGACCACGCGAACTCGCCCGCGGGCGGAGTCGCACGGGCCACCTCACTGCCGGTGACCGGATCGATGGTGACGAACTGACCGGTGGCCTGCTCGAACGCGACCATCAGCCCGCTCGCTGCGTCGTAACAGGCGGGCAGACCGAGCGGCGCACTGATGTTCTCCTCGACACCGGACAGTGCCAGGCAGTTCTCGCCTGTTCCCACCAACGGCGTGGCAGTGCGCGCGTCGTCGATGCGCAGCACACCCCAATCCATGTTGACGTAGTGCGGTGACAGCGAGACGCCGGCCGGTGGCCCGGACAGTCGATCCCCACTCGCTCGATCCCACCAGACGATCGGCGTCGAAACCCCGACACCGCTGACGAAGCTCGGCCAGCAGCCGGTGTCCGCCGCGGGCCCGACCGTCGCCACGAACCCATCCGCTGTGGCGACGATGGCCTGATCGGTGGAGTCGCTGAGGCTCTGCGTGCGGACGAACACCTGCGACAGCAGCGCGCGCGACGTGACCCCCACGGCGTTGACGGCCTCCGGCGACTCGAGCATCGCGTCGGCACCGTTGGGATAGAGCGAGTCGACAGCGAGCAGTGCGGCCACTGCTGGGTCGTCGTCCTTCAGTGCCAGTGCCGATGCCGCGAGCTCGCGCGAGCGCGCTTCCGCTGCCTTCTGGTTGGCCCTCGTCGCTTCGGCCTCCGCACGTTCGGCCTCCTTGACGGCCAGCGCCTGCTGAGTCTCGGCACGCTCGGTCTCGGATCGTGCGAAGTCGCGTTGTTCCACCGCCTCGCGTCCGTTGGCGACAGCGACCACCGAGGCGACCAGAGCGGCAACCGTCAGCACGGCCAAGCCGCCCACCGCAGCGCGACGCATGCGCCGCGCCAGACGGAACTGGTGGACGTCCTCGCCGATCAGTTCGTCCTTCGATCGCCCGTGGATCGGCGCCGCCACATCGGCCACGGCGGCTCGGAACACCGGGTCGTGCAGGCTCAGGTTCTCGCGATCCTTCGCCCAGCGCAGATCGAGGTAGAGCGGCTCCTCGTCGAACACGCCGACCAGCGCGTGCGGCACCGCGGTGCTCTCGGCGGTGAACCGACCGTCACCCGCCCAGGTCCACTCGCCGCCGGTCACCACCGGCAGGATGCGGTCGCGGGCAGTGGGGTCTGCGGCCAAGAAGAACTCGATCTCCTGGTTCACCCACACCGACTGCGCCGAGTCGGGCGACGCCATCAGAACGAGCCACCTGCTGTTGGCCAACGCCACCGTGATCTCGCCCCACAGGTGCGGGGTCACGGCCAGGCCGGTTCGGTCGCGGAACACTTCCAGCGCGCGCCGCTTGCGCCACGTGCGGGCCAAGCGCTGCAAGCCGGTCTGCAGCGACGGCGCCAGCGTTCCGTCGGCATCGTGGCTGTACGAGATGAAGGCGTCGTAGCGAGCCACGGGCGAACACTAACGACGGCGCGCACGGGTCTCGGACGATCGAGTGCTTGACAGGTAACCATTCAGTTACGTATGGTGCTCTCGTGACGCACGGCAACGAGGACAGCATCTTCCGAGCACTCGCCGACCCCACTCGCCGGCAGCTGCTCGACGCACTGTTCCGCGCCGACGGGCAGACCCTGCACGCGTTGGAGGCCGGCTTCACGATGACCCGCATCGGCGTGATGAAGCACCTCAGGGTGTTGGAGGACGCCGGCCTCGTGGTCACCAAGCGGCGCGGCCGCGAGAAGTTGCACTTCCTGAACCCGATCCCCATCCGCCAGGTGCACGACCGGTGGATCGACAAGTACACCGAGCCCTGGGCAGCCGGGCTCGTCGACCTCAAGCACGAACTGGAGCACGACATGTCCGACGAACGAACACTCGAGAAGGTCTTCGAGATCTACATCCGCACCACGCCCGAACAGCTGTGGCACGCGATCACGGACCCCGAGATCCGCGCCAAGTACAACTTCGGTGCCGCCGTGGTGAGCGACTGGACGGTGGGCTCCGCGATCGAGATGGGCGCACCGAAGGCGCCGCTGCTGGGCGACGGCGAGATCCTCGAGATCGATCCGCCACTGCGCCTGGTGCACACCCTGCGTGCACTGTGGGGCGACGACGTGAAGGAGGAGGGTTTCACCCGGGTCACGTGGGAGATCGAGCAGGTGGCCGACAGCTGCCGCCTCACCGTCACGCACGACCAGATGCGCGACGGCGCCAACGAGCAGCTCTACGGCGGCTGGCCGATGATCCTCAGCGGCCTGAAGACGTGGCTGGAGACCGGAGAGCTGCTCACCACTCCCGGTTCGCTGATGTACGTCGACTGAGCGACTCACCACAGTCGCGGCTCACGTGCCGACCCTCGTCCGAAGCGCTACGGTCGGCACGTGAGCAGCTTCCCACCGCCACCCCCTCCCACCGGAGGCCCCACCCCCACACCGCCGCCTCCGCCTGCGGCACCGCCGACCGCGCAGTTCGGCGCAACGCCTCCCGGTTCGCCGCCGCCGATCGGGTTCACGCCCACGCCGTCCGGTCCGTCACCGAAGTGGTGGCAGCAGAAGTGGCTCGGCATCCCCGCCTGGGCCGTCGCGTCCGTGGTCGCGGTTGCACTGGTCGTCGGCATCGGTGTGGTCGCCACCGGCGGCGACGACGGCGACGGCAACACGCTGGCCTCGGTCACCACCACCGTCGCGGTCGACACCTCCACCGGCGACACCACGGCGACGGCACCCTCGTCGTCCGACGAGCCGACCGACACCACCGGCGGCGAGTCGACCGTGCCCGACACCCAACCCGACGACACCGAACCGGACGACACGGTCGGCGAGCCGTCCGGCGACGAGGTGGCCGGCAGCCCGCCCGGGCAGCGCGGCACGCGCGACGCTCCGGTGGCGGCCGGCGACATCGCCGACATCGGCGGCGGCTGGCGCCTGCAGGTCACGGACTTCGTCCCCGACGCCACCGACCTCATCATGGGCGAGTTCGAGTTCAACGAGCCTCCGCCCGCCGGCAGTGCGTTCACGATCGTCACGGTGAACCTCGGCTACTACGGCCTCGAGGACCCGAAGACCACGTTCGAGCCCACCATCGCGGCAGTCGGCGGCAACAACGTCGAGCTCGAATCGAGCTGCGGGCTCATCCCCGACGAGCTGCCGCTGTTCGTCGACATCTTCTCCGGCGGCGTCGTCTCCGGCAACATCTGCTTCACCACCACCCCGGCCGACCTCGCCGGCTTCCAGCTGTACGCCATCGGCGACTTCTTCAGCGACGCCGGCGACGTCTTCCTCGAAGCCGCGACAGCCGAAGGGGCCGACCCGTTGCCCAGCCTGAAGGGCGCGCAGACAGGCGCCCAGGCGACTCCGCCACGGCTCGACCCCGCGCCGCTGGGCACCACGCAGGACCTCGGCGAAGGCTGGTCGGTCAGCGTCACCGGCGCCGCACGCGACATCACGACGCTGGTGCGCGACGAGAACCCCTACAACGAAGCACCGCCGCCCGGCTTCGCCTTCATCGGGGTCGACGTCACCTACACCTTCGACGGCCCCGGCAGCGACGCCGCCTTCACCATCACCAGTTCGGCGGTCGACGACCTCAACGTGCAGCTGTCCAGCGAGTGCGGGCTCGTCCCGAACGCGATCGACAGCTTCAGCGACGTGTTCAGCGGTGGCTCGGTGAGCGGCGTGCTCTGCTTCGTGGCACCGATCGACTCCACCGGACTGGTGCTCTACGCACGAGCCGGCTTCGAGAACGACATCCCGTTCGTCTTCGCCGTCAGCTGACCGCGACCGGCAGGTTCGAACAGACGGTCAGTCGCCGCACGCCACCGACAGCACGTCGGGTTGCCGCGACCGATCCGAGACGAGCACCTCGTTGCCGTCGACCGCCGCGCGCCAGTTCGGCGACCGCCAGGCGATGACGCCGAAGCCGACCACGATGAGTGCGGCGCCGATGAGGAAGGCGACGTGCAGGTTGAGGGCATCCCCGATCAACCCGATGAACAGCAGACCGATGCCGTACGACACGCCCATGCTCGCCTGCATGATCGACATCACGCGACCACGGCTGGCATCCGGCGCATCGCGCTGGATGATGGCCGAGGAGCTGATGAACAGGCCCGACGATGCCGCGCCGAGCAGCGCACCAGCACCGATGACCCACGCGCGGTTCGGAGCCAGCGCGTAGACCGACAGCGCGGCGGCGAGCACGAAGATCAACCGGCCGACCAGGTACGAGCGCTGGTAGCGAGCAGCCAGCAGCGTGATGAGCACGCCGCCGAAGATGGCCCCGACGCCCTGCGCCGACGCGACCATGCCGGCCATGCCGGTGCCACCGCCGAACTCGGCCTTGGCGTAGATGGGGATCAGCCCCATGAACGGCACCACCGTGAGGTTGAACAGCACGAGCAGCACCACCCCGTGCCAGCACGCGGGAGTGGCGCGCAGCGTGCGCCACCCGCTGAGCAGGCGAGCCCGCACCGAGTCCGACGAATCGACGCCGGAGGGTCGGAACGGCCGCCGCACGAGCCACACCGCGCCGGCCATCACCACGAACGAAGTGGCGTTGAAGCCGACGGTCCAGGCCGGGCCGACCACGAGCGCGAGCCCGGTGCCGATGAGCGGCCCGATGATGCGACCGCTGTTCCACGAGTACACGCCGAGCGACACCATCGCCATCAGTTCCTCGGGCGGCACCAGGTCGGGCAACATCGCCGCATAGCTGGGAGCACCGATGGCGCCCGCCGCGCTCGAGAGCAGGATGAGCAGCGTGAGCACGCCGGGCGAGCGGATGCCCATGCCGAGCGCGATCGCGAGGCCGGCGGTGACCACCGCTTGGCCGAGCAGTGCCGCGGCGAACACCTTGCGACGATCGAAGCGATCGGCGAGCAGGCCACCGACCGGTGACGCGATGCCCTGCGGCATGAACGTGGCGAGCGCGACCAACCCGGTCTGCACGGCACTGCCCGTGCCCGCTGCGACCAGGCTGCCGACCACGATCAGCTGCACCCAGGTGCCGGCGTCGGAGACCACGGCCGCACCCCACAACATCCGCACCGCACGATGGCGCAGCGGGACGAAGGGATGGTTGCTCACGCAAGGAAACGCTACAAGGAGGGCGCGTCGCTCCCCTCCGTCATTTCCGTCACACGGCGGCGGGAGCAGGGTCGATCGGCGCGGCCGGCACGCCGATGTTCAACTGTTCGGCCAGCAGGTGCACCGTGTGCGCCGCCACCACGCCCAGCACGGCCAACGGCAGGATGGTGGGGCCGAGCAGCATCGCGGCGATGAGCGCTGCCGTCACGGGCGACCCGAGGCCGGTGGCGATCGCACACGCGAGGCCGACTCCCACCGCCAGGGCGAGCGGCAGCGACGGGAACGCGAGGTGCAACGCCAGGCCCGCCGCTCCGCCGGCGAAGGCCACCGGAAAGATCTTGCCGCCGCGGTAGCCGACGGCGAGGCACCAGCCGGTGGCCAGCACCTTGATCGCCATCGCCCCGGCCGCGGCCCAGGCGCGCTCGGTGTCGTCGACCAGGTACACCAACTCCGGCACGCCCGAGAACCGCACGTTGGTGCCGCCGATCGCGTACAGCACCCCCAGCACGAGCCCACCCACACCGGTGGTGAGCAGCACGCTGCGCGCGTCGAGACGGATCGTGAACCGGCGCAGCGCGATCGTGACGCGGGCGACCATCAACCCCACCGCCCCCGCCAGGACACCGATCAGCAGCGCCCACAGCAGATGCGGGGCCTTGAAACCTTCGTACACGAACGGCAACGTGCCGAGCGGTTCCTTCTCGAGCACCTGCAGCGTGAGCGCAGCGGTGGCCGCGGACGCCAGCGACGGCAGCACCAGCAGCGTCATCGAGCTGGCGGTGGCCACCGGCGACAACTCCATCAACGGCACCACCCCGGCGAGCGGGCTGCCGAACATCGCCGCCAGCAGCGCGGCCAGACCCGCGCCCTGCACCAGCGGTGTCATCGGTGCCGGCACGCGGCACCAACGCGCGGCGAGCAAGGACACGCCGGCGGCGGCCGGCAGCATCGCACCCTCGGGGCCCAACGAGGCCCCGCCTGCCAACCCGACGAAGCCCACCACGAGCGATCCGCCGATGACGGCGAGCGTCGGGTCTCCGCCGCCGGTGAGGAGACCGTGTCCCTCGGCCGGATGTGCACCGCCGTGGCCCGGCATGAACCGCAGCGCCAGGCCCAGCGCCAGGCCACCCGCCGTCGCCAGGCCGATGGTGACGAGCGCGCTCGGGTCGTCGCCGGCAACCGTGACCCACAGGTAGTGGTGCGCGTGTTCGAGCAGCCACTCGAACCCGACGAAGCCCAGCGCCACCACCACGCCGAGCACGGCGCTGACGAGCAACATCCGAGTGTGCACGAGCGAGATCGGACGGCGGGCCACGGCCGCCGACGATAGCTCGCTCGTCGCACGGCATCCGTGGTGACACCGCGTCGCTTTGCGACACTGGTGGCGATGGACGACCGCGCCGAGCTCCGTAGGAACGCGCTCCGAGCCCTCGCTCGACTGCTGTTGATCGCGGGTGGCCTGCTGACCCTCTACCTGATGTTGCCGTTGCGCGGCGACCGATGGTGGTTGAGTGCCCTCGTCGGGCTGGCCGCCATCGCCGCCATCGTGCCCTTCACCGTGCGCCGCGTGGCGGCCGTGCGGAGCGCGTCCGCACCAACTCTGGTCGCCGCGGAGGCACTCGTGCTCGTCTTCGCGATGCTCGTGCTCGGCTTCAGCGCCGTGTACCTCACCATCGATCGCGACGCGGGGCAGTTCATCGGCCTCGACACGCGCGTCGATGCGCTGTACTTCACGGTCACCACGTTGTCGACGGTCGGCTTCGGCGACGTCAGCGCCAGCGGCCAGGCCGCGCGCATCGCCGTCGTCGTGCAGATCATCGTCGACTTCACCCTCTTGGCGGTCGCGGTGAAGACCCTGGTCGCCGCAGCCCGCACACGGGTGACGACTAGCCTCGTCCCGTGACGCCGTCCTTCCTCATCGCAGTCCTCGGCGCCCCCATCGACCTCGATCCCGGGCTGGAGGACGCGTGCGGCGAGTCGCCCACCTGGTTCTGCGAGGCCGGCTGGAACGCCACGCACAACCGGATGTTCGCGCGCGCCGCGGACTGGTTGGTCACTCGACCGCTCGCCGCGCTCGTGGTCATGGGCGTCGCCTGGATCATCAACCGATACGCCCGCAAGGCGGTCACCGCGTTCGTCACACGGATCTGCACCAGCCGGAAACTGGCCAACGAAGCCCTGCAGAAGATGGGCTACGACCGCCCGGCCGCAGCCACGGTCGTGGATCCGCGCGAGGAGTCGCGGGCTCGCACTCTCGCTGCTGTCAGCCGGGCGAGCGTGTCGTGGTTCATCTGGACGATCGCCATCCTGTGCGTGCTCGGACTGTTCCAGATCAACCTCGGGCCGCTGCTGGCCGGCGCCGGCATCGCCGGCATCGCGGTGGGCTTCGGCGCGCAGACGCTCGTGCGCGATTGCATCAGCGGCTTCTTCATGTTGCTCGAGGACCAATGTGGCGTCGGCGACGAGGTCGACCTCGGCGAAGCCGTCGGCACGGTCGAGACCATCACGCTGCGGATGACCGCGGTGCGCGGACCTGACGGGACGCTCTGGAGCGTTCCCAACGGTGTCATCCAGCGCGTCGGCAACCGCACGCGCAACTGGTCGCAGGGTCTCGTCGACATCAGCATCTGGCACGAGGCCGACCTCGACGCCGCGCTCGCCGCGGTGGAGGAAGGCATCCTGGTCGCGTGTGAGATCCCATCCGTGGCCGAGGTGCTGCTGCAACCGCCGGCGGTGCTCGGCGTGGAACGCATCGACACCACCGGCACCGTCATCCGCATCACCGTGCGCACGCTGCCCGGCAAGCAGTGGGGCGCGATGCGCGACGTGCGCCAGTCGGTGCGCAACGCGCTCGTCACGCACGAGGTCCCCATCTACGCGCCCTACGCGCCGGGCGTCGTGCCCGGTGTCGTCCCCGGCGCCACTCCCCCTCGCCCCTGACCCATCCCATCCGAGGCTTTCCTCCCGGCCGGCGGCATCCGAGGCTTTCCTCCCGGAAACCATGGACGTGAGCCTCGGAGTGGAGGAACGCCTCGGACGGGCTCAGGGGGCGTGGACGATGGCGCGCAGGTGCGGCCAGGCGGCAGCGAAGCCGGCATGGAGCGGAAGGTGATCCACCTCGTCGACCGGCACCCACGCGACGGCATCGGTCTCGAAGTTGATGGAGCCACCGAACAGGTGCGGCACCTCCAGCACGAGCGTGGTGTACTGCCAGTCGGTGGCGGGCGCGAACACGTACTCGCCGAGCACGCTGTGCGTGGCGGGGATCTCGCCGACCTCCTCGCTCGCCTCGCGCAGCGCCGCCTCGTACGGCGACTCGCCCTCGTCGATGGCGCCGCCCGCGCAGCTCCACGTACCACCCTCGTGCGCCCACGCCGAACGCTTCTGCAGCATCACGAACGGTTGCTCGTTGTCGACGTCGCGCAGCACGAACACCACGCCGGCCGCGCCGAACACGCCCCACCGCACGGCGCCGTCGGAACACCGCAGGAAACCGTCACCCGAACGACCCTCACCTGAACGACCTTCACCCGAACGACCGGCCATCGAACCACTCATGTCCTCGACCCTACGAGTTCGCCGTAGGGTTCAGCCATGCCGAGCGACCTGATGCTGAAGTCGATGAACGCCATCCACCGTGCTCTGCTCACCGTGAGCTTCGGCAAGATCGGCTGGGACGCCGCGGGCATGCCGGTGCTCGAGCTCACCACGGTCGGCCGCAAGTCCGGCGAGTCGCGCTCGGTCATGCTCACCTCACCGGTGCAGGAGGGCGACACGCTCGTCATCGTGGCCTCCCGCGGCGGCGACGACCACCACCCGGCCTGGTTCCTGAACCTGCAGGCGAACCCGCAGGTGACGGTGAAGTGGAAGGGAGCGGCCGCGCGGCCCTACACCGCGAGCATCGCCACCGCCGAGCAACGCGAGCCGCTGTGGGCGACGATCACCGCCAAGCACACCAACTACGCCGGCTACCAACGCAAGACCGAGCGCGAGATCCCGCTCGTGCTGCTCACCCCGGATCCCTGACTCCGCCGGTCAGATCCGTTCACCTGCGTTTGCCGACGCTCAGGCTGCGACCGCGAGGTGTTGGCCGGCGGCACCCATCAACTGCAGGAAGTTGTCGCAGTAGAACGCCTGACGTACCGACTCCGGTGCGTCGCCGAGGCTGCGCTCGAAGCGCTCGATCGGCCGCCGGCCACCCTCCACGTGCGGGTAGTCGCTGTTGAACATCACGGTCTCGGCGCCCGCCTGCTCGACGATCCAGCCGACATCCTCGGTGGGGTACGGCGTGAACTTCATCGACCGACGCACGTAGTCGCTGGGCCGCATCGCCAGCGAACGCACACGCTCCTCGTGCTTGCCGAACGCCTCGAACGCGCTCTCCATCTGCCGCATCCAGCTGGGCAGCCAGATGGCACCTTGCTCGATCACCCCGACCCGCAGCCGCGGGAACCGATCGAACACGCCGTCGAAGACCATCGTGGCCAGCGTCTGCATCGGTGGGAACGGGATGGCCATGTAGTCCACCGACCGGAAGTTCTCGGCGCCGCCGTGGAAGTCGGGCGGGATGGGCAGGCCGTTGTTGAAGTAGTCGCGGTCGATGAGGTCGCCGGTGCCACCGACGTGGAACACGACGGGGATGTCGGCGTCCTGCGCAGTGGCCCACACAGGGTCGAGCGAGCGGTGCGACGGCGAGTGCCCTGCGGGGCACCCACTCGCCACCAGCAACGCGGCGGCACCCATCTCGACCGCCTCCTCGGCCATGGCCGCCGACTGCTCGAACGAGGCCAGCGGCACGTAGCACGTGGGCAGCAGCCGCGCATCGACGGAGCAGAAGTCGACCATGCCACGGTTGTGCGCCCGAGCCGCGCCGTAGGCCATCTCGAGATCGCCGCTGTGCTCCCATTGGAACAGGCGACCGTTGTGGAACGTGTTGAACATCAACTGGCTCTGGAAGCCGAGCAGATCGAGCGCTCGCGGCCGATCGTCGGGCAGGAACGAGCCGGTGGCCGCGTAGTTCTTGCGCAACATGATCTCGTCGGCTTCGGCCGCCAGGTACTCGGCGCTGCGGTGGCGATCCGTCAACTTCTGAAACGTCACGTGGAGATCCGCCAACTGCTCGTCGACGGAACCGGTCTGCTTCAGCTCGTTCCCACCGCTCAGGTCGAGCGGCCGAATGCGATCGCGAATGGCCGGATCCGCGTGGTCGCGCAACCACGTGGGCGGCTCCATGATGTGCGCATCAGCGTCGTGCACGACGCGGTCGAGCCGGTTGTAGGTGGTGCGTGCGTCGATCATCCGGGCAGCCTCCTTCGCGCGCACCTCACCGGGTACGGTAGGTGCGATCGCCAGATCGTAAACCCCTTCTGTGTGGAGAAGCTCATGGGACTGTTCAGCAAGAAGCCGAAGGCCTCACCGCCCGAAGCACCCCCCGCACCACCACCGCCGTCCGGGTCGCCGTTCCCCCCGCTCGAGGCGCCGCCGCAGCAGCAGCCCGTTCAGCAGGATCCGCCGCCGCGGCCGAGCAAGCCCTCGAAGAAGAAGTTCTCGGTCGACCCCGTCGACTTCCTGGCCTTGCGCAGCGAGATGATGGACCTGCGCGCTCGGCTCGATGCCAGCGAGCAGTCACGTGCCATCGTCGAGACCCGTCTCGCCGCGCTCGATGCCACCACCACCGCCATCGCCTCCGAGCGTCCGGCGCTCGGTGGCGACGACGTGCAGGCGCGTCTCGCCGAGCTGCAGAGCCAACTCGCGTCGGTCGCCGAGACCGCCACCGCCGCGGCCGCCAACGCCGAGACCGCCTCCGCACAGGCGGCGGCAGCAGCCACGGTCGCCGGCAATGCCTCCGCGGCCACCGGTCCCCTCGCCCCCACCGGCGCCGACCCGGAGCTGCTGGCGCGCATCGAGTCGCTCGCCGCCGAAGTCGCCACCGCCAAGGCCGAGGCAGCCCAGGCCGCCGAGGCAGCGCACGCCGCACAGACCGCGCAGGCGGCACAGAGCGCCCAGCCCGCCACCGAGGTCAACGTCGTCGATCCCGGTCTCGTCGCGCGGCTCGACCAGCTCAGCGCGCGACTCGACGATGCCCCCGACCTCGCGCGCATCGCCGGCCTGGAAGCGCAGGTGCAGGAGCTGGTCGCCAAGGTGTCCGCGCCGGTCGAGGCCTCCCCCGCCGGCCCCGATCCCGACACGCTCGAGCGCCTCGATCAGCTGGCCGAGCGAGTCACCGCCATCGACGCGTTCGGCGCGCAGCTGTCACAGCTCAACGCGCGAGTCACTGCGCAGGCAGAGTTCGGCGCTCAGCTGGGCAGCCTGCGCGACCGCATCACCGAGCTCAGCAACGAGACCGAAGACCGTCGCGCCGCGGCCGTGGCCGCCACCGGCGATGCCGACCTGCGCGATCGAGTCAACGCCATCGCCGACCGCCTGGCCACCACCGACGGGCTCGCCGCGCAGATCGCCCAGCTCGCCGAGCGCGTCGCGGCCACCGACAGCACCACCCGTCAGGCGGCCGAACAGGTGGCGGCCGTCGAGCAGCGGCTCAACGCCGTCGGCACCGAGCTGGCCAACCAGGTCAGCGAGCTCGGCCGCGACATCGACGGCCTCGCGGCACAGCGCAACGACGTCGAGCAGGGCAACATCAGCGACGAGGTCATCGAGCACCTCAAGAACGCGCAGGTGAAGCTGGCCTTCGAGCAGGCCCGCTACGAGATCGCGTTCCGACAGGACCTGGCTGCGCTCGCCGAGCAGGTGCGCCGACCGCGAGCCTGACGTCGAGTTTGCCCTCGAGCCCGACGGCGAGCCTGACGTCGAGCGTCAGGTCTCGATCAGGTCGAGCGCCTCGGCCACCAGCGCTCTCGCCTCGTCGATCTTCGCCTGGTAGGTACCCAGGTCGCCGGCGGTCAGCGCGGCCTCGGCCTCGTTGAACAGCTCCTCGGCCTGCTGCAGCAGCTCCGAAGCGGTGGCGTCGGTGGGCTCGTCGGGATCGTCCGGGTCCTCCGGTCCGACCGGCGGCCCGACCACGTCGCCGAGGTCGATCGACAAGCCGGGGAACAGCTGCGCGAGCGCGATCTCCAACGACTCACCGAAGCCGACCTCGCCGTTGTAGTACGCGACCACGAGGCGCACCTGCGGCTGACCGACCGCCTGCGACTTCACGTAGACCGGCCTTGTCCACAGCAGCGAGTCGCCGATGGGGATCATCTGCAGGTCGCCGTAGACCACCTCGGAGCCGACCTGTCCGATGACGGTGATCGTGGCCGAGAACTCCTGATCGGTGGAGATGTTGGCGCCGACCACGTTGGGACCCTCGGGCAGGACGCCCGCGACGGTGTACGCGATGAGTCGGCCGCTGCTGTCGGCGGTCATGTACGCCACCATCTCGCGTCGGTCGTTCTTCACGCTGAACGGTTGGAACGGTCGGTACAGACTGAACTCGGCCGCTTCGTCGCCATCGGGATGGAACATCGCGTAGTACGGGACGAACCGGTCGGCCTTCTGCTCCACGGGGAAGCTGCTCGCGCCGGCATCCACCTCGACCGCGACGGTGTCGACCGGCGCGGTGGTGACGGTGGTGGTGTTGCCGCGCACCGGCGGCTGCTCGGGTGCGGCGAGCGCCACCGACCATGCGCCTTCACGGTCGAAGAAATCGGCAGAGTCGAGCCGGTACTTCGAGAACGCTGCGGTCTGCAGCCGGAACAGCTCTTCGGGATAGCGCAGGTGGTCGACCAGCCCTTCGGGCATCTCGTCGCCGGCGGTGAACAGGTCGGGGAACGCCGACCGCCAGACCTGCAGCACCGGGTCGGAGGGGTCGTTCACGTACAGCGTGACGCCGCCGTCGTACGCGTCGACGACCGCCTTGACGCTGTTGCGCACGTAGTTCAGTCCGAACTTGAGGCCGGCGCCGTTCTCGAGCTGCGACGAGTCGGCGGTCTGCCCATAGGGGTAGCGGCTGCTCGTGGTGTAGCCGTCGATGACCCACACCACCCGACCGTCGAGCGCCACCGGGTACGGGTCGCCGTCGAACGCGAGGAACGGTGCCAGCTCCTGCACGCGCTCTCGCGGGTTGCGGATCATCAGCATCTGCGAGTCGCCGCCGATGGCGCTGGAGCCGACCAGGTTGTAGTCCCACTGGTCGAGCGCGAACGCCAGCTGACGGAGCGTCGAACCCAGCACGACACCCTTGTCGCCGTCGTACGTGCGAGGTTCGACACCGGGGCACTGCGACTCGCGCACGGTGGTGCCGACGATGGAGTAGCCGTCGAGCGCCGGGCTGAAGTACAGCTGCGGCTGATCGAGATCGACGATGTCGTCGCGATACGCGGGGTTGCCGCTGGATTCGATCTGGCCGGCGGGCGAGGTGACGAGTCCGCAGCCGTGCGTGTTGATGAGGTGCGTGCCCTGCCACGACTTGTTGCCGACCTGGTCGAGGTCGAGCTCGCGGGCACCGACGATGACCTGACGGATCGCGCCGTCGACCACGTAGCGGTCGGGGTCGAGGTCGTTGATCGTCTGCCCGGTGCTGCCACGGTCGGTCTGGAAGCGAGTGACCATCTGCTCGTCGGGCTTCACCAAGCGCACGTCCTTCAACGCCTCGACGTTGTTGGTGATGTCGCTGCGGCTCAGCTCACCGAACGAGACTTCGCGGGTCTCGACCTCATCGATGCCGAGCGCGTGGCGTGTGGCCTCGATGTTGTAGGCGATGTACTTCGCTTCCTTTTCCTTCTGGTTCGGGTTCACCACCAGCGATTGCACCGCGCTCGGGTAGATGACTCCACCGATGAGCGCGACCACGGCCCACAGCGCCGAGGCGACCACGGCAGGGCGCCAGCGGTCGGTCTTGATGGTGGACAGGTACAGGCCGGCAGTGAGCAGCGCGACGAGGGCCAGCAGCACCACGGCCGGCAGCTGTGCGTTGTCGACCGTGTAGGTGATGCCGCGCACCGCACCGCGGTTGGCGGTGGTGAGCTCGTAGCGAGTGACCCAGTAGTCGCCGGCCTTGAGGATTGCCAGCAGACCGAGCAGCGCCGCGACGTGGGCCTTGGTGGCCTTGCGCACCTTCGGTCGCGGCGGCTGCACCACGATCCCGCCGGAGAGCACGTGCGTGGCCACCACGAGCACGGTGATGAACGCGACGGCGAGGAACAACCAGTCGAGCACGAACGTGATGAACGGCAGCTTGAACAGGTAGAAACCGACGTCGTTGCCGAAGTGCGGATCGCTGAGGCCGAACGACTTGCTGTTGCGGAACATCAACCAGTCCTGCCAGCGACTGATGGCCGGTGCCGCGAACAGCAGGCCGAACACGGTGGCGACGGCGAACCGCAGCGAGCGCAGGCGATGACCGAAGAACTCGTGGAAGCGCTCGACCACCGGGTGCGTGTTGGCGGCGAACGAGGTGGGGGCGAGGCGATCGGCGATGACCAGGTTGAGCAGCGCCAGCACGATGAACGTGCCCGCGAACAACCCGAACATGGTGGCCTTCGCGCCGAGCATGCCCCAGAACACGTCGGTGCGCCCGACGGACTCGTGCCACAGGAAGTCGACGTAGAAGCTGGAGATGAAACGGGCCGAGAGCAGCAACCCGACGATCACCACCGCGGCGATGATGAGGAGCGCCCGGCCCCGATCGCCGAAGCGACTGGGCTTCCGGCTCGGACGGGGAAGGTCGGCAGAGTTCCGCACGCGGCGAAGGCTACCGGGAGGCCCGCTGCAGCATGCAGCGGCACCCGTCGTGTGCCGGAGCACACGTGTGATCGGTGGGGAACGCCTCGCCGGCGCCGATCACTCCCGCCAACGCGTTGTCCTCGGCGTCGGGACACGCCGGACCGTTGGGGTCGACGGTCCAGCACACCGGCGTGCCGGGAGTGAGCGCCACCAGCGCGCCACGACCGAACGCCATGCGAGCGACGTCGTCGAGGTGCTCGTCGATGCGCTGGGTCTTCCACTCGCGGTAGATGGCTCGCACCGCGTCGGCCAGATCGCCGTTGTCGCCATCGGCGTCGGCGACCGCGCGCAGGATCCGATCGCGCAGCGGCGCCACTACCGTGGCTGCCAACGCGTCGATGGCGGGTTGCAGCGCACGGCCGCGGTTGATCTCGTGAAGGTGATCGCCCTTGTCGCCGGAGTCGACGCTCGCGGCGCCGGCGAGCGCGGCGGTGCGCAGCTCACCTTCGACCGCGGCGGCGTAGCGCAGCGTGTGCTCGGCCTCGGTGGGCAGCAGCACGTCGAGCCCGCGCACCGATTCGTTGCGGCGCAGGATGTGCAACACGTCGTTCTGCTCGTCGGCCAACACTCGCTTCAGCTTGCGAGCACCGGCGACGATCAGCGGCGTCAGCTCGGCATCGCGGCGGCCGAACGGCGAGTCGTCGGTGTCTTCCACCACCTCTGGAGCGACCGGTGATGCGGCGAACACCGAGAGCTCCTCGCCGATGACCATCTCCCCTGCGGGGGGCACGATGTGCAGCGCGACCGTGGCGTCGGGATCGGGGCCGTCGGCTTCCTCCGCCGTCGCGTCGTCGTGCACGTGTTCGGCGGTGCCGTCGGAGTCGGCGTCGGCGAGCGTGCGCTCGACCACGGTGTCGGCACGGGCGGCGCGCAGGCGGGCGAACAGATCGTCGACCTTCGACGGTTCCTCGTCGGTCTCGTCGAGCGCGACGGCGACATCGACGTCGACCGTCTCGTCGGGCTCGTCGTCGGACTCGTCGAGGTCGTCGGCGAACAGCGCCACCACCGGTGCGAGCGGTTCGTCGGCGTCGTCGTCGGCATCGGTCGCCTCGACGGCACCCTCACCGAGCGCCTCCTCGGCTTCGATGGCAGCGAGCTCCTCGAGCGCCGGCTCCAGCTCCGTCTCGTCGACCAGCTCGACCGCGGGTTCCGCGTCGACCTCGGCCACCTCGACCTCGGCGACGACATCGGCGGCCTCCGGCTGCGGGCGGGCATCGGTGGCGGGCACCATCAGCGGCACGGGTCCGGTGGTGGGCGACAGGTTGACGTACTCGCTGGGCTCGCCGAGCGGGGTCATCTCGGCCATCACGTCGACCGCGGCGATGCGTGCACGCTCGAACGCCTGCAGCAGACGGTCGCGGCCGTGCACCAGCTGCTCGATCTGCTGGCGGGCCAGTTCGCGCCGGCGGGCCAGTTCGCCGAGCACGCGCTCGCGATAGGCCCGAGCCTCGTTGACCATCTCGCGACCCTGCTGCTTGGCCATCTGCAGTTCGCTCTCGGCGTCGGAGGCAGCATCCTGCCGGCGGCGGGCCGACTCGATCTCGGCCTCTTCGCGCAGGCGCTGTGCTTCGTCGGTGGCCTCGCGCAACACGCGCGACGCACCTTCCTCGGCGCGCACCTTGATCTGCGACGCCGCCTCGCGAGCGGTGGAGAGGATGCGCGCGGCTTCCTCGCCGAGCATGCGGGTCACCACTTCCTCGTCGAGGGCGACGGCCGACGTGGGGCCGTGACGCTGCGCGACTCGCAACTCGCGCTCGAGGAACTTCTCGCGCTCCTGCAGGCGTGCGAGCTCGGCCGCCACCATGCGCAGGAACTCGCGCACTTCCTCGGGCTCGTAGCCGCGTCGCGCGTGAGCGAAGTTGGCCGTCGACACAGCCGTCGGCGACGAGGGGTCGGGACGTGAGAACGAAATGGCCATTGCGTCAAAGAGTAGGTCCGCAGCCACCGGAAAGGGTGGCAATGCGATGCCACCGCCCGTGCAGCCGCGGAGGGTCGGTTCAGACGGTGGTGACGTCGACCAGTTGCACGGGGTCGCCGCCGATGCGTTCGAGCGCCGCCAGCGCTTCCTCGAGCGTGGCCACAGGGATGATCTCGACGTCGTCGCCGACCACCTGGCGAGCGCGCTCGATGCCGTCGACGCCGTCCTCACCCTGGTTGAGCGGCACCAGGAAGTACTTCACCCCGACCTGCTGCACTGCCGACGCTTTGGAGTTGAGGCCGCCGATGGCGCCCACGTTGCCCTCCACGTCGATCGTGCCGGTGACCGCCACCCGCTGGCCGCCCATCAGGTCGCCCTCGGTGAGCTCGTCGATCAGCGTGAGCGTGAACGCGAGACCGGCGGACGGACCACCGATGCGCTCGGTGTCGATGTTGACGTCGAGGCCGTCGGGCAACTCGACCGTGGTGGTGTCGATCGGGCGGAAGCCGACGATGGTGCGCGGCGGGTCTTCGTCGGGAGCGAGGATGGTCTCGATCTGACCCGACATCGCCTCGCCGCCGCGCTCGAACTCGATGTCGATCATCACGCCCGGCTCGATCTCGGCGAGGATCGGCCCGAGGTCGTCGATGATGGTGACCTCCTGACCGGCAACCTTCTTCAACACGTCGCCCGGATCGAGCAGCTCGTCGGCGGGGCTGAACTCC
>CAZWCU010000004.1:21049-24080 GCA_964632715.1 uncultured Bifidobacterium sp. | reverse complement strand
GGCTTTGGCTTCAGGGCAGGCGGGGAGGTGGACGTTACTGTGGCCCGGCCCCGGCTCCACCGGGTAGCGGCCGGCCTTCAGGGCCACGTACACCGCGTTGTCCTTGGCGGAACGCATCTGCGGCTGACCGGCCTGGATGGGCTGCTGTTGCGTGCGATCGCCGAACTTCTCCCGGTACGTGCGGAACCGGGCCGCATCGTTGTTCCGCGTGACGAACCAGTCGAGCATGCTGATGTCGGGTTCGGTGATGGTGACGAAGTAGACGTCGCCGTCGGACGGGTACGTGGGGACGCCGGTGACCGTCAGTCGCGGCCCCACCGGCTCCGCGTCGGCCGGCACCAGCGCGAACTCCACCGGCTCGGTGACCGGTTGCACGCACTGCGGCGGGCTGGAGGTGTCGTACTCGCGGCAGAGGTCCTTGTCGACGAACGCGGTGCTGGGCACGAACGCGAACACCATCGGCGTGGCAGCCACGGCGAAGCCGAGCAGCGCCAGCGGTACCGCCCACCACCGGTGCGCGTCGTTGGGCGCCCTGACCGGCGGATCCGGCTCCGGTACCATTTCGATCTGAATGAGCGTCACTGAGGTCACCACCGCTGCAGGCTGGATTGCCGGTCTTGCCATTGTGGCCTTGATCGCGACCGGATGGCGAAAGCCTGCCAGAGCGACGGCCGATCCGGCACGCGCCTGGCGAACCACTCGGGCACCGGTCGGGCTGGAGATGCGCGAAGTGAGGGCACCGATGGCCCAGCGGTCGCGCTGGTGGCGCCGGCTGTGGTCGGTCGTGGCGAGCGCCGTGCTCGCGGTGTGGGTGGGCGCCATCACCGCCACCGTCATCGGCTTCGGCACCGCGTGGATCGTCATCACGCTCACGAACCTGCTGAAGAAATGACGCACCAGCAACACTGGCGCCGGCTGGCGATCGCCGGCCACGAGGGTGACGAGCCGACTGCACGCGCCGCGCTCACCGACACCGACCCGGTGGCGCGTCAGCTCGCGCTCGGCTCGCTGCGCCGAATGGAGGCGCTCACCGAGGCCGACCTGCTCGCGGCGTTCGCCGACGAGTCGCCGGCGGTGCGTCACCGCGCTGCGCTGTTGGCCGCCGAGTGGCCCGAGGTGTCAGTGCTTCCGTTGCTGCGCGACTCGGACTCGACGGTGGTGGAAGCCGCGGCCTGGGCCGCGGGTGAGCAGGAGGAGGTCGACGACACGGTGCTCGAGCTGCTCTGCATACTGGGCACCTCCGCCGACGATCCGATGGTGCGCGAGTCGGCCGTTGCCGCGCTGGGCGCCATCGGCGACGAGCGTGGCCTCGCGACCATCCTCGCGGGGTGCATCGACAAGCCGGCGGTTCGCCGCAGGGCGGTGCTCGCGCTTGCTCCGTTCGAGGGTCCAGCGGTCGACGCTGCCCTCGCGGCAGCCCTCGTCGACCGCGACTGGCAGGTTCGTCAAGCCGCCGAAGACCTGCTCCCGCACATGTCGCCGACCCTCGGCGACGAACCGGCAGATTCTTAGCACTAAAACCAATCCGAGCGATCGAGGACTCCGAACGAGATGCGCTGGCCGGCACCCGCGCCTGCCACCTCATCAGGGGAGTCCACCAATGAAGAAGAAAGTCGCTCTGTTCGCCGCCGCTGCCGCCAGCGTGCTGCCCCTCACCGCCTCCGTGTCGGCCGCTCCGGCCGGCACCGCACCCACGCAGACGATCGCCGAGCTGGCCACCGCCACGCCCGAGCTGTCGACGCTGGTCGCTGCGCTCACCGCCGCTGATCTCGTCGGCCCGTTCGACTCGTGCGACGACGCCAAGACCACGGTCTTCGCACCGACCAACGATGCGTTCGCCGCCGCGCTCACCGCGCTGGGCATGACCGCCGAGGAGCTGCTCGCCGACACCGAGCTGCTCACCAGCGTGCTCACCTACCACGTGGTCAGCGGTGAGGTCGACGCCGCCACCGTGGTCGGGCTCACCGAGGCCACCACCCTCAACGGCGCCGCGATCGACATCGAGGTCGTCAACGGTGAGGTCATCCTCAACGGCAACGTCAAGGTCGTGACCACCGACATCCGCGCCTGCAACGGCATCGTCCACCTCATCGACGGTGTGCTGCTGCCGCCTGCCGCACCCTCGGCACCCGGTGAGATGCCCGCCACCGGTGCTGCGTCCGACAGCCTCACACTGGGCGCCGTCGTGCTCCTGGCCGGTGGTGCTGCCGCACTGCTCATCAGCCGCCGTCGCTCGCTGACCGCCTGATCCGAACGCTCACCACATCGCCGCTGCCCCGCCTCGCTCCCATGAGGCGGGGCAGTGCCGCGTGTCAGGTCCCGGCTCGCCGCTCACGACCCAGCGGATGGAATCGGCGCACTGCCACGTAGGCACCGAGTCCGCCGCCGGCCGTCGAGAGGACCAGGTCGCCCAGCGTGTCGGCATAGGTCAGTGACAGGCCACCGACGCCCGCGCGCATCACCAGGTACTCGACGATCTCCCAGCCGATGATGCACACCGCACCGAGACCGAACCCGGCGAGCCACAGCAACCACCGCTCCGCGGTCGGCGCCATGCGCGCGAACTGCACGGTGATGCCGCCGATCAGCACCACCCAGTTCACGAAGTGCAGGACGTCGTCGGTGCGAGCCCAGTGGTCGTAGAGGCCGACGGCGTTGCCCGCCGTGTCGAGCAGGAACGGAATGGTGAGCGCCATGTCGAGCGCGAACGGATACGTCCCACGCCGCCTCCACCACCACAGCGGCACCACCAACGCCGGAGCGAGGAAGATCAGCAGCCGGTACAGCATGCCCTTGCCGGCGAAGCCACCGACCGATGGAACGGCCGCGCCGACGACGAGGAGCGTCGCCAGCAGCACCTTGGTGCCCACCACCCAGCGCAGCTGCCGGCGGCTGAGCGACGCATCGGCGAAGCCGGACTGCTCGGACGGATGCGTTCTCATGCCGCCCACAGTGACACGACGGGCGGTAAGGCCCGTGACCATCCGAGTGCCACCGTCCCGACGGGGGTGCACGTGCCACTCGGACGGTC
>CAZWCU010000004.1:0-20949 GCA_964632715.1 uncultured Bifidobacterium sp. | reverse complement strand
TCGCCGAAGCCGACATCCACCAACCACCGCTCGCCGTCGAGGTGCACGACCAGCGCCAGGTGGTCGTGCTGCGGCCCCCACCGCAGCTGCTCGAACTCCCACACCTGACACGACACCAGGTCGACCTGGAAACCCAGCCGGCGGAGCAGCTCGCCGAAGCAGCCGTTGAGCTCGAAGCACCAGCCGCCACGTCGCTGCTGCACCACCTTCGGGTACGACCAGGCGAGGTCGGTGCGAATGCCGCGACGGTGGAATGCGTGCAGGTTCTCGAAGGGCACGTGCATCAGGTGCGCCAACTGCAGCCGGGCGAGCAGCTCGTACGTCGGTGGACCGACCGCATCGGGCACCCCGAGGCGTGCGAGGTACGGCTCGACGGCGAACACGTGACGATCGTACGCGACGGCAGTTGCCGCGCGTCACAGCGCACGCCAGGCGCGTCGAACGGATCGTCTCGTACATTGCAGCGATGCGCCGCACTGTCGTCCTCCTGCTCGTGACGATCGTGATGGCCGCCTGCAGCGCCGGCGACGGCGACTCGACGGGCGACTCGACCGGCACCGTCACCGACACCGCGTCCGGCGGGCCTTCCGGCGACACGACGACGACGATTCCGGCCGGACCGACGACCACTCTCGACCCGCTCGTCGCACGTCCCTTCGAGGTGTTCGTTCCCTCCACCTACGACGACACCACCCCGATGCCGCTGGTCGTGCTGTTGCACGGCTACACGGCGAGTGGGTTGCTGCAGGAGCTCTTCTTCCAGTTCCAGCCGCTCGCGGAGGAGCGCGGCTTCCTCTACGTGCACCCCAACGGCACCACCAACGTGCTCGGCGAGCAGTTCTGGAACGCGACACCCGCCTGCTGCGGCTTCGGCTCCGTGGTCGACGACTCGACGTACCTCGCGCTCTTGGTCGACGACGTGCAGCGCGAGTACAACGTCGACCCGAAGCGCATCTTCTTCGTCGGTCACTCCAACGGCGGCTTCATGTCGTACCGCATGGCCTGCGACCACTCCGGCACGGTCGCCGCCGTCGCCAGCCTCGCCGGCGCCACCTTCGCCGACCCTGCCGAGTGCGGCGTCGAGGAGCCGGTGAGCGTGCTGCAGATCCACGGCACGGCGGACGAGACCATTGCGTTCGAGGGCGGCAGCCTGCTCGGCAACCCGTTCCCGTCCGCCGTCACCACCGCCGCCACCTGGGCCACGGCGAACGAATGCGGCAACGAGACCACGGTCGAGGAGAACGCGCTCGACCTCGTGCTGGAGATCGACGGCGCCGACTCGTCACGCACCGTCTACTCCGAGTGCCCGGATGGCATCGGCGTGGAGCTGTGGACGATCGACGGCGGCGTGCACGTGCCGCGGCGCACGCCCGACATGTCGGCCGGCATCATCGACTTCCTGTTCGCCCATCCCAAGCCCTGAGCCGCCACGACTCGGGACCGACCGGACTCACCAGGTGGGGCGCACCGGGGGTGGCTCGTCGCCGTAGATCGCGGCAAGGCCGTCGACCAGCGCCGACCGCATGGCGGCGACCCGGCGATGACCGATGTGGTCGCCCCAGCCGCGCTCGATCTCGCCGTAGATCAGCTCGACCTCGGCGAGCAGCGCGACACCCTTCGGCGTGATCGACACGAGTCTCGCTCGCGCATCGTCGGGGTCGCGGTCCTTGCGCACGTAGCCGGCGGCCTCCATGGCATCGACCAGCTGCGACGCGGCCTGCTTGGTGAACCCGAGCAGGTCGCCGACCTGGCGAGGCGAGACCGGAGCGTCGCGCGCGGCGAGCAGCACGAACCCGTACACCGGCCGCACGTCGTCCCAACCTCGCTCGCCGAGGGTGTCGTGGAGCTGATCGACGATCTGACGGAACGCCATCGCGAACAGGCGGGCCAGTGGCGGTGACGGGACTGCCGCAGTCACAGCGCCCACGGCGGCGTGAACGGCTCGGCCGCGCCCATCTTCGCCTGCCCGCCGACCGGCATGCAGCACATCGCCTCGAGCACGTCGTCGCCCGAGTTGGTCAGCTCGAACGGAGTGTCGGCGGGCACGATGATGACGTCGCCCGCGGCCGCGGGCTGCGTGGCGTCGCCGATGCGGACACGAGCGGTGCCACGCAGCACGACGAACACCTCGCCCCGTGTGAGCGAGTGGGGGACGGATTCGGTGCCGGCCTCGATCGACACCTTCCACACCGACGTCTCGGTGGGTCCGAGCGACGGCGCCGCCAACGGCGTGAACGCGGTGCCGGGCAGCCGGTGCGTAGGAGTGGTGGGTGCGGTCAGGACTGGCATGATCTCTCCTCGATGGTCAAGTTGCTTGACAACATACGCTGCGTCGACGCACTCGTCAAGTGACTTGACCACTGCGGATTTCCTGCTTGCGCACTCGGGGCGCAGGGGGCACTGTTCGGTATGCGCGCTGCAGCACTCGACGGCATCGGCAACACGCCACTGATCCGCTTGTCCCGCCTGCCCGGACCCGACGACGCCGAAGTGTGGGTGAAGTTGGAAGGCGCGAATCCGACGGGCTCCTACAAGGACCGAATGGCACTGGCGATGATCGAGGCCGCCGAGCAGCGGGGCACGCTCTCACCGGGCCAGACCGTGGTCGAGTACACGGGCGGTTCCACCGGCAGCTCGCTCGCGTTCGTGTGCGCGGTGAAGGGCTACCCGTTGCGCATCGTCACCTCGAACGCGTTCGCCGTGGAGAAGCTGCGGACGATGGCAGCGTTCGGCGCGCAGCTGGAGATCATCGACAGCCCCACGGGCATCCACCCCGGCCTCATCCCCGCCATGCGCGACCGGGCGTACGAGATCGTCGCGACCGAGGGTGCGTTCGCGACCGATCAGTTCAACAACCGCGATGCGCTCGACGGCTACCGCGTCATCGGTGACGAGATCCTTCTCCAGCTGGCAGACCCGATCGATGCGATGTGCTCGTACGTCGGCGTCGGCGGTTGCTTCGTCGGGATCAGCGAGTCGTTGCGGCAGCGGTGGCCCGATGTCGTGCGGGTGATCGTCGAGCCGGCCGAATCGGCGGTCATCGGCGGTGGCGAGGCGGGAACGCATCGCATCGAAGGCGGCGGTGTCGGCTTCGTGCCACCTCACATCACTCCCGACACCTTCGACCGCACCGACTCGGTCTCCACTGCCGACGCGTTCGAGATGGCCAGGCTGGCAGCGACGAGCGAAGGCGTGTGGACCGGACCGTCGGGTGGCGCCAACATCACCGCCGCGCTGCGCCTGGCACGCGAGCTCGGCGCCGGCCACCGAGTGGTGACCGTGCAACCCGACTCGGGCATGAAGTACCTCGCCGGCGAGGTCTTCGCCCGCTGACCCGATCGCTCGGTCGTTCAGGTCGGAGTGGTGTCCACTCCTCCGAGTGAGCAACGATCTTCGTTCGTCGAACGATCGCAAGAACTCTGGTCACGTTCTGTCTCGCACATGGAGACGACACGTGACCAGAGATCGGCAGGGACGTCGGATCACGCGTCGAGCGAGTACCGGTAGACGTTGGTGTCGCGGGCGACGAAACCGATGCGCTGGTAGAGACGGTTGGCCGCTTCGCGTGACGGGCGGGAGGTGAGGTCGACGGTCTTGGCGCCCTTCTCGCCGGCGAGGCGCAGGGCGAACTGGTTCAGCGCTTCGCCCACGCCGTGACCCCGCGCCGAGCCGTCGACGACGACGTCCTCGATCCAGGCACGCACACCGGTGGGGATCCGGAACGTCACCAGCGTGAGCGTTCCTACGATCGCTCCGTCGAGGCGTGCGATGAGCACATCGCTCGCGGTCGCACTCACCATCTCGTCGAGCTCGGCGGCGGTGGGCGGCGGCGAGCTCTTCGACAACTGGGGCACGAGGTGCGCGAAGGCACCCACCAGCTCGTCGGTGACTTCGGTGGCGATCTCGATGGTGACGGTCACGACGAGCACGATACGCCCTCGCTTGCGACCGGCGAAGGTGCGGCGCATATGGTGCCCACCCATGGAACCCGCCCGTGCCCTCGCCGCCGCACTCGAACCCGTCGTTGGTCAGGTGTACTTCTCACCCGAGTGCCACGCCAACTACGCCGCGCTCGGATTCGCGTCGAGCCCCACCACCTTGAACGGGGTCGCGATGCCCGACGGCGTGGCGTACTTCACCAGTCGCGGGTCGCTGATGGGCCAGGTGCCCGGCGAAGTGGTCGCCGCCGCGTTCTCGGTCTTCAACCCGTCCGCCGTGGTGCCCGCCGTGCGACACGGATGGACGCTCACCGACGCCGCCACCATCTGCCAGGCCCGCGACGACGGCGCCATCGGGCAGTTGCGACGCCTCCTGGGCGACGAGCCCACCGGCGTCGCCCGCGCCCGCGAGCTGCTCGCCCACGCGGTCGAGCCGCTGCGTCCGGAAGGTCGCCCGCTCTACGCCGGCGTTCGCTCGCAGCCCATCCCCGACAGCGACCTCGGCGCCGTGTTCCGCTACGGCGATCTGCTGCGCGAGTACCGCGGCGACAGCCACACCGCCGCCTGGATCAGCGCCGGCCTCGATGCCACCGAGATCGGTCTCCTCAGCGAGCTGTACTGGGGCCTGCCGATGCGCAGCTACAGCCGCACCCGCGCCTGGACCGACGAGCAGTTCGAAGCAGCGCACCAGCGGCTGCGGTCGCGGGGCCTCGTCGACGAGGTCGGCTTCACCGATGCAGGGCGCGAGCTGCGCGAGAGCATCGAGGTGCACACCGACCAGCAGATGGCCGGCGCGCTGAAGGCGCTCGGCTCGCAGCTCGACGAGCTGCTCGAGATCATGAACCCGTGGGGCGCCACCGTCCGGGCCGGCTTCGGCTACCCGGCCTCCGGTCCGCACGACCTGGCGGGCCAGACCGCGAAGCGCTGATACGGTCCGGCCATGATCCTCCAGACGCTCGACGCCGTCGACACCGAAGCGTTCGCCGACCACACCGGTTGGCATGCGAAACCGCAGGGCCTGTGCCAGGGCGACGTGTGCGTCCCCGCACCGGGCAGCCTCCGCGCCGACGGAACGATCGACGTCGAGATCGCCGCACAACGCCTCGGCATGCCCGTGATCCACGACCCCGAGCACGATGTGTGGGCGGTCGGGCCCGCCACGCTCGGCGGACGCGCACTCACCACCGCCGCAGCCGCGGACCCGGAACTGCGCACCATCGACGGCAACCCGTTCCGGCTGTCGTCGCTCCACGGCCGAAAGGTGCTGCTCGTCGCCTGGGCGAGCTATTGAGGCTGTCGCACCAGCCTGCCCGGGTGGCAGGCGCTCCACACCGAACTCGCCCCGCTCGGGCTCACCGTCGTCACGGTTGCACTCGACGTGGAACCGGCGCACGCCACCAAATGGATCGACGCGTCGCTGCCCGCTGACCCCGCGCTCGCACAGGTGAACCTGATCGACACGCAGCACCTCACCGACCAGCTGTTCGGGTTCATCAACATCCCGATGGCCGTCTGGCTCGACGAGACCGGCACCATCGTGCGTCCCGCCGAAGGCGCGTCCATCGAACGCAGCCCACTCCGCGACATGGACATCCCCGAGGGGCTCCCGGAGCGCATCACGAGCATGCTCACCGAGGTGAAGAAGATCCCCGACGTGGCCGACGACTACCGCGCCGCCATCGTCGACTGGGCGCACCAGGGTGCCGAGTCGCGGTTCGTGCTCCCCGCCGAGGAGGTCATCGCCCGTTCGCAGCCGCGCGGCGCCGACGAAGCTCGCGCTGCCGCATGCTTCGAGCTCGGCGAGCACCTGCGCCGCACGGTCGGTCCCGACGCAGCGGTGCCGTGGTGGCGGGAAGCGCATCGCCTGTACCCGGCGAACTGGACGTACAAGCGCCAGGCCTGGACGCTCGTGACCACCCCGGCCGACGCCACGGAGAACGATCTGATGCAAGGCCCCAACGACGTGTACGAGGGCAACTGGCTCGACGACGTGATCGCCTCCGGTGGCGGCGAGGCCTACACGGTGCTGCCGCAGCTCTGACGCCGGTCAGCGCTGCGGACGGTTGGCGCACAACCAGCTGACGCCGAAGTCGACGATCTCACGGACCGAACAGGTGGTCACCTCGCCCACGCCCAGCGTCACGCGCTGTACCTCGCCGCCCGCAGCCGCGAACGCGTCGCCCAGTGCCGCGAAGTCGTCGGCGTCGTAGTCGAGGTCGTCGAACTCCACCCACTGGCGCGCGCCGTCGCGCATCACCGGCGCCCCGCACGCGATGGTGGTGGCCGGCATCGAGGCCTGCGCGGCGCGCCACTCCGCGAGGTGCAGCGAGGTGTTGTTCGCGTGCCCGACGCCCACCAGCACGATGCGTGCATCGAGGTCGTACAGACGCGACAACGGTGAGCCGTCGCCGAACGCAGGGCTGAGCGGGTGCGGGCGCACGATCTGCTGCGCCAGCGGACCGAACGACACGAACGAGTCGGCGGGGTGGTCGCCGCGGACCGCTCCCGGCACGTGGCGGAAGCACTCGACCACCGCGCCCATGTGCGTGGTGGGCGTGAGGTGCGCGTCGAAGGCCGGCATCTCCTCGCGGATGATCTGCCACCACGACTCGGGCACGGGAGGAGCCTCCCAGCGCGCCGGGTCGCTGAGATCGCTGGACATCGAGGGCATGGTGACGGTGCCGAGCGGACCGACGGTGTCGAGAATCGCGTTCACGACGGTGTGCGCGCCACCCACGACCCAACCGATCCTCGACAGGGACGAGTGCACGATGATCGAGGCACCACTGCGCACCCCCGCCGCACCGAGCGCCGCGCAGATCGCCGACCGGGTGACGGGCTGCGGCGTTCGGTCGATGACCGAGTGCTCGACGGTCGCTGACATCGGCGCAGTCTCACATGCGGTCGCCGGCCGCACCAACGAGTTGGCGGGCCGCGCTGCGTGAGCGGCGATAGCGTGGAAACCCATGGAGCACGTCCGCTGGCTGTCGCAACCCACGTTGCAGCGCCCTCTGATGGTCGCGGCCTTCACCGGCTGGAACGACGCGGCCGACGCGGCCAGCAACAGCGTGCGTCACCTCGTGGAGGCCTGGCACGCACAGCCGCTCGCCGAGATCGACCCGGAGGAGTTCACCGACTTCGCCACCGTCCGCCCTCATGTGCGCCTCACACCCGAGCAGCGCCGCACGATCGTGTGGCCCACGGTCGGTGTCTGGAGCGCGAGCACGCCGGGTGGCGATGTCATCCTCCTGCTCGGCCCGGAGCCGGCACTGCGGTGGCGACTGTTCACCGACCAGCTCATCGGCATCGCCCGCCGGTTCGACGTGTCGATGGTGCTCACGCTCGGCGCGCTGCTCGCCGACGTGCCGCACAGCCGGCCCGTCCAGCTCATCGGCACCGCCACCGAGCAGGACGTCATCGACCGCTTCGACCTGCAGCGCAGCCGCTACGAGGGCCCCACCGGCATCGTCGGTGTCGTGCACGACGCGTGCACCCGCGCCGACCTCTCCTCCGCATCGCTGTGGGCGGCAGTCCCCGCCTACGCCTCGCAGGTCCCGTCGCCGAAGGCCTCGCTGGCGCTCGTCGAGCGTGCCTGCGAGATCATCGGCACGCCTGCGCCCACGGCGCGTTTGCAGGCCGAGTCGCACGACTACGACACGCGCGTCACCGCCTTCGTCAGCGACGACACCGACCTCGTCGGCTACGTGTCGCGGCTCGAGTCGCTGGCCGACAGCGGCGAGCTCGACGACGACTTCGACTACGACGAGCTCGACGACGACGATGACGACGACGACTCGGTGGGCGGCGAGCTCGGCCCCGAGCACGAGGTGAACAGCGACGACCTGATGGCCGAGGTCGAGCGCTTCCTGCGCGACCAAGAGGGCGGCAAGTAGCGACGCTGCGTCAGTGGTGGTCGCCGCGCCACACGGGCGCGCGTGGCGGCTCGAACGTGGTGGTCACGCTGCCGCCGTCGATGGCCTTGAACGCCATCGGCCCCCACCACTCGGCCCCGACGGTGGGCCACGGCAACTGATCGCGCGGGAACCAGCCGACGTCGCTGGTCTCCAACGGGTGCGGCACCAGGCTGCCGCCGGTGACCCGGCAGTGGAACAGCAGCAGGTACATGCCGAACCGTGTGAAGCCCATCCGCTGGCCGTCGATCACGGAGAGCAGCTGCACCGGCTCGCACTCGATGCCGGTCTCCTCGAACACTTCCTTCACCACCACTTCACTCGGCGAGTAGCCGACGTCGGCCCACCCCGTCGGGTACAGCCACACGCCGCTGTCGCCGCGCTGCACGAGCAGGATCTCTCCCGCGTCGTTGCCGACCACCGCGCCGATGGCCACCTTCGGAGTGACGTAACCGGGAATTCCCTCGCCGACGCTCTCCATCCACTCCTGGATGAAGTGATCGCTCTCTCGGCGGATCTCGAGCGCGTCGTCGGCCGCTGCCTTGATGTCGGCGGCCACGTGCAGCACCTCCTCGAACCGCTCACGTTCGTAGAGGCTGGTGGTGAAGCCGAGCCCGGTGCGAGCGATACCGGCGAGCGTCTCGCTCCATCGCACGAGATCGCGCGTGAAGTCGGTGGGGACGGCATCGCTCATCAGCACGCGACCCTATCCAGGGTGACGCGTCCGGAGCGACGCGCCCGGGGCGACGGCAGGCTCAGAGCACGAGCGAGAGCGCCACCACGCCGAGCATGACTCGGTCGTCGGGGCTGGAGAGCGAGAACGTCAGCTGCGAACCATCGAGCCCGGTCGCGGTCGTCACCAGCAGGTCGGTTCCCAAGGTGTTCTCGTACGACGGGTTGCGCACCCCCGGCACCCGACCGCTGAACGGGTTGGTGAACGTAGCACCCGACACCGTCACCGTCTCACCGTCGAGCGAGCGCTCGCCCTCGAAGCCGGCCACGACCACACCCGCAGTGGCGTCGACCATGGGCGTGTGCAGGTCGACCGCGAACGAGTAGTCGGCCGAGGTGCTGCTGACCACCGTCAGCGGAGCGGTGACCACCATGAACCGCTCGGGCAGCGAGGCATCGTGCTCGACGACCACCAGCGACCAGCCACCGAAGCTGGCCACGCCGAGCGCGGTCTGCACGTCGGCGACGGCGTAGGTGCCCGCGCCGGTGACGAGCGACGTCACCTCGGCGACCGCGAAGTACGTGCTGCCCGGGTTGTCCTTCAGCTGTGCGGCGGTGACGGTGGACGAACCCGACGGTGTGATGAACGTGACCGTGTTGCGTGCGGCGTTGTTGGGCGCCGAGCCACTCTGCTGCACGTCGCCGCCCCACACGAGGAACGCCCGCGACACGGAGCCGGTGAGTGAGAGCGCGGCCGACGATGAGTTGAACGTGCCACCGGCGGTGTTGACGTACTCCATCGAGTAGTCGTTGTGGTCGAGGTCGTCGCCGAGACCGTCACGAGCGGCCTCGCACTCCGACGACGCCTGTTCGTTGCAGGTGGTGACCGTGTTGCCGATGGCGACCACTCGACCGCGAGCGGTCTCGGCCGCGAGCAATCCGGGCACTTCGCCGATCTCGACCGTCACCGGTGTGATGGTGACGTTGGCGCCGACCGGCTCCGCGACCACTGGCGAGATGGTGACGCTCGATGGCGCCGACGGCGAGATCGCGAAGGTGAGCATGAGCACCGACGACTGGCCGGCCGGCAGCCCGGCGAGCGTGCACGACACACTGCCGGTGCAGGTCCAGCCGGGACCGAACGCCTCCACCAGCGACAACGGCGACGACCCGGCGCCCTCGGCACGCAGGAACGACGTGCCCGCGGGTGCCGGCACGTCGAGCCGCAGCCCGTTCGCGGCGACGGCACCGGTGTTGGCCACCACCACTTCGATGCGCACCTGGCCGTTGGCCAGTGCGACCGACCGCTGCGTCGCCACGGCTGTGAGCACCGGTGGGGCCGGCACGGTGGTGGGCGGGGTCGTCGGCGGGAAGGTCGTCGCCGGCGTGGTGGTCGGCGTGGTGGCGGGCGTCGTGACCGGAGTCGTGGCGGGCGTCGTGGCCGGGGTCGTCGCCGGGACCGTGCGAGGGGTCGTCACCTGCGGGCGCACCGTGGTGGTGGTCGGGCGCGTGGGCGGCACGATCACGGGCACGGTCGGCGACACGGTCGTCTCGGTGGTGGTGTCAGTGGTGGTGGTCTCGGTCGTGCTCGACGTCGGCGATTCGGTGTCGTCCGGCGCGCCGCCCCACGACGGTTCCCCGTCGCCGCCCGCCGGTGGGGCGACCACCGCGACGGTGGTGGCCGACGCCGTGGAGGGTGCGGTGCCGCCGCCGAGGCTGACGACCACGATCGCGGTGGCGACCAGTCCGGCCGTGGCACCGCCGCTCGCCGCGACCAGCGACTTCTTCGGCAGGCGCAGCAGCCACGCGAGCACGCCGTTGCCGCCGAGGCCGGAGAGATACGCCGACGCCGACACACCCACGAGCGCGGGGATGAGGGCCGCGCGCAGCGTGTTGTTGGTGTCGGTGAGCTCGACCACCAGCGCGGAACAGGACGCACAACCGTCGAGGTGAGCATCGATTCGGCGGCGGTCGCGTGCCGACAGCCCGTCGCGCACGTACGCGCCCAGCTGCGATGCACACTCGCGGCACTCCTCGGCGGTCTGGTCGCGCAGGTGAGCCTGCAGATAGGCCTGCCGCAGACCCTCACGAGCGCGATAGGCGAGCGCCGCGACCGCGTTGGGGGCGAGGCCGAGCATCGGCGCCACCTCCGACACGCTGCGACCTTCCACCTCGGTGTGCCACAGCACCAGCTGCCACCGTTCTGGCAGCGAGGCGTACGCGGCCGAGGCGAAGGCACCGTCCTCCTGGGTCTTGGCGGCCTCGAGCAGGGCGACGTTGACCTCGTCGCTCATGTCGTCGGACGGTTCCTCCCGGTTGCGACGGATCCGGTCGTAGAAGACGTTGCGCACTGCGGTGACCAGGTACGGGCGGAACGAGACGTCGGGGCCGCCGCCGTTCTGCAAGGCGCGCAGCACGCGGGCGAACGCCTCGGAGGCCACGTCGTCGGCGTCGGAGCGCGAACGGGTGAGCGCGCGAGCGGCGGCCAGGGCGGAGTCGATGTGGCGGCGATACAGCTCGCCGTACGCGTCGGAGTCACCCTTGCGCGCCTCGGCGATGAGCTCGGCGTCACTGAGCCCTCGCACCGCAGTCGTGGTGGTCACCAACTGACATCTTCTCCCTACGCAACAGCGCCTCGGCCGAAAGTTCCCGACAACTCGCGCATTCCGATTGTTTTCATCGGTTCGACGTCATCGAGTCTGAATGATGACGTCAACTTCTCGTGCAGGTTCGCCGAAGAGTGATGGACGCATGGCTCCACGACCTGAGGGTCGAGTGGGGCGAGCGCGCCTACCGATCCGCCCGCGCGATCGCCCCTCTGGTCGCCGCCGGCCGAGTTGCCGACCTGCGCGTCGTCGGCCGCCAGCTGGCCACCGACGGGCACTCGCTGGAGGAGCTGCTGGGCTGGTTCGAGCTGCTCGCCGAGCGAGCTCGCCCCTACCGTGCGGTGCTGCAGCACGGCGGCATCGACCAGCTCGCCGACGGATGGGCCGACGGGATCATGCAGCACGAGTACGGCACGCAGTCGGTGGCACCCCTCGACGTCCTGCGCCACCGTCTGCACCAGCAGGTGCAGGTCGCGTGCAGTTTCGGGAGCCGTCCCGGTCAACTGCTGGCCCTCGTCGTCGTCGACACCGACGGCAGCTCGGATCGTGTGGAGGAAGCGACGCGCGTCGCCCGCGCGACCTTCCGCAGCGGTGAGACGATGGCGGTCACGCCCACCGGCAAGCTGCTCATCCTCGTCCGGCGCGACCACGATCTGCGTCGGCGCACGATGCAGCTGAGCGAGGCTCTGCGTCAGGACGACCAGTCGCACGCACCAGTTCGGGTGTGGATCGAACCGCTGGCCATGTCGGCCGAGCACGTCGACTCGCACCTTCTCGGCTTGGTGAGCTGAGGGTCTCTCCCGTCGATCCTCAGCTCGCCGCCTTCTCCCATACACTCGCCGTGTGCCTCGCCGTTCCGTCGCTCACCTGCTGGTTGCCGCGCTCGTCGGGCTCGCCGCCTGCAGCGGCGACGACCAGGCCGACACCACCGAGGCGACGGTGATCGAGACCACCACCACGGCACGTGCCGATGATGGTGTGCTCGTCATCGGCACGGTGCTGCCCAGTGGCGGCAGCGCGGCCGAACTCGGCGCCTCGATGTCCGACGCGCTGACGGTGGCCCTCGACGAGATCAACGCTCGCGGTGGCATCGACGGGCGGCGCGTGCGCCTCATCACTCGCGAGGAGGGCGACAACCCGGCCACCGCCGGGCTCGCCGTGCAGGAACTGGTCCAGCTCGGCGTCGATGCCATCATCGGGCCCACCTCGTCCACCAACGCGCTCGGCACGCTGGGTACGGCGGTCGCGGCCGGCGTCCTCACGTGCAGCCCCACTGCGTCGGCGCTCGCGCTCGACGACTACCCCGACGAAGGTCTGTTCTTCCGCACCATCCCCAGCGACACGGTGCAGGCCCGCGCCATCGCCAGCGCGGTCGAGGCCTCTGGCAGCCGCACTGCCGTGGTGGTGTACCTCGACGACGCCTACGGCCGCCCGTTCGCGCAGGCCACGCAGAACGCCATCACCAGCCGTGGCACCAACGTGTCGGCACCCATCGGGTTCATGCCCAGCGAGGACTCCATGGCCGAGGCCGTGCAGGCAGTGCTCGCGGCGGCGCCCGACGTGGTTGCCGTCATCGCCGATGCCACCACCGGGCCGGCCATGATCAACGCCATCGATGCCGCCGACACGGCCACCGGCCAGGAGGCCATCAGCTTCGTCGTCAACGATGCCATCCGCCGCCCGTCGGCGTCGGCGCAGCCGTTCGGTGCGTCGCTGGCGAGGCGCATCGTCGGCGTGGCCCCGCTCCCCTACACCAACTCCATCCCGTTCGGTGAGGCGTTGCGCACGGTGAACCCGGAGGCCAGTGGTCTGTACGCGCACAACGCGTACGACTGCCTCACCATCATCGCCCTGGCGGCGCAGGCGGCCACCTCCAGCCGACCCCGCGACATCGCCAGCTCCGTGGCGGCGGTCACCGCCAGCGGGCGCAGCTGCTCCACGTTCACCACGTGCAGCACGGCGCTCGCCGAAGGCCGCAACATCAACTACAACGGCCCCAGCGGCAACCTCTCCATCGACGCCAGCGGCAACGTCGCCACGGTCGATTTCGAGCGGTTCACGTTCGACCAGAGCGGCCGCGACGTCGGCGACGGCATCATCGCCGTGGGCAACGGCTGAGGCGCCAACTCACCGTTGTGTGGGTGACGTGGCCGCCATCGTCGGCGGTGCACGGTGTCCAGTTGCGGTCCATCCGAGTGGCAGCGTCCCGACGGGGGTGCGTCAGCCACTCGCATGGTCGCCTGGCACTCGGATGGTCGGCTGGTACTCGGATGGTCGGCTGGCACTCGGATGACGTGCTTCGGCGTTGGTGCTCTGACCGGTCGAACGTTCGCTGCCACCCACACGCGCTGGAAGAGTGACAACTTTGGTTGCGCCGGCGCGCAACCAAAGTTGTCATCGGTCCGAGCACGAGACGGGCACCTCGAGTGCGGCGCCCGAAGCGCCGCGGCTCGCCACGCGTCAGAGCGTGTCGACGAGCTCTTCCACGGGCACGACCATGCCGGTGTAGAACGGACCGAACTCGGCGTAGACGCTCGACGCCTGGTCGAAGCGCATCGTGTACACGACCTCCTTGAGGTCGTCGGGGTGGACGGCGAAGAGGGTGACGCCCCACTCGTAGTCGTCGAGACCCGCGGACCCGGTGATGTACTGCACCACCCGGCCGGCGAACTTGCGACCGCTGGTGCCGTGCTCGTGCATCAGTTCCTTGCGCTCCTCGAACGGCAGCGTGAACCAGTTGGCGTGCGCCTCGCGCTTCTTCGACATCGGGTAGAAGCACCACGACGGCATGTGATGCTGGCGCGGCGGGATGTCCGGGTAGAGCCGGCCCTTCAGCATCTCCTCCGGCATGCCCTTCGCGTACTCGCTGACCTCGGTGAGGCTCACGTAGCTGTCGACCACTTCCAGCCCCGCACGTTGCAGACCCGACTGCAGCGCCCGCAGCTGCTGCCAGTCGTCGTGCATCGCCATGAACGCCGCATCGCACTTGTGCCCGAGCATGGAGACGGCCACGACCTGCACCTCGAGTGCCTCGGCGGCCTTCACCGCGGCCACCACCGCCTCGCCGTCGAACATGGGCGTGGCTTTGCAGAACAGGTGCAACACGCCACGACCGATGGAGGGCTTGATGGGTTCACTCATGCCGTTCAGGCTACGGGGCCGGGCTCGACCAGCAGACGCTCGGGTGCGTAGATGTTGAGCCGGTCGGCCCGCACGAACCCGGCGAGCACGAGGCCGGCCCGACGCGCCGTGTGCACCGCCAGTGCGGTGGGCGCGCTCACCGCCACCAGCGTGTTGAACCCCGCCGCCCACGCCTTCTGCACCAGTTCGAAGCTGGCCCTGCCGCTGACGAACAGACCGAGTCCGGCGGCCGGCAGCGCCCCGTCGAGCAGCAGCCGGCCGATCACCTTGTCGACCGCGTTGTGTCGACCGACGTCTTCTCGCGTGAACAGCACCTCGCCGGCCGGCGTGAACGCCGCGGCCGCATGCACGGCACCCGTGGAGTGGAACAGACCCTGCACCTGGCGCACCGCATCGGGCACTGCCTGCAGCACCGACAGCGGAATGGGGGGTGTCGCCGGCAGCGGCAACAGCCGGGCGCACAGCTCGTCGATCGCATCGTTGCCGCAGAGACCGCAGCTCGACGTGGTGTTGCCCAGTCGAGCACGCGGTGCCGGCGCACGGCCCCCCGTCTCGACCGTGACCACGTTGAACTCGCTGCCCGCCGCCGGGCCGTCGGCGCAGTACCGAACACCGATGACCGGGAACCCGGCGAGCAGGCCTTCGGTGTGGCAGAAGCCGGCGGCCAGCTCGTAGTCGTGACCGGGCGTGCGCATGGTGGTGCTCACGACGGTGCCGTCGAGCTGCACCGTCATCGGCTCCTCCACGATGAGCTCGTCGGGGTGCCGCGCGGCGACACCGGACTGCACGGTCGTGACCAACAGAGTCTCGCTACGGCTACGCGGCGCCATCGCTGCGACGGTAGCCGTGGATTGCGCGATTGAGAACCACGGCCGACATAGTGTTCGACGCATGGAGACTCAGAACAACGGTCGAATCCTGGCTGCGGAGCTGGTCGGCACAGCCGTCCTCATGCTCGGCGGCCCCGGTGTGGCCATCTTCTCGGCAGAGGCGGTCGGTGTGCTCGGCATCGCGCTCGGCTTCGGGTTCTCGCTGCTCATCATGGCCTACGTCATCGGCCCCATCAGCGGGTGTCACATCAACCCCGCGGTCACGCTCGGCCTGTTCCTCTCCCGCAAGATCGACGCCGCGCACGCCGTGTTCGCCGTGATCGGCCAGCTCGTCGGCGCCATCGGCGGCGCCGCCATCATCTACGGCATCGCCAGTGGGCGCGACGACTGGGAGCGCGGCCAGTTCGCCGCCAACCTCTGGTCGGGTCCGTACTTCGGCGTCGGCGCCGCCATCGTCACCGAAGTGGTGCTCACCGCGCTGCTGGTGATGGTGGTGCTGTTCACCACCACTCGCAAGTTCGCACCCGGCTTCGGCGGCATGGTCGCCGGCCTCACGCTCACGCTCATCCACCTCATCTCCATCCCCATCGACAACACGTCGGTGAACCCGGCGCGCAGCATCGCCACCGCGCTGTTCGCCGACTCCTCCTACGAGGCGCTGCAGCAGCTGTGGGTGTTCATCGTGTTCCCGCTCGTCGGCGGTGTCGTGGGCGTCCTGCTGTTCCTGATGCTCGACGACTCCCGCTTGGAAGACACCATGCTGGCGGACGTGCCCGGCCTCACCGAGGTGCGCGACACGGTCGACAAGGTGGCCGACGAGGCGATCGACGCCGTGGAAGACGCCGTCGACTGAGATGTCCTACGAGACGCTGCCGATGACCTCGGCGCAGCAGGAGATGTTCGAGGCCGCACGTGCCGCGTTCGCCAACGCACACGCGCCGTACAGCAAGTACTCCGTGGGCGCTGCCGTTCGCACCGCCAGCGGCCGCATCTACGCCGGGTGCAACGTGGAGAACGCGGCGTATCCGCAAGGGTGGTGCGCGGAGGCCAGTGCCATCGCCGCCATGGTCACCGCCGGCGAACGAGTCATCGTGGAGGTGCTCACGCTCAGCGACGGCATCACGATGGGCACGTGCTGTGGCGGCTGCCGCCAGAAGATCCGCGAGTTCGCCGCGCTCGACACGCCCATCCACTCGTGCGGCCCGGAAGGATTGCGCGCGTCGTTCACTCTCGAGGGCCTGCTGCCGTTCAGCTTCGGCCCCGAGAACCTCCTCGGATGACGCACCTTCGACTGATCGGCAGAACCGTTCGCCGCTCGCCGGCGTACCGATGAGCAAGGAGGTCGTCATGCGCATTTCCGCTCGTGCAACGTTGATCCCATTGGTGCTGTTCGGTCTGGCCGCGTGCTCGGACGACTCGGAGTCGTCGAGCACCGACTCGCCCACGACGGTCGCTCCCGGGGAGTCGACGCCCACCGCGCCGACCGCCGGCGTCACGATCGCCGGCTTCGCGTTCGACACCGGCGACGGTGTCACCGCCGGAGAAGCGTTCACCATCACCAACAGCGACGACGTGCCGCACACGTTCAGCGAAGTCGGCGGTGCGTTCACCGCGCAGGTGAGCGGTGGCAGCAGCGCCGAGCTCACCGTCGACGAACCCGGCACGTACGAGGTGGTCTGCCAGATCCACTCGTCGATGTCGGGCACCCTCACGGTCAACTGAGCGGCAGGACGGTCACGTAGCCTGACCGGCGTGCCGTCGACGCGAGAGCCCTACCTCACCGCCAAGCTGCAGGGCTTCGGCACCACCATCTTCGCCGAGATGTCGATGCTCGCCGTCGCCACCGACAGCATCAACCTCGGCCAGGGCTTCCCCGACACCGACGGACCCCGCGAGATCCTCGACGCGGCCATCGACGCCATCAACAGTGGGCTCAACCAGTACCCGCCGGGACCGGGAATGGCCGTGCTGCGCGAGGCCATCGCCGCGCACCAGTCGCGCTTCTACGGCGTCGACTACCAACCCGATGGCGAGGTGCTCGTCACGGCCGGTGCCACCGAGGCGCTCGCCGGAGCACTGCTGGGCATGCTCGACACGGGCGACGAGGTGCTGGTGTTCGACCCGATGTTCGACAGCTACGCGCCCTGCATCGCACTGGCCGGTGCGGTGGCGCGCACCGTGCTGCTGCGGCCGCCCTCATACGCGTTCGACCCCGACGAACTGCGCGCGGCAGTCACCTCGAAGACCAAGCTGATCCTGCTCAACACGCCGCACAACCCCACGGGCCGGGTGTTCACCATGGCCGAGATGCAGTGCATCGCCGACCTGGCCATCGAGCGCGACCTCATCGTCGTCACCGACGAGGTGTACGAGCACCTCGTGTTCGACGGCGCGCCGCACATCTCGATGGCGTCGCTGCCCGGCATGCGCGAGCGCACGCTCACCATCTCCAGCGGCGGCAAGACGTTCAACACCACCGGCTGGAAGATCGGCTGGCTCTGCGGGCCCGCGCCGCTGGTCCAGGCGGCGCGCACCGCCAAGCAGTTCCTCACCTACGTGAACGGTGGCCCGTTCCAGCCGGCCATCGCGCTCGGGCTCGGCCTGCCCGACGCCTTCTTCCACGACGTCGCCGCCGCCCTGCAGGCCAAGCGCGACCGCCTGCTGCCCGGCCTCCTCGACGCCGGGTTCATCGTGTACCCCACCGGCGGCACGTACTTCGTCACGGTCGACATCCGTCCGCTGCAACCCGACGGCGACGGTATGGCGTTCTGCCGCGCGCTGCCGCACCACTGCGGCGTGGTCGCCATTCCCAACGAGGTGCTCTACGCGAACAAGGCGGAAGGCCGGCACCTGGTGCGGTTCGCGTTCTGCAAGCAGCTGAGCGTCATCGACGAAGCCGTCGCACGCCTGAAGACCCTCGGCAACCGAGCCCACTGACACCCGATCCGAGGCTTTCCTCCAACCCGAGGCTCACCTCCAGGATTTCAACGCGCAAACCCTCGAAGGACGCACGGCTGGAGCAAAGCCTCGGATGGGAGTGGGGTCAGCGGCGGTCGGGCAGGAAGCGGAACCGGTCGCGCACGGCGGCGACGGTGGCGGGCTCGATGTCGGCGAACAGGATGGTCTCGCCCTGCGAGCCGGTGGCGAGCAGCTCGCCCAGCGGGTCGACGATGCGGCTGTCGCCCACGTACTTCAGGCCACCACCCTCCCCCACGCGGTTGCAGCCCACCACGTACGCCTGGTTCTCGATGGCACGCGCCTGCAGCAGCGCCATCCAGTGCTGGCGACGCGGCTCGGGCCAGTTGGCCGGCACCAGGTACACGTCGGTGGTGGGCGCCAGCCCCCAGAACTCGTCGGCGAAGCGCAGGTCGTAGCAGACGAACGGGCTCACCCTGACGCCCTCGATCTCCACCTGCACCAGCTCGCTGCCCGCCCGGAAGTGACGGTCCTCGCCGCCGAACGTGAACGGGTGGATCTTGCGGTAGCGGTGCACGGTGCCGTCGGGGCCGGCGAGCACGAAGCTGTTGGCCGGGCGTGTGTCGGCAGGGTCGCCGCCGGCCGGCACCTCCGGACAACTGCCGCACACCCACACGCCGTGCAGCGCCGCCTGTTCCTGCAGGAACTGCGACGACGGGCCGCCCTCGGGTTCGCCCAGCGACGGGTCGTCGACGGCGAACCCGGTGGAGAACGTCTCGGTGAGGAGCACCAGTCGAGCACCACCGGCGGCAGCCGCCGCGACCATCGGCGCCAGGCGCGCGAAGTTCGCCGCCCGATCGCTCCAGATGATGTCGTGCTGCACGGCGGCCAGTCGCATGGGCGCAAGCGTAGAGCCTTCCCGCGAGGTGCCGTAAGGTACGCCGCGATGCAGGAGCTACGGACGGAGCCTCGTCAACGACGCAGTCGACAGTCGATCGACGCCATCCTCGATGCCGCCGAACGCCTCATCCACCACGACGGTCAGGTCAGCTTCACCGCCGCCGAGCTCGCGCACGGCGCCGACATGTCGATCGGGCGTGTCTACTACTGGTTCCCCGACATCGCCGCCGTGGTGGCCGCCCTGGTCGAACGCAGCATGCAGCGCATGGTGCAGGTCTTCGCCACCGCCCTCGCCGGCGAGCAGCAGGCGACCACGCCGATCATGGTGCAGCGCGTGGTCGGCGCGTTGTGCGACCACGTCGATCGCAACCCGGCGACCGTGGCGCTGGCGCTCACCGGCGGCGCGCACGGCCAGGGCGAATCGCTGCAACTCAGCCTGGTGGAGATGGTGTCGCAGGTGGTCCGCGATCGCGTGCCGGACGTGCCCGACGGCGAGGTGGAACTCGTGTCGCGCACGGTCGTCGGCATCACGCTCGGCATGCTGCACGGCTACACGCGAGCCGGTGGCCACAAGGCGATGCTGCGCCAGGAGCTGGTGTACGTGCTGTCGGCCTGGCTGTACTCGCGCTACCCGTCGTCCGACGATCCGGTGTGGAACGACCCGACCTGGCCCATCCAGCCGTCGCGCCGCCCGCGCCCCGGCTACACGGAGTCCGCACCCGTCTGGCCCGCCCTCGCCCCCGGCGACGTCAGCGAACGAGGGGGAGCTCGAGGAGGCTGACGGTCTTGGCGCCGCCGTCGGTGTCCTGCTGGCCGACTTCGCGGAAGCCGATCGAGTGATGGAAGTGGAGCGACGCATCGTTGCGCGGGCGCACGTTGACCTCGCACAGCAACACCGGCCAGGCGCCGGTGAACTGGTCGACGAGATGCGCGTAGAACCCGCGACCGATGCCGTAGCGGCGGAAGTCGGGATGCACCGCGATGCGGTCGAGGTACAGGAACTCGGTGTACTGGCGACTGAACCAGCCGTAGTTGAGGCTGCCGTACGGCTGACCCGGCCCGATGACCCAGCAGAAGCCGGCGAACGACCCCTCGACCTCGGCCACCAGCGCGGACTCGGCGAGTGCGGCAAGGCGAGCGACCTCCGGCGCGTCGAGCTCGTTGAGCTCGGGCACGTTGGCGTTGTTGAGCGCCAGCACGGGCTCGACGTCGTGCGCCGCGAACGGGCGGATGGACACAGCAGGGTTCAACACGGTCCCAGACGTTAGTGGCGACGACCCAGTTTCGAGATCGTTCACCAGCTCGCTCTGGCACGTTTCGCAGTCCGCTCGTAGCCTGGGACCCATGATCTTCCGCCACAAGTCCGAGATGGTCACTCCCGACGCCGCGCTGCCCGGGCGCACCGATCAGACCATGCCCGTCCCCGCACAGCACTTCGTGCTCGGCACCCCGCTCACCGGCCCGTGGCCCGAGGGCACCGAGACCGCCGTGTTCGGCCTCGGCTGCTTCTGGGGCGCGGAGCGCAAGTTCTGGCAGACCGACGGCGTGCACAGCACGGCGGTCGGGTACGCCGGCGGCTTCACCCCCAACGCCACCTACGAGGAAGCGTGCAGCGGGCGCACCGGCCACGCCGAAGTCGTGCTGGTCGCGTACGACCCGGCGAAGGTGAGCTTCGAGCAGCTGTTGAAGGTGTTCTGGGAGAGCCACGACCCCACGCAGGGCATGCGCCAGGGCAACGACCGCGGCACCCGGTACCGCTCGGCGGTCTACCACTCCGACCACGCCCAGCGCGAGACGGCCGAGGCCACCGCCACGGTCTACGGCGACGCGCTCCGGGCCGCCCGCCGCGGTGAGATCACCACGGAGATCGCACCGCTCCGTGCGTTCTACTACGCCGAGGACTATCACCAGCAGTACCTCGCCAAGGTCCCGAACGGCTACTGCGGCATCGGCGGCACGGGCGTCGCCTGCCCGGTCGGCACCGCGATCCGGCCCGACGCGGGACGACCTCCGGGCAGCGGGTGCAGGACCCTGG
>CAZWCU010000003.1:27035-46207 GCA_964632715.1 uncultured Bifidobacterium sp. | reverse complement strand
CGGGGCTGGAGAAGTCCTCCGACCACAGCACCGTGCCCATCGGGGGCAACCCGACGGTCGGCGGTGCAACGGTGGCCGGGGGCGTGGTGGCCGGTGGCGCCGTGGTGGGCGCAGCAGTCGCTGGGGGAGCGGTGGCGGGCGGTGCGGTCGCCGGAGGTGAGGTTGCCGGTGGCGCCGTCGCCGGCGGTGCCGTGGTGGGGGCTGCGGTGGTGGGTGTGGGGGCGGGCGCCGGGGTGCTCAGCGCCGACACCGTGAACGCAGTGGCGCTCTGGTTCAGGTGCTGGGTCTTGCGCGACCACACGTCGGAGAGCTTGACCTTCACGGTGTACTGGCCCGCTTCCGAGCCGAGCGGCACCGTGAACGGAACCTTGAAGGTCTGCGGCTTGCCCTTCCAGAACCACTGGAAGCTCCACGACTTCTGGTACACGACCTTCTTGGTCGGCGAGTCCACCTCGACGGTGACGAGACCATGACGATTCGACGAGGCCACGATCACCGCTTGCACGGTGACGGTCTGGCCGGGCTTCAGCGCGCTGGGAGTGGAGTGGCCGGCGGAGGTCCAGCCACCGGCCGTGTAGTTGGCGGCGCCGGCGATCGGCAGTGAGCTGCTGCCGGTGGCGACGACGCCGAGTGCGAGGGTGGCAGCGAGGAACATGGAGACATACGTGCGCCGCCGTGTGCCCGAGCGGAGGCCGGTTGCGGGAAGGGTCATGGTTCTCCATCGGTCGAGGGATTCCTCGCATGAAGCAACGAGACGAACTCTTGACAATCGTGAAAACGAAACCAAACCGTAGCACTGGACACGCTCGGTGACATCTGGTGGATCGACCCGTCCGGACTGTTCGAGCCCTCCGCGTTACCATGCCCGGCGGAGGATGGCAGCGATGACGAGGGTGCTCGTAGTGGGGTTGTTGCTGGTGGGCGTCGCCGCCTGCAGCTCGGCCGACGATGCCGCCGGCAGCACCGGCAATGGCGCCGGCAGCACCAACGGCAGCACCAACGACACCACCAACGACAGCACCAACGACGGTGGTGTCACGACGACGAACCCGTATGCCTGTCCCGACGGCGAACACCTGGTCATCGACGGCATCAACCCGCCGCGGTGCGAGGTGCACCCCCCGGACTGGACCGGCTCCAACGAGGCCGCCGACCCGGATCAGGTGGCCGTCGACCTGGCCCGCGAACTGGTCCGCGACCCGCAGGGCTTCGCCGACGTCATCATCGGGCTGTCACCGGCCATCGCCGATGTCACCCCGGTCGCGTTCAGCCTCGACGACACCGACCTCGGGACGGCGGGCATCTCGTTCGACGTCACCACCACGGCCACCACCGAGGCCGAACGCGACGACGTGGCGTGGAGCATCGTGTTCGCCATCGCCGACTTCTGGGGCCCGGGCGGCGGCTTCCGCAACGAGACCGGCCAGGTGCAGGCGGGCGCAGTGGTGACGGTCGACGGGGTGCGGTACGTCGCGCCGATGGAGCTGCTGATGCAGGTGTACGAGTTCTCCGTCCTGCAACCCGAGTTCATCGCTGCCAGTCGACAGGGCTGACCTCGACGCTTCGTGCCGAATGGTCACTCGGTGACGCTGTATTAGTAACTCCCTGACTAATATCGCCGCATGCGCATCTCTTCTCGCTCCACCGTGGCCGCGTTGTCGTTGCTCACGGTGACCGCCGTATCGTGCGGATCGAACGAGTCGGAGTCGGCGACCACCGGATCGGCGGGTGTGACCGGCAACGTCACGGTGTTCGCCGCCGCATCGTTGACGGCGGCGTTCACGGAGATCGGCGAGGCGTTCACGGCCGAGCACCCCGACGCCGACGTCGCGTTCAACTTCGCGGCATCGTCGGAGCTGGCCGCCCAGATCGGCGAGGGGGCACCGGCCGACGTGTTCGCATCGGCCGACATCGGCAACATGACCAAGCTCACCGACGCGGGAGCCACTTCCACCGACCCCGTCGTGTTTGCCGGCAACGTGCTGCAGATCATCGTGGCGCCGGGCAATCCTCTGGGGATCAGTGGCGTGGCCGATCTCGCCGATGCTGACCTGATCGTGGTCACCTGTGCGCCGGAAGTACCGTGCGGGAAGTATGCCGCGCAGGTCTTCGAGGACGCAGGGGTGGCGGTGACGCCGAAGTCGCTGGAGGAGAACGTGAAGGCGGTCGTCACCAAGGTGACGCTGGGTGAAGCCGACGCCGGCATCGTCTACCGCACCGACGTCGTCGCCGCGGGCGACGCAGCGGCCGGGGTCGAGATCCCCGCCGACCTCAACGTGCTCGCCGAGTACCCGATCGCGGTCACCGAACAGGCCCCGAACGCAGTGGGAGCTCAGGCCTTCATCGACTTCGTCCTCGGCGCGACGGGTCAGCGGATCCTCGCGTCGTACGGGTTTCTCGCGCCATGACCCGCCGCCGCCGAGGACGGCGTGTGACGCTGCCGATCCCGGTGCTCGTCCTCGCCGGTGTCGCAGTGGCGTTCTTCGCATTGCCACTCGTCGGCCTGCTGTGGCGTGCGCCCTGGTCGAGCGCATGGGAGTACCTCACCGACGACGACGCGCTCACCGCGCTGCGGCTGTCGATGATCTGTTCGCTCTGGGCCACTGCGCTCTCCGTGCTCTTCGGGGTGCCGCTGGCCTGGTTGCTGGCCAGGGTCGACTTCCCGGGCCGCGGCGTCGTGCGAGCGCTGTGCACGCTGTCGATGGTGTTGCCGCCGGTGGTCGGCGGCGTGGCGCTGTTCTTCGCGCTCGGCCGTCGCGGCCTCGTCGGGCAGTACCTCGACCGCTGGTTCGACATCACGCTGCCGTTCACCACCGCCGGCGTGGTGGTGGCGCAGACGTTCGTGGCGATGCCGTTCCTGGTCATCACCGTCGAAGCATCGTTGCGGCAGCTCGACACTCGGTTCGACGACGCGTCGCGCACGCTCGGAGCATCGCGCTGGTACACGTTCCGCCGGGTCACGCTGCCGGCCATCCGGCCCGCGCTCGCCGCCGGTGCAGTGCTCGCGTGGGCGCGAGCGCTCGGTGAGTTCGGCGCCACGATCACGTTCGCCGGCAACTTCCCGGGCACCACGCAGACGATGCCGCTCGCGGTGTACCTGGCGCTGGAGACGAACCCCGAGCAGGCCATCGTGCTCGCGCTCGCACTCATCCTCATCTCCTTCGCCGTGCTGGTGGGTCTCCGCGACCGCTGGTTCGGTCGCGCACCGCGACCCACCTCGGTGGCGGCATGACGCTGACCGCGACGGTCGGGCTGCAGATGGGCACCCTCGACCTGCAGGCAGAGCTCGACGTGCGTCCGGGTGAGCTGCTCGCGCTGCTCGGTCCGAACGGGGCGGGGAAGAGCACGATGTTGCGCTGCCTGGCCGGCCTCGCGCCGCTCGACGCCGGTCGCGTCGCGCTCGACGACACCGTGCTCGACGAGCCGGCGACCGACACGTTCGTGGAACCGGAGGACCGCCCGATCGGTTTCGTGTTCCAGGACTACCTGCTGTTCGAGCACATGAGCGTGCTCGAGAACGTCGCGTTCGGACTGCGTGCTCGCCGCACCCCGAAGGCCGAGGCTCGCCGCATCGCCCGCGAATGGATCGACTGCGTGGGGCTCAGCAGCTATGCCGACCAACGTCCACGGGCGCTCTCCGGTGGCCAGAGCCAACGTGCGGCGCTCGCACGGGCCCTGGCCACGAGTCCGCGGCTGCTCCTGCTCGACGAGCCGCTCGCCGCGCTCGACGCCGCCACGCGCAGCAGCGTCCGCCGCGACCTGCGAAGGCATCTGGCGACGTTCGACGGCATGCGCATCCTCGTCACCCACGACCCGGTCGATGCGTACGCGCTGGCCGATCGCGTCGCCATCCTCGAACACGGTCGCATCGTGCAGACGGGCACGCTCGCCGAGGTGACGGCCCATCCCCGGTCGCGCTACGTGGCCGATCTCGTCGGCGTGAACCTCGTCGCCGGCACGGTCGCGGGCGGAGTGCTCACCACCGGCAGCGGCGCCCAGGTGGTCATCGCCGACGCGCCGGCAGGGCCGTCGTACGCCGTCGTGCGGCCGCACTCGATCGCGCTCGTCCGCGAGTCCGGCGCCGTCTCCAGCGCCCGGAACACCTGGCGCGGCACGATCACCGACATCGATCGCCTCGGTGACCGCGTGCGGGTGAGCATCGACGGTGAGCTCGCGCTCATCGCGGAGATCACGGTGGCCGCGCTCGAGGCCCTGCAGCTGCGTCCCGGCGACGACATCCACGCCACCGTCAAGGCCACCGACATCGAGGTCTATCCGGCGTGAGTGTTGTGAGCGACGTGTCGCGATGGAAGGATTGACCGATGCCCGAGATCGAACGCACTGAAGAGGAGTGGCGTCAGCTCCTCTCCGCCGACCAGTACACCGTGCTCCGCCAGGCGGGTACCGAGCGACCGTGGAGCGGCAAGTACGTCGACGAGCACGCCGACGGCACGTACCACTGCGCGGGCTGCGGCGCCGAGCTGTTCGACTCGTCGACCAAGTACGAGTCGGGGTGCGGATGGCCGAGCTTCTTCGCCACCAACGGGGAGGGCACTGTCGACTACATCGACGACACCACGCACGGCATGCGGCGCACAGAAGTCCGGTGCCACCGGTGCGGTTCGCACCTCGGCCACGTGTTCGACGACGGTCCCGCGCCCACCGGTCAGCGGTACTGCATGAACAGCCTTTCGCTCGACCTGCACACACGTCCGCACGACGCCTGATCGATGCCGCCGGGATGAACGCGGCTCGCACGACCGAGGACCAGTTGTTGCTCGGTGAGTGGGCATGCCTCGGCGTCCTCTATCCGGCGCCCATGCACGGGTTCGCGGTCGCGGCGCGACTGAAGCCGACCGGCGACGTCGGCCGCGTGTGGTCCCTCTCGCGAGCGCTCACGTATCGATCGCTCGACCAGCTCTCCATCCGCGGCTACGTCCATCCGGTCGCCGAGGAGCCTGGCCTCGCGGGTGGCAATCGCACGATCCTCGCGGCCACGCGCACCGGTCGGGCACAGCTGCGACGCTGGCTCGCCGCGCCCGTCGTCCATCTGCGCGACGTGCGCAGCGAGCTGTTGCTGAAGCTGCTCATCGCCGAAGCGTGCGACATCGACATCTCGGCGATGCTCGCCGCGCAGCACGCTCACATCTCGGCGATGTCGGAGGTGCTCGCCGCGCAGGTCGCGGCGGACCCGGCCGACGTGGTGGCGCTGTGGCGTGTGGAGTCGGCGTCGGCGGCGCTGCGGTTCCTGGAACGTCTGCCCCGGCAGGGGTGCTGAGCGCGGTCAGGCGCTGAGCGCGTCTTCCTGTGCCTTGCGGGCGAGCGTGTCGGCGGCGAACGGGCTCCATGCGAACCAGGTGGGCAACGCGCGGGTCAGTCGCGGCGGACCCTCCACGGAGATGCGCCCGTCGTTGACCGCACGATGCCAGGTGTCGAAGCCCTGGAACACCTCGGCGAGGGTGGGAGTGGTGGCGCGCACGATGACATCGGGCTCGAACCCCGGGTGTTGCACGCACACCGACGGCTCGCCGCGGTCGAACACGATCCACAGGCTGATCCGTTCCGGTGCGATGTGGTCGAACTGGATGACCTGGCGGTCGGGCGGGAGGCGCTCGTGGTCGACGCGCCGGTGCATCCACCACGTGAGCGTGATCGGGTCGACCTCGTTGGGGGCCAGGTCGGTGAACAACCAGTGCACCGCCCAGCGGCCCATCGCCACCACCACCTGCTCCAGATCCTTGCCGGCCGCCGTCAGGTGATACTCGTGACCGTGCCCGGCGGGTGACGGCCAGCGCTCCACCACGCCCTTGCGTTCGAGGTGGCCGAGGCGCTGCGTGAGCAGCGATCGCGAGATGCCGGGCAGGCCGCGGGCGATGTCGTTGAAGCGGTGCTGCCGATGACCAGCTCGCGCAGGATGAGCGGGGTCCAGCGGTCGGCGATCACGTCGGTGGCGAGCGCGATGGGGCAGAAGCGGCGGTAGTCGGGCATCTGGGAATGGTCGCGCCGCGATGCCCCCTTGTGAAGTCCAGATTCTGTACCGACGGAGTACAGATCTTGGACTATTGACCGGCTCGGCCGATCCGTACCGTGCGACGCATGACAACGATCCAACTCGACCACCCACAACCACTCATCTCCACCGTCCGCAGCATCGGCGATTCGATCTCCGAGCACGCTGCCCGGCACGACGCCGACGGCACGTTCGTGACCGAAGCGTTCGAGCACCTCGCCGCGGCAGGCCTGCTCGCCAGCGGGGTTCCTGCGGAGCTCGGCGGCGGCGGTGCCACCATCCGCGAGCTGACCGAACTGCAGCGTGAGCTGGCTCACTACTGCGGCTCCACCGCATTGGCGAGCGCGATGCACCAGCACGTGGTGGCGTTCACCGCGTGGCGATTCCGGCGCGGCCTCCCGGGCGCCGAAGCGACGCTGCGCCGCGTGGCGCAGGAGGGCATCGTGCTCGTCTCCACCGGCGGCGGCGACTTCACCCATCCCAACGGGGAGGCCGTCAGGGTCGACGGCGGTTACGAGGTGTCCGGGCGCAAGCAGTTCGCCAGCCAGTCGCCGCTGGGCACGGTGATGTCGACGATGTTCGCGTTCGACGACGCCGAGCAGGGCCGCCGCGTGCTCAACATGGCGGTGCCGCTCGCCGCCGAGGGCGTGCAGGTGCTCGACAACTGGGATGCACTGGGCATGCGCGGAACCGGCAGCGGCGACATCGTGCTCGACCGCGTGTTCGTCCCCGACGAACGAGTGCTCGCCAATCGCCCGTACGGTGTGATCGACCCGCCGCTGCAGGTGATCATCACGATCGCGATGCCGATCATCACCGGCGTCTACCTGGGCGTCGCGGAAGCCGCCTACGACGCCGCAGTGGCGGTCGCGCTCACGAAGGCCGACGACCCGCTGGTGCAGCGGCAGGTGGGCCTGATGGCGCACCGGCTGCGCATCGCGAGATGGGCGCTCGACCGAGCGCTGGACGAGATCGGCGACGATCCGACGCCGTCGATGCACAGCGTGGCCGTCGTGCTCGCCGCCAAGCGCGAAGTGGTGCTCGCCGGCACCGAAGTGGTCAACCTGGCCATCGACGTGGCCGGCGGCGCCGCCTTCCGCAGGGGCTCGACCATCGAGCGCTGCTACCGCGACATCCGCGCCGCGAGCTTCCATCCACTCACGCCGGAGCGCACGTTGCTGCATGCCGGCCGTCTCGCCCTCGGCCTCCCGGCCGACGAGTTCTGAACCCGAGGACAGATCATGAACACACACTTCCCGTATGCCGGCCCACCGGGGTCGCTCCTCCACTTCTACCAGTTCGACATCGGCGTCAGCCGCCGGGTCGACCTCACCGCGGACCAGGTCGCGGTCGCGCTCAGCGCGGCGATGTCGCTCGAGTCCGGCTTCACCGTCGACTTCGGCCGCGACGGCTGGCTGCAGGTCGACGGTCCGTTCGAGCGACTCCCGCTCGCTCACCCGACCTGGCGTGCGCACGGCCGGCTCGGCCGCAACGGCGTGCCGCCCGCGCGGACGACTCGCGTCGAGATCGAGATCACGTCGTGGTCCGAGCGGGTCAGTGAGCTCTCGCTGCGACCGGTGAAGGCGCGTCCGCTCCAGTGGGGCAAGCGGCGCCTCGACCGCTACTGCCGCTCGGCCCACCGTGCGGCCGACCACCTCTGGACGTTGGTCCGCTCACGCCCCGTGTCCGTCGATGTGGCCGACTCGCCCCATCAGGGGTCGCGCGTCGACTCGATCGGCCAGCAGATCTCGATCGGTCCGTCGTCCGGCGCCGAGTCCGGTCGCGAGCTCGCGGCCGTGACGGGTGGGTGATAGCGCTCGCAGATCGCCGCGCCGGTGGGGTTGGCGTTGCGCGCGACCCACGCGCCGAGCAGCCGATAGGTCTCGCCGATCGAGTCGAAGCCGTCGGTGTGCACGAGCACGGCCCACGAGGTGGGCGCGATCTCGCCGATGGTGACGTCCGGTGCGTGAGCGGGCACCAGGAACGGTGACTCGATCGGCACGAACGCCACCACCTGCTCGTTGATCTCGTCGATGATCTCGGGCGTGTAGAGCGCCCCGCGCGGGCCGGTGACGGCCGTGTGTGCACCGGCGATGTCGGCGAGGTGCGCGTGTGTGCGGCCCAGCCAGTTCCAGAGCCCGGCGCCGGGCACCTCGGCGGCGACCTGCGCGACCAGCATCGCCGGTTCGTGCCGCACGTGCACCGGCGTGCCGGCCGTGGCGATGCCGTGCTGCAACGTCGCCACGATCCGCTCGGTGTCCGACAGGCGCTCCTGCATCACCGCGCGATGCTCGTCGAGCAGTTGCCGGGTGAGCGCAGGATCGCGGCTGTCGAGGATCTGCTTGATCGACGCCAGCGGCACGTCGAGCGCTCGCAGACGCACGACGACGAGTGCGTCTGCGAGCTGATCGACGGTGTAGTAGCGGTAGCCGTTGAGGCGATCGACGTGGCCGGGGATGAGCAGCCCCATGTCGTGGTAGAGCCGCAACGTGCCGACCGAGATCGAGCTCGCTCGGGAGAACGCGCCGATGGCAAGACGATCACCACTCATCGGACGTGGAGTCTTCCAGAGCTCGACCGGCCGGGCGAACGGTCGCTCGGGGGTGGCTCACAGCACGCAGAACTCGTTGCCCTCCACGTCGAGCATCGTGGTCCATCTGCTGCCGCCCTCGTCGTAGGTGGCGTGCACGGTGGCGCCGAGGGCGAGCAGCCGTTCCACCGTCGCGTCGAGATCGTCGGCGCGCACGTCGAGGTGCACGCGGTTCTTCACCGTCTTCGGTTCGGGGACGCCGACGAACGAGAGCGACTGCCCACCGGGGAGTTGCAGCGCGGCGAAGTCGTTCGACGCATTCGGGTCCGTGTCGCACTCGAACGCCGCCGCCCAGAAGGCTGCGAGCGTTGCGGCGTTGCGACAGTCGATGGTGAGTGATGCGAGTTCCATGAGGTGCTCCTTGTTCGGGTCGCTCCTCAGCCTGAACCCTCCACCCGCTGGAGAGTCAACCCCTCACCGGGAGGGTCAGTCGACGGCGTACTGCAGCGCGGCCCGGGCGGCGACGCGGCCGACGATGTGATCGGCGATGAACGCCTGGTGCTCCGCGTGGTCGCGGTACACCAGGTAGTCGTCGGGCGTCGCGAAGTCGGCGACCAGCACGTAGTCGAAGTTGCCCGCGTTGATGCCGGCGTCGGGTCCGTGGGCGTACGCCCGGATCTCGGGGATCACGGTCGGCAGGCGGTCGAGCGCAGCCGCGAGTGCGGCGATCTGGGTGCTGTCGACACCGTCGTTCCACTTGAACATCACCACATGACGGAACATCAACGCCTCGCTCTCTGCCGGCAGCCGCCGACGAGGCCGATCGTACGCGCTCACACCGAGTTCTCAGACAACCCTCGGACGGCTCCAAGGGTGCGTCGACATCATGTGCTCACGACACGGGCACACGATTCCTGAGGAGCAGTGATGACGATGCACACACTGGACGACGACCTGACGGTGACCGACTTCTGGCACGACGAGCAGCCCGCTGCTCCCGAATCGGCACCCACCCCACGTGGCGGCGCGTTCCCCCCGCCGCCACCGCCCGCCCCTCGTCGACGTGGACGCCGCGCAGCCCTCGCGCTGGCTGCGATCGTCCTCGTCGGCGGTGGGTCGGGATATCTCGGCGCCTCACTGGCCGCCGACGACGCCTCCGTCACCACCGCGGTTCCTCCCACCGCGGTGGTGCCGGTGGCGGTCACCTCCACCGGTGCGATCGACGTCGGCGCGATCGTCGCCGCGGTGCAGCCATCGGTGGTGACCATCTCGGCGGAGGTGACCGTGCGTCAGGGGCCGTTCTCCGAGCAGGGCACGTCGGCCGGTACGGGCATCATCCTCACCGCCGACGGGCAGGTGCTCACCAACGCGCACGTCGTGGCCGGCGCAACGGCGATCACGATCACCCTCGACGGCGAGACCACCGCTCGCGCCGCGACCGTGATCGGGGTCGACACCGCCAACGACGTCGCGTTGCTCCAGATCGACGGTGCGAGCGGATTGACGCCGGCCACGCTCGGCGACTCCGACGCGGTCGAGGTGGGCGACGACGTTGTCGCCATCGGCAACGCACTCGACCTCGACGGCGCGGTGAGCGTGACCCGCGGCATCATCTCGGCACTCGACCGCACCATCGACGTGGAGAACGCGACGCTCACCAACGCCATCCAGACCGATGCCGCGATCAGTTCCGGCAACTCGGGTGGTCCGCTGGTCAACGCGGCCGGCGAGGTGATCGGCGTCAACTCCGCCGGCGCCACCAGCACCGGCACGGTGTCGGTGGAGAACGTCGGCTTCGCGATCCCGATCAACCACGCGATGGAGATCGTCGCACGCCTCCGCGCCCAGCCCTGACCCCGCCCCCATCCGAGTGCCAGCCGACCATCCGAGTGCCAGCCGACCATCTGAGTGGCAGGCGACCATCCGAGTGGCAGGCGCACCCCCGTCGGGACGCTGACACTCGGATGACGCTCGTCAGTGATCGCGCTCGTCGGGGTGATCGGTGAACTCGACGGCCGTCGACACGTGGTCGCCGAGGTCGTCGCCGAGATCGTCGATCGAATGCAGCGTCATGTGGATGCCCTCCGCCCGGTAGGTGGCGAGGCTGAGCATGTTCGTCGCCAACGGCGAGGTGAGCACCTGCAACGCCGCCGCCAGCATCAGCGAGGTCACGTCGTTGGGGTGGGTCAACGAGATCGCGGCACCGGTGAGCACCAGCAGCACTCCGGCAGTGGACGCCTTCGCCAGCGCGTGCATGCGGGCGAACACGTCGTCGAAGCGGAACATGCCGACGGCCGCGACCAGCGTGAGCAACGATCCGATGAGGATGAGCAGCTCACCGATCATCGGCCGCGGCTCTCGATGAAGCGGGCCACCATGGCGGTGCCGACGAAGCCGACGAGCGTGATGACGACCAGGATGGGCAGGAACGCGCCGCGCCCCGTCTCGGCGGCGTGCGCGGCGATGGCGCAGGTGCCGACGATGAGCATGCCGTTGAGTGCGTTCACCCGGTCGGCCAGTGTCGGACCGATCAACAGCCGGTACATGAACAGCACGGCGGCGAGTGCCAACGCGATGAAGGAGACCGTGATCATCGGCGCGCCCTCCGTCGCCGGTGTGCTCGGTGCAGGTCGGGCTTCGCTCCGAGTCGTTCGATCTCGTCCGGCTCGCCGAAGGCGCGCACCGCGAGTTGTTCCAGCTTCGCCACCTTGCGTCGCGCATCGACCGGATCGCGCAGGTGGAGCACGTGGATGTAGATGATCGCCGGATCGGTCTGCACTTCGACCGGCATCGTGCCCGGGCTGAGTGACAGCACGTTCGCGAGGAAGGTGATCGTGCGCTCGGAACGCGTGCGCAGCTGGCAGGCCACCACCCCGGCGCGGATGCGTGACCCGCGCGTGACGATCTCGCGGAAGACGAACGCGTTCGACACCACCAGCTGGGCGACGATGTGCGCCGCGAGGTGCGCGACCGCGATGGGGCGTGGTCGGCCTTCGTGCGGACGCTGCACCCGCGGGTCTGGGTAGAGCACGAGCAGCAGCGACGAGACGGCGACGCCGCTGAGCACGTTGGCAACGCTGAGCGCGCCCCAGAGCAGTACCCAGATGGAGGTGAGGAAGACGATTCGACCGGCGTACCTCATCGACCCAGCACCGCCTCGACGTACGCCCGCGGATCGAGCAGATCTCCAGCGGTCCGCTCGCACAGCTCGTAGAGCGGGCCCGCGAAGCCGGCGACCGCCAGCCCCAGTGCGAACAGCGCGGCGGTGGGCAGCACCATCAGCAGCGGCCCGCCGAGCCGGCCGACGGCATGCACCGTGCCGCTCGTCGGCTCGGTGGCCGGGCTCCAGAACACACCGATCCAGATCTTGACCACCGAGTAGAGCGTCAGCAGGCTGGCCACCAGGCTCGCGGCCACCACCACGTACTGCCCGTCGGTGAAGCCGGCGCCGATGAGACCGAACTTGGGCACGAAGCCCGACAGCGGTGGCACACCCGCGAGGCTCAGCGCGGGGATGAGGAAGAGCACGGCGACCACGGGAGCCGATCGCACCATGTTGCCCAACTGGCTCATCCGGCTCGACCCACCGACGTGTTCGATGAGGCCACCGACGAGGAAGAGCGTGGTCATCGCGAGGATGTGGTGCACCGCGTAGAAGATGGCGGCCGCGAGACCGGCGACGGAGAACAGCCCGAGTCCCATCACCATGAAGCCGATGTGGCTGACGATGTTGAACGACAGGATGCGCTTCACGTCGTCCTGCGCGATCGCACCCAGGATGCCCAGCACCATCGTGATCGCGGCGCCGACCAGCAGCACGGTGGCGGCTCGGCTGTCGTCGGGGAACAGCAGCGTCTGGCTGCGGATGAGGGCGTAGACGCCCACCTTGGTGAGGAAGCCGGCGAACACGGCGGTCACCGGCGACGGCGCGCTGGGGTAGCTGTCGGGGAGCCAGGAGTACAGCGGGAACAGGCCGGCCTTCACGCCGAACACCACCACCAGCAGCACGGCGAACGTCGACCGCAGGCCGCTGGGCAGTTCGGCGATCTTCAGGTGCAGATCGGCCATGTTGACGGTGCCGGTGGCCGAGTAGAGGAACGCGAGCGCAGTGATGAACAGTGCGGAGGCGAGCAGGGTGATGACCACGTAGGTCATTCCCGAGCGCACCTGTTCGCGCTTGCCGCCGAGTGTGAGCAACACGTAGCTGGCCGTGAGCATCACCTCGAACGACACGAACAGGTTGAACATGTCGCCGGTGATGAACGACCCGGCCACGCCGGCCGCGAGGATCATGTACACCGACTGGAAGCCGACGTGGTTGCGCTCCGCGCCGGGCTGGCCGATGGCGTAGACGAGCACGGTCAGCAGCATCAGCGAGCTGACCACGAGCATGATCGCCGACAAGCGGTCGACGACGAGCGCGATGCCCACCGGTGCGGCCCAGCCGCCGGCGTTCACCACCACCGGACCGTGCCGATCGACCTCGACGAGCAGCACGACGGAGATGACGCTCGTGGCGGTGAGCGTGGTGATGCACAGCAGGCGCTGCATCGCGCGCCAACGACCGAGCACGATCGAGAACGCCGCGGCGAACAGCGGGAGCACGATGGGGAGCGCGACGAGGTTCGTCATCGCCCACCGTCGTTCTCGAGGTACTCGACGTACGTGGCCAGATCGGCATCGAGGTCGGGATCCACTTCGACCGGCAGGGGAGTGTGCTCGGCTTCGGTGCCGTCGGTGAGCTCCTTGTCGCGCCAGCCGCCCCCTGCGACCGCGCGGTCGGCTGCGTCGTCCTCCACCTCGTCGTCGTGCGTGAGCAGGTAGCTGCGGAACGCGAGCGCGAGCAGCAGCGCGGTGACGCCGAAGGTGATGACCACGGTGGTGAGTGCCAGCGCCTGGGGCAGTGGGTCGCTGAAGTCGGTGACGTCGCCCGAGCCGATGATCGGGGCGGTGCCCGCGCGGCCGGAGGCCATCAGCAGCACGTTCGAGCCGTGGCTGAGCAGTGCGAGCCCGATGATGATGCGACTCAGCTTGCGCTGCAGCACCAAATAGGTGCCGATGCTGAACAGCGTCGCGGCCGCGAACGCGAGGGTGATGGTCATGAGTGCGTCACCTCGCCGTGCGCGTCGGTGTCGACGGGCGGCGTGTCCTGCTCGCCGAACGCTTCGAACACCATGAACACCAGGCCGACGACCACCATGTAGACACCGATGTCGAACAGCAGCGTGGTCGATGCGTAGATGTGACCGAGCACCGCCACCTCGAACTCGGTGCCCATCGAGCTGAGCACCGGGTCGCCACGCAGCATCGGCGCGATGGCGGTGCCGACGCTGACCGCGATGCCCGAGCCGAGGATGGTCCACGGCCGGAAGCGGCTGACGCTGCGCACCTCGTCGAGGCCGCCGGCGAGGTAGCGCAGCGAGATCGCAGCGCCGGCGACGAGCCCGCCGACGAAGCCGCCACCGGGCTGGTTGTGTCCGACGAAGAGCAGGTAGATCGAGGCGACGAGCACTGCGTGGAAGATGACCGGCACCGACTGATCGAGGAACACGATGCGCTTCACGTCGCCACCTCGTCCTTCGGCCGCCGCCGTCGGCCGGCACGGGCCAGTGCCACCGCACCGATGGCCGCGGACGCGAGCACCGTGATCTCGGCCATCGTGTCGAAGCCGCGGATGTCGACGAGGATGACGTTCACGACGTTCTTGCCGTGGCCGTCGGGGTACGACCGCTCGATCATCTCCGTCGACACCGGCTCGGCTTCGCGGGCGGACCGCGACACGATCGCGAACGCGAAGACGGTGATTCCGACGAGCGCGGAGATCGCCAGGCGGACGACGCGCCGGCGAGTGGTGGAGGTGCGCTCGAAACGGTCGGGGAGGCGGCGCAGGACGAGCACGAACAACACCGTCGACAGCGTCTCGATCGCCACCTGTGTGAGCGCGAGGTCGGGTGCACCCTGCACCACGAACAGGCCCGCCATCGCGTAGCCGACGGTGCCCAGGAACAGGGCGGCCGAGAACCGGCGGCGCACGGCGGCGGTGGCGAGCGCGGCCGCGAGCAGCACGCCCACCACGAGCACCTGCGCCGGGTTCTCGGCGAACCTCGGCATGCCGGGCCACGCGACGTGGAGCAGCAGCATCGAGCCCGGGACCACGGCGGCGGTGAGCAGCGTGACCCCGGCGTAGATGGGCAGCGATCCGTTCTGCACCACGCCCGTGACTCGCGTGGCCAGCTGGTTCGTGCCGCGCAGCACCTGCAGGTAGACGCTCGTACCGGTGGGGACAGCCGAACCGGTGGCGAGCAACCTGCCGACGGGGCGGCGAGCGACGAAGAGCGCCGAACCGATGACGATGGCGAGCGCCGACAGCAGCAACGCCAGGTTGAAGCCGTGCCACAGCGCGAGGTGCACGCCGAGCCGTGTGCCGTAGAGCGAGCTCGCGGCCGCGTCGGTGATGCCGTCGAGCGCCGACGACCCGATGCCGAACACCACGGTCACTGCCGACAGCAACGCGATCGGCAGCACGTAGAGGGCTGCGGGGCGCTCGGAGGTGCGGACCGCGGACGCACGCTCGACGTGTTCGTGGCGTTGACGGGCGGGACCGAACATGCCCCACACGAAGCGCCACGAGTACGCAACCGTCAGCGCGGACCCGGCGACGATGGCCGCGAGGGTCCACGCCGATCCCGTGAACGCTCCGTCGTCGAGCGCCTCGAAGCCTGCCTCCTTGCCGATGAACCCGAACAGCAGGGGGATCCCCGCCATCGACGCCGCCGACGCACAGGTGACGACTCCGAAGAACCGCCAGCCGGGGCCGAGGGCGGGGATGCGGCGAAGGTCGCGCGTGCCGACGTGCCGGTCGACGGTGCCGACGCACATGAACAGGGCGGCCTTGAACACCGCGTGGGCGAACAGCATCGTGCAACCGGCCGCAGTGGCAGCGGGCGTGCCGGCGCCGAACAGCACGATCAGGAACCCGAGTTGGCTGACGGTGCCGAACGCGAGCAGCAGCTTCAAGTCGTGCTGGCGCATGGCGCGCAGCCCGCCGGCGATCATCGTGAACGCGCCGACGCCCAACACCATCGGACGCCAGATGCCGATGGTGGCGAACGCTGGCGCGAAGCGGGCGATGAGGTACACACCCGCCTTCACCATCGTGGCCGAGTGCAGGTACGCGCTCACCGGCGTGGGCGCGGCCATTGCGCCCGGCAGCCAGGAGTGGAAGGGGTACTGCGCCGACTTGCTGAACGCTCCGACCAGCACCAGCGCGAGGCCCACCGACACCGATGTGCCCGACGGCGGTGAGGCGACGATCTCGCTGAGTCGATAGGTGCCGGCAGCCTGGCCGACGAGCACGAAGCCGGCGAGCATCACCAACCCGCCGAGCGAGGTGACCAGCAGTGCGTGCAGCGCGGCCGCGCGTGCGTGCAACTTGGTGTGGTCGTTGCCGATCAGCAGGTAGGAGGTGATCGACGTGAGCTCCCAGCCCGTGTAGAGCAGCAGCATGTTGTCCGCGAGGACCAGCGTCAGCATCGCGCCGGCGAACAGCACGAGCAGGCCGGCGGTGCGCCCGAGTCCCTCGCTGCGCGGCGAGAAGTAGCTCGCCGAGTAGAGGCACACCGCGATGCCGATGCCAGAGACGAGCAGCATCATCAACGCGGCGAACCCGTCGAGTCGCAGGTCGAAGCCGAGGCCCAGCTGCGGCACCCAGTCGACGCGTTCGGTGAGCACCTCACCGTCGATCACCCGCGGCAGTCGGGTGAGCAGCCAGATCGTCGAGGCGAGCGGCACGAGGGCGGCGACGAGGAACGCGCGGTGGGCGAGCGTGCGGCCGGACGCGAACAACAGCCCGCCGACGACCCCGTGGACGATGATGACGGCGATCATGCGCGGACCTCACCCGTCGTACGGGGCGAAGGACAACGCGCGACGAACATCGTTGCCGGAGAGACTACTCGCCCTCCCGCAGGCGGCGCCCCGCAGTGCCCCCAATCGCGTTCATGTCATGGCTGGAGCGAGGATTGCTCGCTGGGACGATGACGTGGAACGGGGTGTGTGGCTGAACCGCTGGCCGAGCTCCTCGTGCTCGAGCCCGACGACGTGCACATGTGCAAGGCGCTGTAAACCCTCGCTTCCTGCCGTCTGGTCCTACGAATCCCACATTCAGTGTGGAAGTCGTGTGACCAGACGGGGTCGGCGTCAGGATTTCGGGGCGATCCATTCGGCCAGGCGGGATCGACCCGAACGCACGCGAGCCGCCACCGAACGCGGGGTGTCGGACGGCTCGGCTGCCGCCGGCGCGGTGACCGCGTGCAGCAGCTGCGACGTGGCATCGCTCAAGCCTTCGACGAGGAACGCGACCAGCCGTGCCGAGTCGCCGAGCGAGAGCCGGAACGTCTCGGTGCAGCGGTCGAAGTTCCACACGCTGAGGTTGACGAAGCCGCGGTCGAGGTGCCAGGTGGCTCGCAGGCCACGGCCCTGGTCGTCGTGGAACAGGACCCGGCCGGTGGGGAGTTCGTACACCTCAGCGATGCTCATGGTCACATTCTCGACCAGCGGCGAGCCGTGTCAAGCGGACCGCTCGCGCCGGTCGCCGCCGTGAATGCGCCCCGTTTCCGTCGTCTGGTCCTACGAATCCCACATTCAGTGTGGAAGTCGTGCGACCAGACGGGGGAGTGCATGATTGGGGGAGGGATCCGGGGCGCGACGTGGCAGGGTGGCGGGATGACGTCAGAGCCCTCATCGCCGCCGGCCGATGCCGCCACGGAGCACCTGACCCTGGTGCTCGGACGACTGGCCGGGCCCGACGCGGTGCCGCGCGGCGATCAGGTGGAGGCGGTGCACGCCATCATCCAACCGGCGGCGCGCGTGCTGGTGGTGCAGGCCACCGGGTGGGGCAAGTCGGCGGTCTACTGGGCGGCAACGTCGGCGCTGCGCGCCGCGGGAGCGGGGCCGACGCTGGTGGTGTCGCCGCTGCTGGCGCTGATGCGCGACCAGGTGACCGCGGCCACGCGCTCGGGCCTCCGCGCAGCCACCGTCAACAGCACCAACCTCGACGACTGGGACCCCATCTTCGCCGACCTCGACCACGACCGGCTCGACGTGCTGCTGGTGTCGCCGGAGCGGTTGGGCAACCCACGCTTCGCCGCTCGGCTCGACGAGCTGATGAGCAAGGTCGGACTGGTCGTGATCGACGAGGCGCACTGCATCAGCGACTGGGGCTTCGATTTCCGCCCGGACTACCAACGTCTCGCCCGAGCGCTGCTCTCCACTCCCACCGCATCGGTGCTCGCCACCACTGCCACCGCCAACCAGCGCGTCACTGCCGACGTCGAGGCGCAACTCGGCGCGGGCACCACCACGTTCCGCGGCACGCTCGCACGCACCTCCCTCCAGCTCTCGGTGGTGTCGGGCTTGTCGCCCGTGGAGCGCTACGCGTGGGTGGCCGACGCGCTCGACGCACTGCCCGGCTCGGGCATCGTCTACGTGCTCACCGTTGCGGAAGCGGATCGCCTCGCCGGCTTCCTGCAGTCGTGCGGTCACGACGTGCGTGCGTACACGGGGCAGATGGAAGGCGATGCGCGCATCGAAGTGGAGGAGCTGCTGCGCTCCAACCAAGTGAAGGCGGTCGTCGCGACCTCGGCACTGGGCATGGGCTACGACAAGCCCGACCTCGGCTTCTGCCTGCACGTGGGGTCGCCGGCCACGCCGGTGGCGTACTACCAGCAGATCGGTCGCGCCGGCCGCGCGGTCGCGCGCGCCGATGCGGTGCTGCTCTCCGCGCAGGCCGACGAGCGCATCTGGGAGTACTTCGCCACGGCGTCCATCCCCGATCCCGACGACGTGGCGGCCACGCTGCGAGCACTCACCAACGGGTCGCGCTCGGTCGTCGAGCTCGACACGCTCACCGGCGTGCGCCGGGGCCGCCTCGAGACGCTGCTGAAGATCCTCGCCATCGACGGAGTGGTGACCAAGGACGGCTCGAAGTGGGCGGCCACCGGCGAGCCGTACGTGCACGACACGCAGAAGTGGAACGCGCTCACCGCGACACGGCGAGCAGAGGCCGACCTGATGCGTCGGTACGCGCACGGTGAAGGCTGCCTGATGGCCTACCTGCAGATCGCGCTCGACGACCCGTCGCCGGCGCCGTGCGGTCGTTGCTCGGTGTGCACCGGCCAGCTGCCGTCGCCGGGCACGAAGCCGAGCCTCGAGCGGGTGCGCGCCGCACGTGCACACCTGCAGGGCGTCGACATCGTCATCGAACCGCGCAAGCTGTGGCCGCACGGAGTGAGCCGCAAGGGGCGCATCGACGCACTCGTCGAGGGCCGCGCCGTCGCATTCGCCGACGACGCCGGCTGGAGCGACGAGCTGCTCGCGCTGCAGCGCACGGGCTACGGCACCATTCCGGACGAGCTGCTCGCCGGCGCCGTCGACACGCTCCGTCGGTGGTCGAAGGTGTGGGGCACCCGACCCGTCGCGGTGGTCGCGGCGCCGGCGTACTCGGTGGAGATGAAGGCCAACCGGGCGTTCGCCGCGCACATCGCCGCCGTCGGCAAGTTGCCCGTGCTCCACCTGTTCCCCGGGCCCCGCCGCCGACTCGCCCGACTTCGCCGTCGTGGCTGAAAGCGGAGG
>CAZWCU010000003.1:0-27025 GCA_964632715.1 uncultured Bifidobacterium sp. | reverse complement strand
GGGCGCCCCTCGGAAGGTTGCCGGGGCTGGACCGGTGCACGGGGAAGGGCGACGAAGTGCCCGCCGGAGGGTCGGGTGGGCCCGGGGTGGCGCACCTGGAACAGGCGATCCGACTCGACCCGCCGGTCGCAGCACCCGACGGCCGGGTGCTGCTGTGCGCCACCACCATGCGCACGGGCTGGTCGCTCACCGTGTGCGGGGCGTTGCTGCGCGAAGCGGGCACCGCGGCAGTGCTCCCACTGGTCATCCATCGCCTGCCCTGAGGTACCTGCCACAGTACGATCGCTGCCGGAACGGGAGGCAACGCATGCGCATCAGGACAGCCGGTCTGTTCGTCGCGACGATGTTCATCACAGTCTGTCTCTCGGCATCCCTCGCGGCGGGCGTGCGCGCCGCTGACGACATGGCAGCGGAGTGCGCCGACGGCTTCGCGCTGCTCGCGAGCGGTCAGCCCGACGCCGCCAAGGACCAGTTCGAGCTGGCGCTCGACGACGAAGCGTGTGGACGCGGACTCGACCTTGCCGATCGGCAGCGTGACGAGGCCGACGACGCGCTGAAGGAGTGCACCACGCTCGCGAAGAAGGCTGCCGACGCGGCGAGCGACTCGTTCACGAAGGCGCGCACCGCGGCGCTCGCAGCATGTGCAGAAGTGGTGCGCCTCGACCGGTCGCTCGCCGGCAAGGTGGACGAGCAACTGCTGTCGATCGACACCTCCGTTCCCGACGACGACGACGCACTCGACGGCGCCACGGAGTGGTGGTCCGACGGCTGGTCGAACGCGCAGACCGTCGCGACGGTCGTCGGTCAGGGGTTGCTGGTGGTCGTCATCGCGATGCCACTGCTCAACGCCATCGGTGTCGGCATCGGTCGTCGGGGCTGGCGGCGCGCGCGGAAGTTCTTGCGCACTCATGTGCTCGTCCGCGCGGTGGTCGCGGTGGCGCTGGCGGCGTCGATCGTCGTCGCACTGTCCAGCAACTTCGGCGATCGGACGTGGTTGGTCGGCCTCACCGTCGTCGGGTTCGTGCTGCTCGGATGGGTGCTCGCGCAGCGTCGACGCGTGCGCTTCGACCGCTTCGCCGGCGTCGACGGGTCGGCCACTCCCGGCTCGCCGGTGGGACCGGTCATCGCCACCGAGCTGGCCCGGCTCACCCAGAGCAAGGGCGGCAGCGTCGAAGTGGTCGACCCCTTTGCCGCGGCGGAGCTCGACAGCGACGCCATCGGCGCCATCAGCGGACCGGAGAACAAGCTGGTCGCCGCGCTCGTCAAGCTGTTCCGCGCGCTGCTGCAGCCGGGTCCCGACCTGGTGGTGACGGGTCAGCTGATCGCTGCCGGCAAGAAGGGCGAAGGCATCGTCGTGCAGCTCAAGCACGGCCGTCGCACGCTGGCGTCGGAAGTCATCTACGCCGCACAGTTCGCGCCGAAGCCTCCCGCCGGGCCGACCAAGGTGGACACCAAGGAGACGCCGGCCCCCGCATCGTCGCACGCCGACCTCGCTCGGCCGGCAGCCATCTGGGTGCTGATGGCGCTGCTCCGCGAGTTCGAGGGCAACGAGCTCGGCAAGGTCGCCGGGCTGGAGGGGGCCACCCACTGGCGCGGGCTCGCACAACAGGCAGCCGCCATCGAGTACGTGCACGCCGGCGCGCTGGAGCAGGCGAAGGAGAGCTACGCGAAGGCCTGGGACTCGGACCCGACGGATCGCGCGACCCGGCTCGGCTTCGCGATGATGCTCTGGCGCACCGCGACGCCCGACGACGTCGAGGCGGTGTCGATCGACCTGATCCAGACGGCACGGGACCTCGCGTTCGGAACGGTCACGAAGGGCGTCGAGCCGACCAGCGTCCACGTCAAGACCGACGCCACCGGCGTGCTCGCGCTGCATGCGATGATCGTCGCCAAGTTGAACCTCTACGCGTCGCGAGCGACCGCAGATGGGTCGGCCGCAGCGAGCGACGCGGAGGGGCTGGACCTGGTTCGCCAGGAGCTGGCGATGCTCGACGCGGTGCTCAAGGCGGACAGCTCGCCGCTCGATGCGGAGAGCCTGGCCAAGCTGCGCGACTCGTGCGCGTCGATGAAGCCCTTCGCGCAGCAGCTCAGCCCCGGCCTCGAGCAGGAGTTCCTGGCCACCGCGCTGCAGTCCATCCGCGGGAAGTACAACGTGGCCGCGTACCTCGCGACGCCGCTCGTCCGGCCACGTCGCGAGGGCGACGAACAAGCAGCGCTCAGTCTGCTGCGTGCCGCCGTTGCACACCCCACCTTCGCCAGCTACGCGAAGACCGATCCGTTCTTCAACTCCATGCGCAAGAACGCGGTGTTCCAGAAGCTGGTCGATCCTTCCGTCGCGTCGGTTCGTCCTTCGGGCCTCGCCGGCATCACGGTCATCGGCGAGCACTACAGCGCGCTGCTGGCGGCGCACGAGATCGACAGCCTCGACGAGTTGGCCGAGCAGTCCGACGAACGCCTCCAGGAGTACACCTCGGCGTCGCCCGGTCTGATCCGTTCGTGGAAGGCGGTCGCCTCCCTCGACGCGCTGCCCGGCATCGGCGCCCGCTACGCCAACCTGCTGTACCTGTGCGGAGTTCGATCGGTCGCCGATCTCGCCGGACGCAACGCAGTGGCACTGCGGCAGTTGATGGACTCGCTCGGCCTCGCGGTCGGCGTGTCGCGCGTTCCCTCGGCCGCCACGGTGCAGGCCTGGATCACGTCCGCCGGCGCCGAGGGTGTGTGAGGCCGCGCGACAGCGACGCCGGCTGATTCACACGTACCGGAGGGCGAGGTCGAGTCCGAACCTGCCGAGTGCAGCGCGTCGCCTCGCGAGCTCGAATCGTTCGTCGTCGCCGACACCAGGGAGGTGATCGATCATCAGCGCCGAGAACACGGACCGGATGGCGAGATGGGTCGCCCAGGCACGCTCGAGGACGCTCGGCTCGACGGCCACGCCTTCGATGTCGAGTCCCCGTTGGTACCCCTCGAACGCTGCGTCAGCGATGGCGTGCAAATCGTGCACCTCTGCGGCGCCGGACTCATATCGACCGGCCAGCAGCTGGCCGAGATCCGAGGCGAGCGCGTCGACGTTCCCGAACGCCCAGTCGAGTGCGACGATCGAGCCGTCGGCCGGCTCGATGAAGTTGCCGGGCGACGCATCGCCGTGACACACGCCGCGACGATGTTCGTCGAGGCGAGCCAGCAGCGACGGAACGTGAGCGGCGAGTTCGAACAGGTCGCGTCGATGGCGCGCGTCGACGACGTCGGCGACGTGGGGCTGGGTCCAGAACGCGTCGTCGGCCTGCACCTGCAGGTCGAAGTTCACGACCTTCCCGAAGAACAGATCGCCGATCACCCGGTGACCGAGCCCGAACTCCGCGTGTGCCGCAGCGGCCGTCCACGCGCCGCTGAGCCGGCCGAGCGCCTCGGCGGTGCGGCGATAGCGGGCGGCGTCCCACGTCGTGGTCTCCACGACGTCCTCCATCCAGATCGTGATGCGGGTGGGGGACTCGTCGATCGCATGCACGGTCGGCATCCGCAGGGCTCCGGGCAATCGCTCGGCGAGTCCGCAGCGATAGACGGCGGGCTCGTCGCGCCAGTCGAGTGCGGCGAGGGTGTCGGCGTGGTGCTCCACGGGGATGATCTCGAAGTACGGCGACTCCGAGGCGGGGTGCAACGTCTTCGCGACGAGCGACCACGGTGATCCGTCGGAGAAGCATCCCTGGAGGCGATCCAGCGCGTGCGTGGTCATGTTGTCGACGTGGTGCTCCACCGCGGACTGTTGCCACTCGACCGTGTCGGCGCGCCCATACGCTGCCTCGAGCGCCGCCGACACACGGCGCGGATCGAACCGCTCGCCGCTCGCCGCACCGGCCTGAGGGTCGACGGGGGCCGGTGACCCGAGCATCGTGTCGTCCATCCCCACGAAAGTAATCCTGGTTGACTATGTTGTCAACATGGTTGACGACATCTCTGCGGAGGTCCCTCATCTGCTCGCTGGACTGGATGGCGTGCAGCGACGCATCGGCGACGGTCTGAATGTCCGCATTCGGGCTGACACCACGACCGCCATCCGAGGCTCGGAAGGTCGCATCCTCAACCTGATCGGCCCCAACGGCACCCGACCCACCGTGCTGGCCGACGGTGCCTGGATCACGAAGCAGGCGATCGGCAAGCGCATCCACGGCCTCGAGGCGCGCGGTCTCGTCACGCTTGAGCCGGACCCTCACGACGGGCGGGCAGTCCTGGTTCGGCGCACCGCCGAAGGTGACAGAGTGGTCGCATTCGCGCTCGCTCAGATCGCCGACGTCGAGCGCGAGTTCGCCGAGTTGGTGGGAGTCGAGCGCTACCAGCAGTTCCGGGCAGTGCTGGACGAGCTCGCCACCGGCTACATGCCGGCCGCGCTCTCGGACCACTCCGGCCGTGGGTGAGACCTGCTGGCACCTGCGTCGTTAGCCTGCGCCGATGATCATCGACAACGAAGGCGTGGCGCTCCACGTCGCCGACGACGGCCCCGCCGACGCACCCGTGGTGCTGCTGCTGCACGGCATCACGTCGTGCACGACCACGTGGGACTGGCTGGTGCCGCAGTTGGCCACCAGCCACCGCGTGCTGCGCCTCGACTTCCGCGGGCACGGTGCCTCGGGGCACGCACCCGGCACGTACCACTTCCCGTCGTATGTCTCCGACGCGATCGCGGTGTGCGAGCAGGTCGCCGCTGTGCCGTGCGTCGTGCTCGGCCACTCGCTGGGCGGCGGCACCGCTGCAGCGATGGCGCAGCAACGCCCCGACCTCGTGCGCGGCGTGGTGCTCGAAGACCCGGCGTTGGCCGGTGCGTCGCGGCTGCGCGCAGAGGGAGACGAGAACTCGCTGCTCGGCGCCTTCCAGATCATGCGCCAGAGCATTCCGATGCTGCAGCAGGCCGGGCTCCCCGTGGAGCAGGTGGCCGCCGCGGTCGCCGCCGCACCAGGTTCGGCCGGGGGCACGCTCGGCGAGACGATGCAGCCCGACGCCATCCACGCGATGGCGGTCGCCATGCTGCAGCTCGATGCGTCGGTGCTCGATCCGGTGCTCGACGGCTCCGTGGTCACGTCGTTCGATGCACGCGCGCCGTTGCCGGGGCCGGCGTTGGTGCTCGCCGCCGACGGCGCCTCACCCGATGCGGTGGTGCGGGCCCACGACATCGACCTGCTCGCGACGCACAGTCCGCACGTCGAGGTGCGGGTGGTCCGCGGCGCCGGCCACCTCATCCACGACTCGCTCGCACACCGCGACACGCTGCGCGACGCGTTGTTCGAGTTCCTGGCGGTCAACTCCTAGCGGAGCCGGTCGTCGCCGAGCTCGTCGCTGTCGGTGCGGGGCACGAACAGCCAGCTGTCGAGCAGGAAGAACTTGGTCAGCCAGAGCACGCCGAACGCGGTGATGTTGGCCGCCGACACCGCTGCCGCCGAATCCCAGCACCGCTCCACGGCCGCGACCGCAGCGGTGCTGAGCGCCAGGCCGGCGAAGGTGTACGCCCAGAACGGGATGATCTCGCGCGTGACGCTGTGGTTGCCGCGTCGCTGCCAGACCCAGCGGCGATTGACGAGGTAGGCGGGGATGCTCGAGACTCCGACCGCGAACACGTTGGCGCCCACCGCGCCCAACGAGGTGAGCCCGTACGACCCCAGCAGCAGCAACTGGGTGATCGCCACGTTCATCACCGACACGGCCCCGAACCGCCACAGGCGCGTCAACCGCACGGCAGCGGGGGTCGGCCGGGTCGACTCGACCTGTTGCTCCGATGCGTTCATCCCTACACGCTGGCAGATCCGGACGGCCGATCAACGGTCAGTCCGAGGCTTTCCTCCAGTGGAGTTGCCTCCGAGGGTTTCCGCGGGCAAACCCTGGACGTGAGCCTCGGGTTGGAGGAAAGCCTCGGACTGCGGGGAGTGGTGGAGGCGTGCGAGACTCGCAGCGTGAGCACCGAAGTCGCCGAAGGGTCCGTTCGCCATCTCGACCACCGCGGGCTCCATCTGACCCGGACGGATGGCTCGTCGGTCACGGTGCCGCTGCTGGCGCTGCGCGACCGGTGCAACTGCGAGTCGTGCAGCCATCCGAGCGGACAGCGCCTGCTGGATCCGGCGATGTTGCCCACCGACCTCGCGGCCACCATCGTCGGTGTCGACGACGAGCGGCTGCGCGTCCACTGGACACCCGAGGGTCACGACAGCACCTATGCCCTCGCCGAACTGTTGGCCGATCCGCCAGCTGCTGACGACGTGGTGCCGTGGGACTCGAGCGCCGCGGATCGGTTGGCTGTCGGCGACCACCAGCAGGTCACCGCCGACGGCGAGGCCGGCAGCCGTGCGTTGTTGGAGTGGTTGCGCGGCGTGGCGGCGATGGGCTGCGGCGTGCTCACCGGAGTGCCCACCCTCGACGGCGAAGTGGCTCGCGTCGCCGAACTGTTCGGGTTCGTCCGCGAGACCAACTACGGCCGCTGGTTCGACGTGTGGGCACAGGCCGACGCGACCAACCTCGCCAACACGTCGCTCGGCCTGCCGCCGCACACCGACAACCCCTACCGCGACCCGGTGCCGACGATGCAGTTGTTGCACTGTCATCAGAGCAGCGCGGCCGGCGGCGACAACGTGCTGGTCGACGGCTTCCGCGTGGCCGCGGAGATGCGCACACTCGATCCCGACGGCTTCGCCCAACTCGCAGGGCGAGCGGTGTCGTTCGCCTACAGCGATGCCGGCGCGTCGCTCGCCACCACTGCACCCATCATCGACGTCGACGTGGCGGGCAACGTGCGCGGCGTGCGGTTCAACCATCGCTCGCTGCAGCAACTGCCGCTGCCGACGAACCCTGCCGAGTCCGAGGAGCTGGCGGTCTGGTATCGCGGGTACACCCACTTCGCCCGTCTGGTGGCCGACCCGCGGTTCCACCTGTTCGTGCACCTGCGGCCCGGCGACCTGTTCATCGTCGACAACCGGCGAGTGCTGCACGGGCGCACCGCCTACGAAGCCGGTGGCGGGTCGCGTCACCTGCAGGGCTGCTACGCCGACGTCGACGCGTTGCACAGCACCATCGCCGTGCTGCAGCGCCGCCTGGACGTCGCGACGGACCACGGATGAGCGAGGTGGTCGACCGGATCGTCGAGGTGCTGCGCGAGCGCGGCGACGAGGCATAGCTCGGTGAGCGAGTGTCGATGCTCGAGCACATGCTGCAGGCAGCCCACACCGCGCAGCAGGAAGGTGCGCCCGACGAGCTGGTGGTCGCGGCGTTGGTGCACGACATCGGTCACCTCGTCCACGACGCCTCGCCGAGCGCCGACATGGTGCACCTGGAGTCCGTCGACCGAGTGCACGAAGAGGTGGGCGCGGCGTGGCTCGCGCACGGCTTCGGTCCCGAGGTCACCGAGCCGGTGCGGCTGCACGTGGCGGCCAAGCGCTACCTGTGCGCCACCGAGCCCGACTACTTCGCGGCACTCTCACCGGCATCGGTGCACACGCTGAGCCTGCAGGGCGGGCCGATGTCGCCAGACGAAGCCGCCGAGTTCATCGCCCTCCCGCACGCCGCGGCTGCGGTCGCGTTGCGTCGCTTCGACGACGCGGGCAAGCGCCTGGCCGGCGAGACACCCGCGCTCGAGCACTTCCTCCCGCTGCTGCGCGCCGCCGCCCGCGCCTGATCCACCGCCGCCCCGACCCCTCGTGTCGCGGCTCGATCGCCACCGTTGCAGGTGGGGCCGCGACACGTGCGTGTGTGCCCGGCAGCTGACGCGCGGTGCGCGCGATTCTCCGCACCTTGAGCGCGAATCTTGCCGACTGCTGCGAGTTTCACGCTGAGGCCACCCGCTGCACACGTGCCATTCATCTTGCTGTCAGCGGCGACTTCTACTGTCCCGAGGGCATGGAAACCACACGGCCGCACCCCGTCGAACAGGTCCACGCGGGCCGGCCAGCGGCGGCGGACGCGTTCCTCGAAGCACTGCGCGTGGAGCAGGCCCGCTTCCTGGAAGCGATCGCTCGTGCCCGCTCGCTGCTGGGTCACGAGAGTGGGCAGCTGGCCAACGTCGCGGCCGTCCACGGCCGACTGACTCGGCAGTTCTTCGACGCGCAGCGCACGATCATGAGCCGTCGGGCCGAGCTCGACGCCGAGGTCGCGGCTGTCGGCCGCGCCGCCGACGAGCGTGCCGACGCACAGTTGGCGGTGGCCCGCGAGCGGATCGCGGCCGGCTCTCTCCACGACGATGCGGCCGAGTCCGGCGACCTGCACGAGCGGGCACGAGCGGCCGCGATGTTGGGACGTGAGCGATCGACGCGCCAGCAGATCGCCGCACTCGGCGTGTCGGTGGTGCGCACGATGGACGACGTCGACGCCCTGGCCACGGTGATCAATGGTGCGTTCGAGCTCGACGAGGCCGACGGGGTCGTCGCGCAGCGGCAGCTGACCGCACTGCTCGACGGTTGGTGGCAGTCGGAGCTGCAGGAGGGACGCGCCGTGATCGACGACGCCCACGCTCGTGCGGCGGTGCGACAGCACGTCGCCGGTATCGAAGCCGGTCAGCTGATCGAGGCAGCACGAGAGTCGGCAGGACTCGAGTGTGATTCCGGCACGCGCGATGCCGAGCCGTCGGCCGTCCTCCCTCGCGAGGTTGCCGACGCGCTCGACGAAGCGCCGGACGGCGATCTCGAGTCGTTGCTGGCGCATCTCACCGACTCATTGCAGCTGCCCGTCGACGTCGTCACGTTGCCGGCTGCAATGGACGACGACGACGTGATCATCAGGTTCGAGCCGGCGCCCATGGCGCCCGCTGCCGCCGGCTCCGCCGAAGCGTTCCAGCACTTCTGGTCGCAGGCGCCGAGCCCACTGGACACCCGCGGCAGCTCGGGTTGGTTCCCCACCCACGTGCTGCTGCCGATGACGGCCGCGACGTCGTTGCTCGCGCTGCTCTTCGCGTGGATCGGGTGACCCCGTGGCTGGGATGAACGGCAAGGCGTTGAACGGACGAGCGTTGAACGGCACGCTATCGAGTGGTGCGAGTGTGGCGACGGAGGCCGCGCTGCTCCCGATGCTGACGCCGACGGCGGAGATGACGACGGATGCCGAGGCCCCGCTGCCGGAACCCCATCCGCTGCCGATCAGCGATCCGTGGCCGGAGCTCGAGCACGACGAGCTGGAGACCGAGCGGGCAGGGCTGGAGGCCGAGATCGCAGCGGCGAGAGCGCGCACCGCGGCCGCCAAGCACCGAGCCGCGCAGCGCGACGCCGACATGCGCGCGGCGCTGCGCGTGGAGTTGGAAGCATCGAAGGAGGCGCTCGCCGAGATGGAACGAGAGCACGCCACCGCGATCGCACTGGTGCGGGAAGCGGCCGACGTCGAGGTGGCGGCCATCCTCGCCCACGCCCGCCAGCAGGTCGCCGCCCAGGTGTCGAGCGAACCGCGAGTCCGAGAGCCGCAGCGCGATGTCGAGTGAATCCGGAACCGACACCACGGCGCTCTCACCGCGCGCGGGCATTGCGCTGCTCACCCTGCAACTGCGCGTCGCGATGCAGGAAGCTGCCGAGGCCGAGGCCGAGGCGGTAGCCGTCGATCTCGACGCGGCTCGCGACCTGTTGCGCGCACGACTGGCACCGATGCTCGACGAGCGTCGGCGCGCACTCGACGAGACGCTCGCCACGACACGTACCGAGGCGGCGCGCGCGGTCGCTGCCGCGCACCGCGCCGCATCGGTGATCGTGGCGCACGCGCGACCGGTGGAGCTGCCGGTGGCAGCAGTCGCGGACGTGCCCTCGCCGGAGCCCGAGCCGGCGGTCGACGCCGCAGCCGCGCTCGAGCCCGAGGTTCCTGCGGCGCCCGATCGCGAGGTCACGGTGTTGCCCGATCCCGATCCCGACGTCGCGGCGGATCCGGCACACGAACCCGAGCCGGAGCTCGACAGCGCACTCGAGGCCGCGTTCGAGCCCGAGCAGGCGTCCGAGCCCGAGCCCGAGCCGGACTACTTGCCCGAGACGGAACCGGAACCGGAACCGGGCCACCCGTCCGAGCCGGAGTTCGAGCCGGCACCAGCCGCGGAGGTCCTGCCACCGACCGCCGAGACCGCAGTGGTGTCGGTCGTGTCGGCGGCGGCGCCGGTGACCGTGGTCATCGACGCGGAGGCCTTCGCCCGAGTGTTCGCGACGGTCTTCGCATCGATCCTCGATGAGCGCCGGAGCGCTCCGGGCTGGAGCGCCGCACCGCAGGTGTACGCGCCGATGCCCGCACCCGCGAAGCAGTCGTTCTGGACACATGCCCGTCACCCCGACGTGCTGCTGATGGGCGTCGCCACGGTGATCGTGCTCGTGGTGCTCGCCGCGTGGCTGGGTTGATCGTGGCACTCACCACGCTTCCCGATCTGGCTGCCGCCGAGGCGCCGGTGCCGCGCGAGCTGGTGGCGCGCAAGGGCCGCGGCGACCGCGTCTTCTTCGGCGGCGCCTCGTTCAGCGGACTGGTGGTGCTCGCGACCATGGTGGCGGTGGGCGTGTTCCTCGCGATCCAGGCTGCCGACGCGCTGAGCGCCACTGGCCTGTCGTTCCTCACCACCGCGGAGTGGCAACCCGATCGCGGTCAGTTCGGGATCGCGTCGGTGATGATCGGTACCGTCCTCATTGCACTGGTGGCGGTGGCGATCGCGTTGCCGATCTCGATGGGTACGGCGTTGTTCATCACCGAAGTGGCGCCGCAGTGGCTGCGCTCGTGGCTGGTCGCGCTGGTCGACCTGATGGCGGCCGTGCCCAGCGTGGTCTATGGCCTGTGGGGTCTGTTCCTGCTGCAAGGCCAACTGATCGGCCTGTCCCGCTGGTTGAACGCGTGGTTCGGTTGGATCCCCTTCCTCGACGTCGCTCGCGCCGACCCGAACAGCCCGCTGTCGAGTGCCTCGGTGTACACCGCCTCGGCGTTCATCGCCGGCGTGGTGGTGGCGATGATGGTGATGCCGATCTCCTGCGTGGTGATGCGCGAGGTGTTCTCACAGGTGCCGATGGGCGAGCGCGAAGGAGCCTTCGCGTTGGGATCCACGCGATGGGGCATGATCCGCGTGGTGGCCCTGCCGTTCGGCCGTGGCGGCATCATCGGCGGCACGATGCTGGGTCTCGGGCGAGCGCTGGGCGAGACCATCGCGGTGCTCCTGATCATCTCGCCTCGCTTCGACATCAACTTCCATCTGTTGGAAGCCGGCGGCAACTCGGTCTCCAGCCTCATCGCGCTGCGCACGTTCGAGTCGAGCGGCTTCGGCCTCTCGGCGCTGATGGCTGCGGGTCTCACGCTGTTCGCGGTGACCCTCGTCGTCAACTTCACCGCGTCGTGGTTCGTGGCGCGGTCGCGGTCCGGAGCGAGCAGCGAAGCATGACGGCGACGATGATCCCCGACACGCTCGACGACGCGAGCGACCTCGCGAAGCCGGCGACCGACCGGACGGTGCGGCCCGGGCGACCCGGCCCCACTGCGGCCCCTGCTCAGCGGCGCGCGGTGCGGCGCCTGTCGCGCAACGACGTCCTGCCGATGGTCGGTGCCCTGGTGAGCGCGCTGTCCACGACGATGCTGATCTTCGGCCGGCTGACGCCGCTGAAGGGCCGACTCGGGTTCGTCGTCGTCTGCTTCGTGGTCTTCGTCGCGACGTATGCCGTCCTCGTGTCGTTGACGGAAGACCGACCGGCCGTGGTCGACCGCGTGATGGCGGTGCTGCTCACCTCGACGGCCGTGCTGGCGCTGTTCGCGCTGTTCTCCGTGATCATCTTCGTCGTCGCGCGCGGCGTGGATGCACTGGTGCACCTGAACTTCTACGTGGAGGACCTCAGCGACACCGGGCCGCTGTCACCGCTGGACCAGGGTGGCGTGCTGCACGCCATCGTCGGCACGCTGATCATGACCGTGATCGCACTGATCATCACCGTGCCCCTGGGTGTGGCGTGCTCGGTGTACCTGACGGAATCGGAAGGTCGCGGCACCGGCTTGGTGCGAACGGTCGTCACCGCGATGACCGCGCTGCCGTCGATCCTCGCCGGCCTGTTCATCTTCGCGACCTGGATCCTGATCCTCGGCTACGAGCGCTCGGGCCTCGCGGCCGCCATCGCGATGAGCATCATGATGCTGCCGATCATCATCCGCTCGGCCGACGTCGTGCTGCGGCTGGTGCCCGGGAACCTGCGCGAAGCGGCGGCCGCGCTCGGTGCACCCAAGTGGCGCACCGTGTGGCACGTGGTGCTGCCGACCGCGAAGTCGGGCCTCACCACGTCGGTGATCCTCGGCGTGGCGCGCGGCGTGGGTGAGACCGCGCCGATCCTGCTGACGGCCGGCTTCACCTCGACGATGAACCTCAACCCGCGCGAGGGGCCGATGGTATCGCTGCCGCTCGCTGCGTTCGAGCTGGTCCGGTCACCGCAACCGACGCAGATCGCTCGCGGGTTCGCAACGGCTGCGGTGTTGATGATCCTGGTGCTGATCCTGTTCTCCATCGCTCGCATCGTCGGCGGACGGCCCGCCGGACAGCTCTCGTCGCGCCAGACGCGGGCAACCGTCACACAGTCCGCTCGCGATCTCGCTCGCATCGAGGCTCGGAACCGCGGCCCCGAAGAGCAGGTCACTGCGCAACTCACGGAGCAGATCGCATGAACTTCGCCACACGCTCACCGCGTCGGTCCGCGTTCCTCGCGCTCGCGGTCACCCTCGCCGTCGCCCTCATCGCTCCCACCGCGACACCGGTCGCGCTGGCCGGCACCAGCTACCAGCGCATCTCCGGCGAAGGCTCGTCGTGGGCCGCCAACGCCATCGATGCGATGCGCGTGAACGTGAGCCAGTTCGGCATCACGGTGGACTACAACCCGAGTGGCTCGACAGCAGGTCGCAAGAACTTCCTGAACGGCACCGTCGACTTCGCCGCGTCCGACATCCCGTTCCAGTTCGAGCCCGAGGATGGGTCCGCTCCGGAGAACCCGGCGCCGGGCAGCTACGCGTACATCCCTGTGACGGCCGGCGGCACGGCCTTCATGTACAACCTGCAGATCAACGGCAAGCGGGTGACCAACCTGCGTCTGTCGGGTGAGAACGTCGTCAAGATCTTCACCGGCCTCATCACCACCTGGAACGATCCGGCGATCCAGGCCGACAACCCAGGCTTGGTGATGCCTGCGCGGACGATCGTCCCCGTGGTGCGCTCCGACGGCTCGGGTTCCAGCGCGCAGTTCACCAAGTGGATGATCGCGATGTACCCGAACCTGTGGGACGACTACTGCAGTCGATCGGGCCGTGCACCGGCGTGCGGGTTCACGTCGTTCTACCCGACGATCGCGGGAATGATCGCCCAGTCGGGCGACCTCGGCGTCGCCGGCTACGTGAGTCAGGGCTTCGCCGAAGGAGCCATCGGCTACGTCAACTACTCCTACGCGCTCGGGTCTGCGTTCCCCGTCGCGAAGGTGCTCAACGCGGCCGGCTACTACACCGAGCCGACACCGGAGAACGTTGCGGTGTCGTTGCTGCAGGCACGGATCAACACCGACGAGAGCAACCCGGCGGTGTACCTGACGCAGGAGCTCGACGGTGTCTACACCGACGCGGATCCGCGCAGCTACCAGTTGTCGTCGTACTCGTACCTGATCGTGCCGACGAAGGTGGCCGGTCAGTTCAACGAGGACAAGGGCCGCACACTGGGTGCGTTCGCGTACTACGCGATGTGTCAGGCGCAGCAGTACTCGGCCTCGCTCGGCTACTCGCCGATGCCGATCAACCTCGTCGAGGCGAGCTTCGAACAGATCCGCAAGATCCCGGGTGTCGAGGTGCAGTCCGTCAGCATCGCCGACTGCAAGAACCCGACGTTCTCCACTGACGGGTCGAACGTGCTGGCCGAGAACGCTGCCCGACCGCAGGAGTGCGACCGGCAGGGCGGCGAGAGCCAGTGCCCGAACGGTACCGGTGGCCTCTCGAACGTTCCGACCGCGGTGTCGGGGCCGGCTGCGAACGGTGGCGGCCAGACCCCCGGCGCCGGCAGCACACCGGCCGGCGGTTCGACGCCGAGCGCGGGCTCCACACCGGGCGCTGTCACACCCGGTGCCGGCACCACTGCCGACGGCATGCCCATCGCGGGCGGCGACCTGGGCACCGACGGAGCACCGATCATCGACCCCGACAACCTGAACCCCGGAGAGGTGTGCGATCCCGACACGGGTGTCTGCGGCGTGGTCGGAGCTCCCGACGACGGCGGTGTCACGGGTGGCGTGGTCGGGGCCGTGTCGCCGACGGTGCTCGCACAATCGTCCGGCTGGACCTCATCGATCGCGATGATGCTGCTGGTCATCGGACTGACGCTCGGCCTCGTGCTCGTGCCCGCCGTGGTGTGGCGCCACCTCTCGCGAACCGAGCCGGCATGAGTCGCCTGCGCACGTCGGCGTGGCTGGTCGCCCCCGTCGCCATCGCCGTCACCGTGGCGCTCGTCACCACTGGTATCGCGGCGGAGCCGGTGGCCGGGAGTCAAGGCACCGACACGTCGCTGCCGCTGACCGACTCGGCATACACGGTCGCCGGTCGCGGCACCTTCTCCGGCCTCGAGATCACGGTGAACCAGACGGCCGACCTGAACAACCAGGCGGTGTCGATCACCTGGACGGGCGGCACGCCGACGCTGCAGGGCCCCGGTCGGTTCGGCTCGCAGTTCCTGCAGATCATGCAGTGCTGGGGCGACGACGACGGCACCGTCGCGGACAACCCGGGGCCGCCGCCCGAACAGTGCGTGCAGGGGGCGACCACCGGTGTCGCCGGAGGGCTCTCCGGTGTTGCGTTGCCGGGCGGGTTCGCGACCTCGCGGGTGATCTCGCGGTCCACCTGGTCGGGGTTCGACGCCACGGTCGGGTTCCTGGAAGAGACCACGTCCAACGTGTGGCAGCCGTTCCGGGCAGTCGACGGCACCGAGGTGAACGCCCACACCGACCCCGCGTTCAACCCGTCGATCGTGGGTGGCAACTACTGGCTCAACCCGTACTTCAACGTGGTCACCACCAACGAGATCGCGGGCGCCGCGACCGGTCTCGACGGCCGCGGTGCGGAGCTGTTCGAAGTGCAGACCGGCGTGCAGTCCGCCGGGCTCGGGTGCGGGCAGCGCGTGCAGCCCGCAGCCGACGGCTCGAAGGTGATCCCGAAGTGCTGGATCGTGATCGTGCCGCGCGGCACGCCGGACGCGGAGAACGTGGGCACGCCCTTCGCGGAGCGAGCCGACCAGTTCGGCGTGTACACCTCCCCGCTGGCGCCGAATGCGTGGGCCAACCGCATCGCGATTCCGCTCGACTTCAACCCGGTCGACTCGCCGTGCTCGCTCGCGGACGAGGAGCGACGGATCGCCGGATCCGAGCTGGCGCTGCGCGCGGTCGCCAGCTGGCAGCCGGTGCTGTGTGCCAGCGGCGATCTGCCGCCGTACTCGTATGCCCCGGTCAGCGACGCGTCGGCCCGGCAGCAGTTGGCGTTGGGCGCGCAGGGCTCGCCGGGGATGATCGCCGTGTCGCGGCCACTCGCCGGCACGCAGCTCAACTCCGACGACCCGGTCGTGTACGCGCCGCTCAGCGTCTCCGGCATCACGATCGGGTTCAACATCGAGCGCAGCTTGCGCCCCGACGCGCCGGCCGACGCGCAGCAGTTGGCGGGCGTTCGCATCGCCGAGCTGAACCTCACGCCGCGCCTCGTCGCGAAGCTGCTGACGCAGTCGTATGCGCAACAGGTCGTCATCCTGCAGGCGCCCGACTACTCGTGGCCGGCGACGAACCCCGGCCACATGGGTGTCGACCCGGACTTCCTTGCGTTCAACCCCGAGTTCGAGCTGCTCGAGATCTCCGACGGCCGCACGTTCAGTGGTCTGCAGCTCCCGGCCGGGAACTCCGACGCGGCGCAGCAGGTGTGGGAATGGATCTTCGCCGACCCCGAAGCGCGGACATGGCTGAACGGCGAACCCGACGAGTGGGGCATGACGGTGAACCCGGTGTACGCGATGAACGCGACGGTCAACCCGACGGGCGTCGCGTTCGGTGACCCCGTGCCCAACTCGTTCCCGAAGGGCGACCCGTACTGCTACCAGGCGCCGCCTCGCGGCGCCGGCAACTCGGTGGTGCCGCCGCCCGTGTGTGGCACCGATTGGATGCCGTACGCGCGCAGCTTCGCCGACGCTGCTCGTGTCGGACGCGTGGCCTTCGACAGCGCCAGGATCGTCGAGAACCCGTTCGCCACCTCCTCGTCGCTCGTGTGGGGGCGCGGTGTTCCGCAGTACCTCGGCCGCAAGGCGATGCTCGTGCTCACCGACACGCCGTCGGCGGCGCAGTTCGGGCTGCAGACCGCGCGGCTCAGCCGCGCCGGCGACAACGGCGACGAACGCGCCTTCATCGCCCCCGACGAGGCCGGCCTGGTGGCCGGTGTCGCGGCAATGGCCGCCGGCGCCGAGGCGACGGTGCTCGAGCCGGCGCCGACCGCCACGGCACCCACCGCGTACCCGCTGACCACGCTCACCTACGCGGCGAGCACTCCGCTGTCGCTCGACGCCGAGGCCAGAGCCGAGTACGCGGCGTTCATCGAGTACGCCACCGGGCCGGGGCAGACGCCGGGACTGGAGCTCGGTCAGCTGCCCGCGGGGTATGCGCCGCTGCCGGCGAACCTGCGGACGCAGGCGACCGACGCAGCGAACCAGCTGCGAACGATGGTCGCGACGCCCGAACCTCCTCCCACGACCACGCCGACGGTTCGACCCACCACCGGTGCGACACCGCGAACCCCACGCCCCGCCACCACCACGCCGACGGCGACGACGGCCCCTCCGACGACCGCTGCCCCCACCTCCACCACGACCACCACGACCGTGCCGCAGGTCGACGACGAGGTGGACGAGCCGGCGCCGGCCGCGTCGCCCGTGTTGACCCCGTTCGTCGAGCTCGCCCGCAGCCGATACGTCGTGCCCGGCCTCGGCGGGGTGGCCCTCGGGTCTGCGCTCGGCGTGTTGGAGATCACCAAGCGACCGCGCCGGCGTCGGTCGGGCGACGGTGGCGTGAACCTGCTGCAGACGATGGAGGACTGAGATGGCGCGTCCGACCGATCGACGAACGCGCCGCCGATGGCCGCGCGTGCTGATGGCAGCGAGCGTGGTGGGCCTCACCTGGTTGCTCACCGGTCCCGTGGTGTGGGCCGCCGGCGCGCCACCGGTCGACGCCGGCGACGTGGTGCTGCTCGATGCCGGCGACCGCGACGGGCTGAGCGGTGGTGACGGCAACACCGCCTTCATCGTGCAGCTGCCGGATGGTTCCACCTGTCCCGGCGACAGCTTCCACGACCAGTGGCGCATCCAGAGCTTCATGGTGCCGACGACGGCCGACGTCGGATCCCTGTCGTACGGTGTCATCGGTCCGGAGGGCACGGATCAACACGCGCTGTTCGGTGCCGACTTCGCCGCCCGCTCGTTCGCCAACGTCCTCACCCCGGCCAATGCGGTCGCCGGCCAACCGGGCCGCATCGAGACGCCGCCCGCGTTCAGCTTCGCAGTCGCCGCCGAGGAGATGATCGCTCCGGGCGACTACCGGATCGGCATCGCCTGCACCTACTTCGGCGCCACTGCACTGTTCTGGGACGTCGAGGTGGTGATCACCGCTGCCAGCGGCGGCGACCCCGACGAGCTGCGCTGGCGAATGGCGAGTGCTCCCGATCAGGCGGGCGAGTCCCCGGCGACCGACGACCGGTCGTGGGTCGCGCCCACGATCGTCGTGGTCGGCCTCGGCGCCGCGGCCGTGCCCGTCGCAACCGTTCTCGTCCGAGGCCGCTCCCGCCGCCTCACACCCCTCCCCAAGGAGTCGTCATGACCACCCGTTCTCGCTCGTGGCATCGCGCCGCACGACAACTCGCGCGAGTCGGCACCGTCGTCTCCGCGGCGATGCTGGTGGTCAGCATCGCCACCTCGTTCGGCCCCGGCGCGCAGTTCGTCGATGCCGCCACCAACGCCGGCGGACTGGACGTGCTGGTCCCCCCGGGCACTGCCGCCGCCGGCCAACCACTCACCGCCGGAGGCAGCGCCACGGCGTTCGCGCTCGCGCCGCCCGAAGGTGCGGCATGCAGCGGCGACTCCGCCACCGGCGGCTACCGCGTGCAGACCTACATGGTGCCCGCGTCGGTGGACCTCGACACGCTGACGTTCGGTCTCACCGGGCCCATCCCGTCGGCGACGGGTGCCAACTACCGACAGCCGTTGTACACCAGCGCAGGGTCGTCGTGGGTGAACAAGACGACCGCGGTCAACACCGGCCTGCTGATCGGCCTGCCGATCCTGTCGTTCGAGTGGATCGGTACCGACGGCACCACCGTGTTGCCGGCGGGCACGTACAACCTCGGGTACGCGTGCACGAAGGGCGCGGCCTCGGCCACTCAGCTCGACAAGTACTGGAACGTGCAGTTCACCGTCACTGCGGCGGCAGCGGATGTGTCGGCCGGCCTCGCGTGGAGCGTCTCGGCGGCGGTGCCCACCACCACGACGACGTCGACGACGGTGGGCGTCACCACCACGACCGGCGCGGGCGCGACCACCACCACGACCGGCTCCGGCACCACCACCGTGTCCGGTTCGACCACCACCACGATCCGAGCCACCACCACGACCGTTCGCGTCAGCTCCGGCGCCGGTGGCGGCTCGGGCTCGGGTGGCGGCACGATCGTGGCAACCGGCGGATCGCCGTTGCCGACGCTGCTGTGGGCCGTGCTGCTGCTCGTGTTCGGTCGCATGGTCATCCTGCTCGGACGTCCACTCAGGGTGCTTCCGCCCGACGCGTCATGACGGCGACCGCGACCCTTCGCCAGGCCGAGTCGTCGGGCGCCACGCCCCGACGCTGGTCCCGGCGAAGCGCCTCCGCACGACGACTCGCGGCGGGCGAGGTGCCGCCGCCGCTCACGCCCCGGCTGCAACTGATCCGGGCGTCGCTCGTGCTCGTCCTCGTGCTCACCGTCACGCTGCTCGCGCAGCTCGTGCTGATCAGCTCGTTCCAGCAGTCGGCAGCCCAGGGCCGTGCCTTCGACCGCTTCCGCGCCGAGCTCGCGAACGGTACGGCGCCGATCGGGCCGACCGACGAGGCCGGCGGACAGCTGGCGATCGGCACGCCGGTGGCTTACCTCGAGATTCCGTCGATCGACGTGGCACAGGTGGTGGGCGAAGGCACCACGTCGACCGCGCTGTTCGACGGTCCCGGCCATCGACGCGACACCCCGCTGCCGGGCCAGATCGGCTCGAGCGTGGTGTACGGCCGCCGCGCCGCGTTCGGTGGGCCGTTCGAACGGATCGGCGAGCTGGCCGAGGGCGACCTGATCCGCGTGACCACCGGCCAGGGAGTGTTCGACTTCCGCGTCATCGGCGTGCGCGCGGAGGGCATGCCCGCACCCGCGCCGCCGGAGGCGGGTGAGGGCCGGCTGATGTTGGTGACCGCCGCCGGCCGCGCGTTCCTGCCCGACGGCGTGCTGCGCGTCGACGCCGAGCTCGACGGCGACGCCGTGGTCGGGCCAGCCCGGCTGTTCTCCGCGTCGGCGCTGCCGACATCCGAGCGTGTGATGACCGGCGACGCGAGCACGCTGTGGGTGCTCGCGTTCTGGTTGCAGGCGTTGATCGCGTTGTCGCTCGCAGCGGTGTGGGCCTGGCATCGCTGGGGTCGCGCGCAGGCCTGGGTGACGTTGCTGCCGCCGCTGGTGCTGGTGGGCCTGTCCGCCTCGGGCGAAGTGGCCCGACTGCTGCCGAACCTGCTGTGACCGCCATGACCCCGTTTCAATCCGAGGAGCCGACCACTGTGACCATCGATTCGACCCTGCCATCCGCGGCCGCACCGGCCGCAACCGGTCGGCGCCGCGAGCTGGAACTGTCGAGGTTCTCCGGTGGCTCCGTGGTGCAACTCGTGAGTGGTGAGGCGGGAGGTGCCGACGCCGTCGTCGCCGCGCTGCATGCTGCCGACGTGATCGTGACCGAGTCGCGAGTGATCGCGACCGATGGCGACATCGAGTGGTCGTGGCTCGTCGCCGAGCTCGAGTCCGTGGTGCACGGAGCCGACGAGCCGTGGACGATCTTGGTGGTACCTGGGCTCGCGGACTTCGGGGTCGCAGTGGTGCCGGACCACGTCGATGAGTTCCGTGGTCTCCTCGACGAGGTGGCGGGCTCTCGCGTGCACCACCCGCCGACGACGCTGGTGATCGAACCTGCCGACACGACCGACTCTGCCGAGATCTCCGAGTCGCTGGCGGCCGCCTTGGCAAGTTCGCTGGCGCAGCCGTACCTCGCAGCGGCTGCCGTGCACGCCGTCGAGCTCGACAACGCGCCGTTTCCGCCACCTGCGCCGGTGCTCGCCCCTGCGCCGCCGGTGTCGCGTTGGCGCGCCATCCGCGATCGGCAGCACGCACGAGCACACGTCGGGGCGCATGCCGCACCCGCCGCGCTCACGGGCATCGATGCGAGGAACATCTCCGCGTGGTTCGCGGCCCACCAGGTGCTCGACCGGGTGTCGCTCGAGATGCCGGCCGGTCAGGTGACCGCGCTCATCGGCCCGTCGGGCTGCGGCAAGTCGACGTTCTTGCGCATCCTCAACCGGATGCACGAGATGATCCCCGCAGCGGCGATGGCCGGTGAGGTGATGCTCGACGGCCACGACATCTACGACCCAGAACGCAAGCTCACCGATGCCCGTCGTGAGATCGGCATGGTCTTCCAGAAGCCCAACCCGTTCCCCGCCATGTCGATCTACGACAACGTGCTGGCCAGCCTGCGCCTCACCGGCGTGAAGGCCAGCGTGGACGTGAAGGACGAGCTGGTCGAGTCGTGCCTCACCAAGGCAGGACTGTGGAACGAGGTGCGCGATCGGTTGCGCAAGCCCGGCGGCGGTCTGTCCGGCGGGCAGCAGCAGCGCCTGTGCATCGCACGTGCGTTGGCCATCAGGCCGCGCGTGTTGCTGATGGACGAGCCGTGCTCCGCACTCGACCCGACGTCGACGCGACGGATCGAGGAGACCGTGATGGAGCTCGTGTCGGAGGTGACGATCGTGATCGTCACGCACAACATGCAACAGGCAGCACGCGTGTCGTCACGCTGTGCGTTCTTCCTCGCCGAGCACGGCAGTCCCGGCGTCATCGTCGAGCACGGTCCGACCGACGCGATGTTCGGATCGCCACAGGACGCACGCACGCACGATTACGTCAACGGACGGTTCGGATAGCCGCACGGTGTCCGCCGGATGAACCCTGACGCAGAACGTCGACCGTTCATCTGAGGGCCAAGTTGACGACAGCTTGACATGTCATCGTCGCTCCCGTCCGGGCGAACGACCGGGCACTCCGCCACTCGAAGGGACCGTTCACACCACCATGTTGCACTCATCCAGGAAGCAGCGACTGGCACTCACCGTCGCAACCATGGCCGCACTGGCCTCCAGTTTCACCGGCGGCTCCGCGTCCGCCGATCCCAAGCAGCTCACCGCCTTCGTCGGCACCGGTTCCGACACCACGCAGGACGTCATGAACGCCCTCGCCGGTCACTCGAACGGTTCCAACTACACCCCCGCACAGAGCTCGGTCGCCTCCGGCCAGCGTCAGTTGATCTCGTTCAACGCGACCAACATCGGCACCGGCGTCTCCGACGACTGCATCACCCCCAAGGTGGGCGGCCCGACGTTCCTGCGCCCGAACGGCTCGACCAACGGCCTGCGCGCGCTCAGCCGTGCCATGGACGGTGGCGGCTGGGGTTCACCGGCATGTGGTGGCCAGACCGACGTCAGCGGTCTTGTCGACTTCGCTCGCTCGTCGTCGCCGACGAGCAACGCTGCGGCGACCGACCTCACCTACATCCCGTTCGGCCGTGACGCGGTGAGCTTCGCCTACTACCGCGCCGGTGGCGCCGGTGGCCCGGTGACCTCACTCACCCGCCCGCAGCTGACCAGCCTGTACACGACCGGCTCGCTCGTGGTCAGCAACGGCACCGAGAACGTCACCATCATCCCCTGTGGCATCCAGACCGGCTCGGGCACCTTCACGTTCTGGAACACGGTGCACAACGCCACCGCGACCGAGAACGCCGCGACCACCGTGTGCAACAACCTCGGTGGCACCGGCCGCGTGCAGGAGCACGACGCCGCGGGCCTGAAGGCCAAGGGTGATCTGGCAGCAGCCGGCGTGCAGGTGGTGATCGGCTTCTCGGCCGCCAACTACATCGCCAAGTCGAACGGTGTGGCCATCGGCAACCCGACCACGTTCAACGTCGGCATCGGTTCGATCAGCGACAACGGCGCCGGTGTCAACCTCGGCAACCCGATCGCCGCCGGTTCCACCGCCCCGAACCTGCTGCCCGCCTCCAGCTTCTACAGCAGCAGCATCTTCGGTCGCGACGTCTACAACGTGCTGCCCACCGCCTTCGTCACCGGCGGCGGCAACAACGACCTGAAGACGCTGTTCGTCGGCTCCACCTCGGGCGTCTGCTCATCGACGGCGATCATCCAGCGGTTCGGCTACCTCGGCCTCGGCGCTGCCTGCGGCAGCACCAGCATGACCGGCCCGGTCCGCACCGGCAACACCAATGCCTGACCGCTCGTCGCGCACCTCATCCACTCACTCCACCGCACTCCACTCTCCTCTGCACTCTCCTCGAAAGGGATCTCACCTCATGCGTACACACCTCACGCGGGTCGTCGCGGGCATGTCGGCCATCGCCGTCGCCTCGCTCGCCCTGCTCACCAGCAGCGCTCAGGCGTTGCCGCCCGGCACGGCTGCGGCCGGCGCCGGCACCCTGTCCCCGGCCACCGGCACCAACACCTCGTCGTTCAACTTCGCCCCGCCCTCGGGCGCGGCGTGCCCCGGTGACGGCCTTGCCGGCTACCGCTGGACGACGTTCATGGTCGCCGCCAGCGTCGACCCGGCCACGCTCACCTACAACTTGTCCGGCCCGGTGTCGCAGGGCGGCGCCTACACGCAGCCGCTGTACACCACCACCGGCACCGCGGTGATCGCCAGGACCCCGGGCATCAGCTCGGGCCTGATCACCCCGATCCCGGCGGCGTTCGACTTCGCGAACGTCACCATGCCGGTGCCCAACGGCGCCTACAACATCGGCTACGCCTGCACGCTGAACACCGCCGGCGTCACCAACACCGAGCGCTTCTGGGTCACGCCGATCACCATCAGCAACAGCACCGCCACCACCTTCAACTACGCCTTCGGTGCAACGCCGGCGGCGCCGGTGCTCGCCGGCACGTTGACGGCCGGCGATCAGTCGCTGGACGGCACGTTCACCCACGGTGCCTCGGTGCCTGCCACCTCCGGCTACACGGTGACCGCGGTGCCCACCGCCGGTGCCACCGTGACGCTGGCGCTGGCAGCCGGTGCCACCTCGTTCAGCCTCACCGGGCTGGTGAACGGCACGCAGTACTCGGTGTCGGTGGTTGCCACCAACGCCGCTGGCGACAGCGTGGCGTCGAACACCGTGACCGGCACGCCGAACCCCGGCGCACGTCCGGCAGTGACCAACCTGAACGTCGTGCCCGGCACGGGTGATGCAGCGCTCAGCTGGACCACCCCGGCCGGTGTTGCGCCGCTCGGATACGAGATCACCGTTGCCCCCAGCGTCGCCGGTTCGCCGTTCACCGCTGCGGCCGGTGCCACCAGCTTCACCGTGACCGGCCTCACCGCCGGCACCAACTACACCTTCACGGTGACGCCGAACCACCCCGCACCGTACGTGGGAACCCCTGCCACCATCTCTGCCGTGCCCAACGCGGCGCAGGTGATCATCCAGGACATCACGGTCGTCCGTCCCGCCGGTGCGCTCGTGCTCACCCAGCGTTGCGGCGTCTACGGCGCACTGCCGCTCGAGCCGGCATCGCCCGGTTTCGCGTCGCTGCCGGCACTGCCGGCGTCGGCTGACCAGGTCGGCACGGCTCCCACCATCACCGGTGGCGCACCCGATCCGCAGTTCCCCAACTACCCCAGCCCGTCGAGCCCGAACTACCCGACCCGTTGCGGCATCGATCTGGCCACCGGCCAGCTGGTGACCAGCGGGCCGCTCGCCGGTCAGTACTACACGGCCAACGGCCGGCTCAACCAGGTCACCGTCTCGGACACCCGCGACACCGACTCCGGCTGGACCGTCAACGGCACGATGAGCGCCTTCACCGTCGCCGGTGGCGGAGCCTCGTTCAGCGGCAACTACCTGGGCTGGACCCCGGTGGTGACCGACGACTCCGACCCCACCTCGGGTGGCTACGACCAGACCGCAGTGGCCGGGTCGAGCGTGCTGCCCGACACGGCTACGGGTCTGGCAACGCCGAAGGTGCTGTCGTCGGCAGCGGGTGGCGCCGGTCTCGGCGTCGCCTCGTTCGATGCCCGCCTGAAGCTGCTCATCCCCGTCACCGCTCGTGCCGGCTCGTACGCCGGGACGATGACCCTCACCGTCATCTGACGAACACCATCCCACTTCCAACTCAATCCTGACAACGCTGTCGGCGGTGTGGAGTGGCTCCGGCCACTCCGCACCGCCTGCGGCGTTCCCGAACAGAAGGCATCGATGCACACATGAGCGTCAAGCGATCCCTCGTCCTGCTCGCCCTCGCTGCGAGCAGTGTCGTCACCCTGTCCGCCCACACGGTGCACGCGACCGTGCCACCGAACCCGGACGATCCGGAGTCGGTGAACAGTGGCGAGCCGGGCGAGATCATCGAGAGCTGGGCGTTGGCTCCTGCCGGATCGACCGATGTCGACGGTGCCGGCAACCGCCCGGAGCTGTCGTACGTCGCCGATCAGGGTGCGGTGATCGAGGACGCGGTGACGCTGTTCAACTACGGCACCGTGCAACTGACGTTCCGCGTGTACTCCACCGATGCGTTCAACAACGACGAGGGCCAGTTCGACCTGCTGCCCGGCGATCAGGAACCCACCGATGTCGGCTCGTGGGTCACCTTCCCACAAGAGATGGTGACGGTGCCGGCCGGCCAGCAGGTCACCATGCCGATCACCATCACCGTGCCGGTCGACGCCGAGCCCGGCGACCACGCCGGCGCGGTGCTGGCGTCGAGCCCCACGTTGGGCACCGGCGAGCAGGGCGACGTGGTGACGCTCGACCGCCGCACCGGCACCCGCATGTACCTGCGCGTGAACGGCCCGCTGGCGCCCGAGCTGGCGGTCGCCGACGTGGAGACCACCTACGAGCACGGCTTGAACCCGATGGGTGGCGCGGCGCAGGTGCGCTACCGCATCGAGAACCGCGGCAACGTGCGCCTCGGCGGGACGGCGACGGTTGCCATCGCCGGACCGTTCGGTCTCGGCGAACAGACGGTCACGCTGCCCGACGTACCCGAGCTGTTGCCCGGCGAAGACGTGACGGTGGTCGTCGACGTCGACGACGTGCCCGCACTCCTCTTCGACTCGACGACGGTCCGCGTGGTGCCCACCGGCGCCGACGGCGGAGAGGGCGAGCAGGCGATCGGTGAGGACCTCACCTTCGCACCGCCGCTGTCGCTGCTGCTGGTGCTGCTCGCGCTGCTCTTCGGGCTGCTCGCCCGCCGACGGTTCCTCCGCCACCGCCGACTCGATGCGACTCCGGTCGTCGAGGCGATGCCCGACGACGCACTGCAGCCGCAGCACTCGTGATGCCGATCGGTCGCACCGTGCGCAGCGCGGTCGTCGTCGCAATGCTGGTCGCAGCCCTCGCCACCACTGCGTACGCAACACCGTCGACGAGCGGGCCCGCGGTCGCGCTCGACCGGACGGTCGTCGCCGACGGAGAGCGGGTGGTGCTCACCATCGACGGCTTCGACACGTTGCACGTCACCATCTCGGTGTGCGGCAACGAAGCGCGGCGCGGCTCGGCCGACTGCAACATGTCCGCGAGCGAGGGCCTCAAGCTCGACACCGATGGCACCTCGACGGTGGTCCAGATCCCCATTGCGTCCCCACCAGCGCCGTGTCCGTGCGTGGTGCGCGTGTCGAGCCGCACCAACGACGAGATCGCCATCGCCCCGATCACGCTCACGGGCCACCCGGTCGAGCCGGTGGTCGCGGCCGAGGGGCTCGACGACCCGCTGGTGGTGTCGATCAGTGCACGCGCCGCCTCGTCGGGTGTGCTGGCGAGCGCCCGCACCAGCCTCGGTGGCGCGGCGACCTACGACGTCGTCGTCACGGTGCGCAACCGATCGACGGTGCCGCTCAGCAACGTGGCGGTCGCCGGCTCGGCCGCTCGCGCCGACGACCAGCTCACCGTCCTCGAGCTCGACGACCCGGGCGCGATCGGCCCCGGGCAGACGTGGCAGCAGGTGGTCTCCGCCGAGGTGCCCGCACCGTCGATCGGTGCCATCGAGTGGAGGGTGACGGTGTCGGGCGCCGGTCCGACGGTGACCGCGATCGAGACCACCCGCCAACGTCCGGTGCTGCTGATCGCACTCGCGATGCTGCTCGTCGTCGACGTCTCGGTGCTCACCATCCGCCGCCGCGTGCGCCGCCGAGCCGCGCACGTCGCCTCGGTCGATGAAGGCTCCGGGCCGACTGCCGATCGCGAGTGACGCGGTCGGTTGCCGCGCCCGCCGCTGTCAGGCGGCCCAGGCGCTGGGTGGGTCGTGGGTGGAGACGTGGCCGCCGGGGCGGGTGACGGTGAGTGTGCGGTCGGTTGCGAGGTGCAGGGTCCAGCCGCCTTCGTGGACCAAGTGGTGATGTGTGGAGCACAACGGGAGCATGTTCTCCAGATCTGTCAACCCGCCGAGGGTGTACCAGGTGACGTGGTGGATCTGGCAGTGATCGAACGGCACATCACACAGGCCGCATGATTGGTAGAGCACGCGCAGTGCGCGCCGTTGTGCACGGTTCGCCAACCTGGTCTCGCGACCGAGGAGCAGTCGGGTGCCGTCGGCGGCGGCGACTACGGGGGTGAGGGTGCCGATGCACGCCCATCGGCGGATCGTCTCGACGGGGAGTCCGAAGCGGCCGAGTCCGATGGTGCACACCGTGTCCGGATGGGCGTGTCCGTCGCGCAGGGTTTCCTCGTCGATCACCACCGTCACGTCCGGCGCCCCAC
>CAZWCU010000002.1:17981-47056 GCA_964632715.1 uncultured Bifidobacterium sp. | reverse complement strand
GCTGAGCACCACCATCGAGCCCAGTGCGAACGGGTAGCCCCAGAACCATCCGAGCTCGGGCATGTGCTGGAAGTTCATGCCGTAGATGCCGGCGATGAGCGTGGCGCCGAACACGATGGAACCCCACGCGGTGAGCTGCTTCATCACCAGGTTCATCTGGTTGCTCATCACCGCGAGGTGCGCGTCGACCGCGTTGCCGACGAGCTCGCGCAGTTCGTCGACCAGGTCGACCGCGCGCAGCAGCTTGTCGAACGTGTCGCGCAGCACGATGAGCGCCTCGCCGTCCACCCACTGGACCTCTCTGCGCAGCAACGCCGACAGCACCTCGCGCAACGGCATCACGGCACGGCGCAGTTCGAGCAGTCGACGGCGCACCGTGAACAGATCGGCCTGCACCTGTCGCTCTGCCTGGCCCGGCTGTCCGAAGATGCGCTCCTCGATCGACTCGAGGTCGTCCTCCAACCCATCGCTGGTGTCGAAGTAGCCGTCGACGAGCTCCTCGATCACCATGGCCAGCATCATCCCTGCATCGGGTGGTGGCGACACGCGCTCGATCCGTTCGGCCGCGGTCGCAGGGTCCCACTCCCTGCCCTGTTCGTCGTGGTAGCGGATGGTGATGAACCAGCAGTCACCCACGTACATGTCGATCTCGGCGAGCGAACCGCTGAACGCGACCACGTAGGCATGGTCGGCGTAGCGCCGCATCGTGGGCCGTGCAGACCGGCGGCGAGCTTCGTCGAAGGTGCGGTCGCCGAGGCCGTAGCGGTCGTCGAGCGACTGCAGCTCCTCGGCGGTGGGATCGACCACGTCGGTCCACGTCGTGTCGCCGTACGTGTGGTCGGTGATCATCGGCAGTGATCGTACGAGGTGCGGGAGCTACCATGGGCGCTCATGGGTCAACAGATCGCCGTCGTCGAGAAGCCGAGCTCGAAACCGGGCATGGTTCGGTTCGAAGCCAACCGCAACCTCACCGGCATGGGCCACGAGCAGTTCCGGTCGGCCGCCGACGCGATCGGCCCGCGGCCCGCCGCGGCGCTGGCCCGCACTCTGCTGGCCACGGGCAAGGTCGACTCGGTGCACGTGTACGGCAACATCATCACCGTCGACGTGTCGAAGGGCTCCGACAGCAGTGGGCTCGGCGACATCGTGCGCAACCTGTACCAGTACTGGAAGCCGGGCATGGAGATGCCGGTGTTCGACGATCCTGCGCCCGAAGCGGCCGCTCCGGCAGCGGCGGCCGGCGGAGCGGAGGGCGTGAGCGGTGCCGAGGCCGACTTCCTGGCCCGAGTGCCGGCCGTGCTGGTCGAGCGCAGTCGTGCCGCGTTGGCGAAGTGGAAGGCCTCGCACTGAGCCGAGTTTCTCTCGCTGCGTTACGCAGTGAGTGTTGAGCGGGCCGTACGGTGAAGCAGTGACCGCCCCTCTCACCTTGCACGAGGCTGCTGAACAGCTCGGCGTTCACTACATGACCGCGTATCGGTACGTGCGGCTGGGGCTGCTCGGTGCGTCGAAGGTGGGTGGCACGTGGCAGGTCACCACGGCCGACATCGACGCCTACCGCGCCGAGAACGACACGCCTGCCGTCGCCGGAGCGCCCCGTCGTCGCGCTCCGTGGGCGGCGCGGTTGGAAGCCCGCCTGGTCGCCGGTGATGCGCGTGGCGCGTGGGGAGTCGTGGAAGCCGCACTTGCCTCCGGCGCCGAGATCGACGAGGTGTACCTCGAACTGATCACGCCGGCGATGCAATCCATCGGTGAGCGCTGGGCGGCGGGCGAGCTCGACGTCTCGGTCGAGCACCGCGCCACCGGCATCGCCTTCCGTCTCATCGGCCGCCTCGGGCCGCGGTTCGCGCGTCGTGGCCGCACGCGGGGTGCGGTGGTCGTCGGTGCCCCCGCCGGCGAGCGCCACTCGCTGCCGGTGGCGCTGCTCGCCGACCTGCTGCGCGGTGAAGGGTGGGAGGTGTCCGACGTGGGCGTCGACATGCCACCGGAGTCGTTCGCCCATGCGGCGCTGCACACCCCCGACCTCGCGGCTGTCGGGGTCTCGGTCACGTCGGAGGCATGCCTCGACGCGGCCGCGGAGCTGTTGGCGACGCTGCGCGACGTGTTGCGCAGCGACGTGCACCTCGCCGTCGGCGGCCTCGCCGTGCGCGACGAACAGCACGCGCTCGCCCTGGGTGCGCACGGCTGGGCGGCATCCGCGCACGACTTCGCGCAGCAGCTCACCGAACGTGGGCTGGCCCGCTCGCTCGACGGCATGGACGACGAGGAACTCGCCTAGACCTTCCGAATCACCGGTGGCGCGATCGTACGTGTGTTCGATACTGTGGCCGGATGAGTTCCCGTGTCACCACCCTCGTCGAGCTCACCGGCAGCGGGCTGCTCACCGGTGCCGCAGCGCAGCAGCGCACCATGGCGGTGCTGCCCGCCTTCGCCGAACTGCTGCCCCAGGCGGTGGTGCAGCGCGGCAGCGTGGTCGGCTGCGCGGGGTCGGCAGCGGTGTCGTTGGCACTCGCACTGGCGGCCGGGCCGTCGTTGGCCGGTGCGTGGGTGGGCGTGGCCGGCCTGCCCGAGGTGGGGGTCGCCGCCGCGGTCGAACTGGGTGTGGCGCCTGAGCGGCTGGTCATGGTGGCCGAGCCGGCGCAACGGTTCGACGATGCGCAGTGGGCCGACGTGCTCGCCGCGATGATCGACGGGTTCGACGTGGTGCTGCTCGGCCCCGGCGCCCACGCGGTGCGTGCCGGCACCGCGCGCCGGCTGGTGGCGCGCCTGCAGGCCCGCGGTGCGGTCATCATCACGGTGGAAGGCGCCATGCCGAGCCCGTTCGGCGCCGACCTGCGGTTCGAGGCCACCGGCGCGGCTTGGCAGGGCCTCGGCGACGGGCACGGGGTGGCCGGCGGGCGTCGTGCGCACGTGCAACTCAGCGGCCGGCGAGTGCCGCGCCCGCGGCGCGCTGAGCTGTGGCTGCCCACCGCCGACGGCCTGGTGGAAGCCGCTGCCGCCACGTCGTTCAGTGACACGTCGTTCAGTGACACGTCGTTCAGTGACACGGCCGACACGACGGCCGCGTCGTGGCGGCCGACGGGGTAGCCGTGTCGTCGTCGCGCACGCACGTGCCGCGCTTGGGCGTGCTGTGGTGCCCGCACTGGCCGGTGGTGGCAGCGGGGCCGTCCGTCGCAGGCGCCGGGTCGGGTGAACCGGTGGCGGTGCTGCACGCCAACAGAGTCATCGCGCACTCGTTGGCGGCCGGAGCCGACGGCATCGCGGTGGGGCAACGTCGCCGCGACGCACAGGCGCGCTGCCCGTCGGTGCGCATCGAGCAGCACGACCCGGCTCGCGATGCCCGCGTGTTCGAGCAGGTGGTGCACGCGGTGGCGGCCATGGTGCCCAGGGTGGAGGTCACCGAGCCGGGCACGCTCACGTTCATGGCGCGCGGCCCGTCGCGCTACTTCGGCGGCGACGCGGCCATGGCAGCCCGAGTCGCGCAGCTCGCCACCGACACCATCGTCCCGCAGCTGTCGCTGGCGGCGGTGGGCTCGTTGGGCATCGGTGTGGCCGACGGCCGTTTCGCTGCCGGTATCGCCGCTCGCCGTGCGGCCCGACTGCATGCACCGGTCGTCATCGAACCCGGGCAACAGGCCACGGCCGACTTCCTCGCATCGCTGCCGGTGCGGCTGCTGACGGTGGTGGCGGGTGTCGCGCCCGAGTTCGTGCATCTGCTCGACCGGTTGGGTGTGCACCACCTCGGCTCACTGGCGGCGCTCCCCGAAGCCGACGTGCTGGCGCGCTTCGGGCCGCTGGGGGTGTTCGCTCATCGCATCGCTGCCGGCGGCGACCATCGGCTGCCCGGCACGCACGACCCGCCCGTGGGCATGCAGGTGCAGCGCGTGTTCGAGCAACCGGTGCACCACTCCGACGCATTGGTGTTCGTGGCTCGGCAACTGGCCGAGGAACTGGCCGGCGCGCTCGCGTCCGGTGGCCGGGTGTGCACTCGTCTGGTGGTCACCGCCGAGACGGAGCACGGCGAGCAGAGCGAGCGCGTGTGGTACCGCAGCACCGGGCTCAGCGCGGCCGCGATGGTCGAGCGCGTGCGCTGGCAGCTCGATGCGTGGGCACAGCACGACTCCATCACCGCCGGTGTCGCGCTGCTGCGGCTCGACCCGGTGGAGGTGCGCAGCGACGACGGCGTGCAGCTGGGGTTGTGGGGTGGGCGCACGCAGGCCGACGAGTGGGCCGTGCGCGCGGTGGCACGGTTGGCGGCGGTCGCGGGCGAGCAGCAGGTGCTGGTACCCGCGGCGCAGGGCGGGCGCCAGCCGCACGACGCGTACGCCTGGGTACCCGCGGTCACCGCCGACCTGCTGGAACCGGCCGAGCGGCTCGCCGTGCCCGCGACGCCATGGCCGGGTCGGCTGCCATCGCCGTCGCCGGCAGTGGTGCACCGGCCACTGCGACCGGTCTCGGTGCTCGACCTCTCCGGCGCCTCGGTGAAGGTCACCGGCAGGGGAGTGGTCAGCGCGTCGCCCGCTGCGGTGCAGCTGCCCGACGGCGCGCTCGAGCCGGTCGAGTCGTGGGCAGGTCCCTGGCCGGTGGAGGAACGGTGGTGGGATGCCGCCCGGCACCGCCGCCTGGCCAGGTTCCAGGTGCTCACCCGCTCGGGCCGGCTGCTGTTGCTCACCATCGAGCGCGGTCAGTGGTGGCTCGCCGCCGAGTACTGCTGACTGCGGGCGCGGGTCGTCAGTCGGGTACCGGCCGGTCGAGCACGGCCTCGTACGACACCAGCTGGAACCCGAGCCGCTCGTAGATGCCGAATGCGTTGGCCGGGTTCTCGGTGTCGACGCCGAGCGCGGCCTCGGTCATTCCGCGGTCACGGACCTCGCGCAAGCTGGCAGCCAGCAGCGCACTGGCCAGGCCGCGCCCGCGCCAGTCGGCGTGCGTGGAGATGAACTCGGTGTACCCGCGCAGGCGACCTTCCGACTCGTTCTCCTCGTGGTTGACGAAGCTGCGCACCTGTCCCACCACCTGGTCGTTCGACCAGGCCACCTTCCACATGCTCGGGTCGGCGATCGGGTCGTCGCGGAAGCGCAACCATGCTGCCTCGGTGGTCTCCTGCTCGCCGAAGCTGCCGGCGAACGCCGCGACGTCGGCCTCCCAGATGACACGCAACTGCTCGGGCGTCACCGGGCGGATCTCCACCCCTTCGGGCAGCGGCAGGTCGGGGATCTCGTCGAGCGTCGGGCGGACCATCGCCGCACCGAACCGCACCGCTCGGTACCCGAGATCGTGCAGCCAGCCTGCGGGGACGTCGCCGGGTTCGAGGCCAGGCCCCGGGTGTGGCATCCAGCAGCGGAACACCTGACCCGGGATCTGCTCGGCGTGCGCACGTTCGGTGGCTCGCTGCTCCAGCCACTCGACCAGCGCGAGGAACAGTGGTCGGTGGAGGTGCTCCGGGCGCACTGCCGCCACCCAGTACTGCGTGCGGCATTCCGGCGTGTCGTCGACGCCGGTGCGTCCGTAGGCCACCAGACCGTCGCGCTCGTGCTCGACGACCACCACGTACCGTTCCTTCTCCTCGGCCTCGATGTGGTCGTAGGTGACGGTGATCTGATCGGTGGTGACCAGTTCGCCGCTCTCGTCGATCATGTGGAACGCAGTGAGCACGGCCGCCATCGCAGCATGGTCGCTCGCGCCGGCGTACGGGCGCGAGCGATATCCAGGAGGGAACTGAACGCTCACGGACGACGACGCTACGACAGCGACGCGTCCGCTCCGGACTGCATTTCGCGACATGCGCGTTCGGCAACCACCACGCCAGCGGACCACCCGGGTGCGCGGCCGTTCATCGGTGGTGCGAGCGGCGCAGCGTCCACTCCGGCGACCGCGAGCAACCACGAGGTCACCGAGTTCGAGTTCCACATCTCGCCGGCGACGAGCTCGTCGCGTCCCCACACGGGTGTCGGCACCGAGGGCACCAGGTCGAGGATCCGCTGCGCCACCTCCGGGTCGTCGCTGACGGTGTTCGCGCCGCCGATCGCCTCCGCGAGGTCGGGGATCACGCCGTCGTCCCAACGGTGGATCTCGTAGCGGAACACGCGGAACCGCCCGAGCAGGCTCGTCCCGACGCTGCCTTCCGACACGCTGCCGCGTCGCTCGCCGTGCTCGTCGAACACCGGAGTCATCTCGATGATCACACGTCTGCCCGGCACGGTGACCTCGAGCGCGGAGTGGAACAGCGGGCGTGCCGTCCGCCGCTGCACCAGCGCCGACGCGGCTTCGTAGACCTTGCCGCTCAGTCGCACCACCGACGCGCCCGCGCCCAACGGGATCCAGTAGAGGTCGACAGCGGCACCCTCTCGCACATGGTCATCGTGCGCCGCGGTGTGGCCGCGGGCTAGAGCCGAACGACTGTCATCCGATGAGTTCGAGCAGCTCACTCGTCGGACGGACGTCGCCGAAGCTGCGATAGATCGTGTGGAGCGTGGCGTTGAGATCGCAGTCGCGTCGCGCCGCGTTCGCGTCGGCCACCATCACCACTCGGTAGCCCATCGTGCTCGCGTCGCGCGCGGTCGACTCGCAGCACACGTTGGCCACGGTGCCGGTGACGAGCACGGTGTCGATGCCGCGCAGCTCGAGGAGCGCGGGGAGCTCGCAGCGCCCGGGAAAGAACGCACCGGCCGACGACTTCTCCACGATCAGGTCGTCGGGCGCAACGTGGAACTCGTGCCACAGTCGTTCGCGCAGCGAGCCATGGCCACCGGACGCGTGATAGCGCTCGGCAATCTGCGCGCCGAAGAACTCGATGCTCGCGACCGTCGGCGCTGTGGTCGCCGGCAGCACCCAGGCGACGGTGCCACCGGCGGCGCGCAGGGCGGTCGCGAGCGCGTCGATGTTGGGCACGATGCCGCGTGCATACGGGTTCTCGTCGAGGAAGAACGGCACCATGTCGACCACCACCAGCGCAGTGCGCGCCGGGTCGAGCTGCTCGTACGCATGCCGGCGCCCTCGCCGAGCTTCGTGGCGTGCGTACTCGCGTGGCTCGATCTGCCAGAGGTGCAGCATGCTCGCCAGCATTCCACGAGACGACCACCGTGGTGCTCGACCCTGTCTGGTCACATCACCACGACAGTGAATGTGGGATTCGTATGACCAGACGCCGGAAACCTGGCCGGAACGGAGTGGCTCCGGGCGGCGTGGTGACTCAGGCGGAGACGAGCTCGCGGTCGGTCTCGGTCTCGTCGTCGTTGCCGACCGTGCCGTTGCCGACCGTGCCGTTGCCCACGTCGTGGAGCGGTGCGTCGACGGTGGGGTCTTCGACCGCACGCAGCAGGTCGTTGCTCAGACGGAAACCCACGCCGCGCACGGTGTGGATGAAGCGCAGCTCGGGTGCCCGTTGCTGCAGCTTGCGGCGAAGGTTGCTGAGGTGCACGTCGACGACGTGCGTGTCGCCCACCCAGTTCGGGCCCCACACCTCTTCGAGCAACTCGGAACGCGAGCACACTTCGGCGGGACGGCGGCACAGCTGTTCGAACAGTGCGAACTCGATGCGGGTGACCGGCACGTCGATGTCGTGCACGCGGATCTCCTTGCGACCGACGTCGACCGTCAGTGCACCGAGCGTGATGACCGATGCCTGCAACGGATCCCAGCGGGCGTGCAGCTGACGCGGGCGGCGCAGCAGCGCCTGGCAGCGAGCAGCCAGTTCGTCGGGGTTCAGCGTCGCCGACACGACGTCGTCGGCGCCGGCGCGAAGTGCACGGATACGAGCAGTGTCGGCATCGGGGGGAGCAATGCCGACGATGTACGCATCCGTGAGCGCACGCATCGTGTCGAAGAGGTTGCCACCCTCGGGGGAGGGGAGGTCGAGGTCCACCATCACGACGTCGGGCGAGAACGACCGAGCCAACGTCAGCGCAGCTTCTTCCTCGGTGGTTGCACTCACCGAGTAACCCCGCGACCGCAGCGCTGACGACGCCACCCGCCGCAACAGCGGGTCGGCCACAGCCAGCAGCACTCGTGGTGCGAGTTGTGCGTCGGGTTCCATGATGATGAGTTCTTCCCGCCTCGTCGTGGTTGCGGTATGGGCGGGTTGGTTGCCCCCCGCCACCGTTCGTAGTGACTATCGGCGCGGATTCGCCCTTCCTGAAGTGGCGATTTTGACGAAGTCGTGCGACACCGAACACGGATCGAACGCCTACCGTGGTCGCGTGCCTGATCTCAACCAACAGATTCGCTCCGCCGTCGTCGCCCGCCGGCCGGTCGATGCCCGCGAGCGCGACTCGGTCGCCTCGTTCCAGCGTCTGTTCGACGCACTCGATCGTCCGTGCTCGGAGACTGCGAACAAGGTGCACGTCACCGCGTCGGCCATCGTGGTCACCGAGGATCGACGGCGGGTGCTGCTGCACCTGCACAAGCGGATGAACCTGTGGTTGCAGCCGGGCGGGCACATCGACGAGGGCGAACTGCCGTGGTCGGCTGCGCTGCGCGAAGCGCACGAGGAGACCGGTCTGCCCGCGCGGCTGGCCGGTGAGTTCGGCGACGACGGGCCGCCGCTGCTGCACGTCGACGTGCACGGCGGGCCGAAGGGCCACACGCACCTCGACCTGCGCTACCTGGTCGAGTCGCCGCACGTCACGCCGGCGCCACCGGAGGGCGAGAGTCAGGACGTGCAGTGGTTCCACTGGCACCAGGCCGTGGGCATGTTCGAGCCCGGCTTGGAGGGCATCCTGCGCTCGCTGCAGCCCGGCGATGCGCGCATCCGCACGGCTCGCCACACCGATGCGGTGGAGTGCGCCCAGGTGTACCTGCGCTCCCGTGCGTTCGCGCTGCCCACCGTGCCGTTGGTGCACCCCGACCGCGAAGTGCGGCGGTGGATGGCCGACGAGGTGGTCGGCCGCACCGACATGTGGGTGGCCGAGGTCGACGGCACGATCGTGGCACTGATGGTGCTGGACGGTGGGTGGCTCGAGCACCTCTACCTCGACCCCAGCTGGATGGGGCGTGGCCTCGGCGACCAGTTGATCCAGCTCGCGAAGGAGCGGTCGTCGGCGGGGCTGCAGCTGTGGACGTTCCAGGTGAACGAACCGGCCCGCCGCTTCTACGAGCGTCACGGGTTCGTGGCCGAGGAGCTCACCGAGGGCGCCGGCAACGAGGAGCGGGCGCCCGACATGCGCTACGCCTGGCGCCCCTGAGCCACATTGCGCGAAAACTCGCGCCCGGCGCGCGACATCGCGCATGCAACACGCGGTGACCGACGACACAGGCGGCAGCATTGCCTTCGGTACAGTTGCGATATATCGTGATCGCACACAACAGATCGATCCGAAGAGGACGACACGAAAGGCATTCACATGCGATCACGATTCAAGTACGGCCATCCCGGCCATTCTCACGACCACGACGGTCAGCACGACGACCGCCCGACCGGCCGCGACCGCGGCGAGTTCGGCTTCGGCCGCCACGGTGGCCCCCCGCACCGTGGTGGCCCGCGCCGGGCGCGGCGCGGCGACATCCGCCTCGCGCTGCTCGGCGGTCTCACCGAAGGTTCGGCGCACGGCTACGAGCTCATCCAGCGGTTGTCGGCTCGCACCGGCGGCCGCTGGAAGCCCAGCCCCGGCTCGGTGTACCCCACCTTGCAGATGCTGGAGGACGCCGGCTTCGTGTCGGCCAGCCAGCTCGACGACAAGAAGGTGTACGCCATCACCGAGGCCGGCCACGCCGAACTGGCGGCCAAGACCGCCGAGGCGGGCGGCCCACCCTCGTGGCTCGACCCGGAGGCCGCCGGCAGCCACGACGAACTGCGCAAGGCAGTCGCTCAGCTGGTGATGGCGGCCAAGCAGGTGGGCATGTCGGACAACGACACGCACATCGACACCGCCGCCGGCGTCATCAACGAGGCCCGGCGCAAGCTGTACCAGCTGCTCGCCGAAGCCTGACCCCCCGCTCCTACGGCGCGGCGTTGCACCATCCCCCGGTGCGACGCTGCGCCGTCGGCACGTCTACCGGCGGTACTTGTCGGCAGGCACGCTGAGGTGGAAGCGCACGCCCTGGTCGTCGGTGCAGGTGGCGGCCCATCCACTGTCGTAGTGCACCGGCTCGTCGGCCGTGCCGCCGTGTGACCGCACCACCGCCACCGCGGCGTGGATGTCGTCGACCACGAAGTACAGGTCGGTCACGCCGGCCTCCGCGCCGGACGCGCTGCCGGGAGGTGCCGAGATGTTGCCGACGTGGCCGTTGCCCGGGTCCGGGAACTGCCAGCCGAGCACGGCACCGTAGAACGCCTGCGCCTTCGCGAGGTCGGGGGTGGGCAGCGTGAAGTAGTACAGGTCGCCCTGGTCGTAGTGCTTCAACTGGTGGTCGTGCTCGCCATCGACGCCGATGTCGGCTGTGGCGTGGGCGCGAGCACCCTCCGCCGGCTGCCACTCGAATCCGGCGGCGCTGCTGCTTGCTGCATACTCGCCGTCGTCGAACTCCGCGATCGGCGAGCTGATGCCCCACTTGTGACCCCACGGGTCGAGCAGGAAACCCTGACGGTGGCCGTAGAACTGGTCCGACACGGGCCGTAGCTCGGTGGCTCCCAACGAGAGCGCACGGGCGAACACCACATCCACGTCGGGCACGGCGAACGTGAAGCTCGTCGAGCTGCCGCCACGCGTGGTGGGGCTGATCGCGTCGGCCTCCGGGTACTCGTCGGCCAGCATGATGCGGCTGTTGCCGATCACCAGCTCGGCGTGACCAACGCGGCCATCGTCGCCCACCAACCGGTGGTGCTCGACGGCCCCGAATGCGGTCACGTAGAAGTCGATGGCGGCGGCGGCGCCGTCGACCACCAGGTAGGGGGTGACGCTGTTGACGATGTCGAGATCCGGCTCGGTCATCTGTTGCTCCAATCGCGTGAGAAGGTCGTGATGCAGCCGACGGGCGAAGGCCGGTGCGGGGTCGATGGGTGAGGTGTCGGCGCGGAGTGCGTCGAAGGCATCGGGCGTCGTGCTCATCGCGGGCCTCCGTGCCGGTTCAGATCGTGGTGATTGAGCTCGTGTTGCCGTTCGCCCAACTCGGCAGCGGCCAATCGGTACGCCGACTTGGCGCGCATCAGCAGCGACTCGGTGGCGTGCAGGCTGCGCTCCAGGAGCACGGCCACCTGGTCGACGGGGAGGCCGTCGAGGTAGCGCAGCGTGAGCGCTGCGCAATGGTGGGGCAGCAGCGTGGCGAGCACCTCGCGCACCTGGAGGGCGTCGACCGTTTCGTTGCTGTCGACGACTGGCTCGCTGTCCTCCCACAACTCCTCGAGCAGTTGACGGTTGCGGCCGGTTCGTCGCCAGTGGTCGACGAGTTTGTGGCGTGCCGTGCCGATGAGCCACGGCACGTTCACCTCGCTGCCGCGTTGGCTGGCGGTGACGGCGGCCAGGAACGTCTCGGCGGTGAGATCCTCCGCGGTGCTCACGCTGTCGCAGCGGCGCGCGAGGTAGCCGTAGACGTGCGGCAACGCCTCGTCGTACAGCTGCAGGAAGGCGCTCACGGGCAGTTCATCGTTCGGCGGCATCGGAATCCGTCGCGATGGTCGCACATTTCTCGTTCACGAGTGCACGTGTCGCGGCCCCACCTGCACGCGTGGCGACGGGGCCGCGACAGGAAGGCGCCGACGACGAGGTCGGGCCTTGTGGACGAACGTGTGTTCGTCTAAGGTCGCGAACTCTTATGGGCTTCAACAACCCGAACATGCCGTGGACAGAGCTGGAAAAGCTGATGTCCGGGCACCAGCCGGCGAAGGGGCGCGACGGTCGCGCGCCGGGCAGCGCGTCGTGGAACGCAGGTGGCGACGGGCCCGCGCTCGGCCGCACGCGTCAGCCGTTCGAGCCCGACAGCACGCGCCCGCTCATGCGTCCCGGCGCCGAACACGTGCCCTACGCGGAGCTGCACTGCCACAGCAACTTCTCCTTCCTCGACGGCGCCAGCCACCCCGAGGCGCTGGCCGAGGAAGCGGCGCGGTTGGGCCTCGAGGCGCTGGCACTCACCGATCACGACGGGTTCTACGGCGTGGTCCGTTTCGCCGAAGCGGCCCGTGCCGTCGGCCTGCCCACCGTGTTCGGCGCCGAGATCAGCCTCACCGCGCAAGGTCGCGTGGCGCGCGACGAAGCGGCCACCCAGCATCAGGTGGACACCGGTCGCGTGCCCGACAGCCACGCTCCCGACCCGCACGGCGAGCACCTGCTGGTGCTGGCCGATGGCCCCGCCGGCTACGCCCGGCTGGCTCGTGCGCTCAGCCTCGGCCACCTCGCGGGCGAGAAGGGTGCACCTCGGTTCGCGTTCGCCGACGTGGCCGATGCGATGGCCGGGCACGGGTGGGTGCTCACCGGTTGCCGCAAGGGTGCGGTGCCGGCGGCGTTGGTCGACGACGGCCCGCGGGCTGCGGGCCGGCAGCTGCACCGGCTGATCGACGCCTTCGGGCGCGACCGCGTGCTCGTGGAGCTGTGGGACCACGGCAACCCGCTCGACTCGATGCGCAACGACGCGCTGGCCGAACTGGCCGCGCGCCACGACGTGGGGTGCGTGGCCACCAACAACGTGCACTACGCCACGCCCGCGCAACGCAAGCTCGCCACGGCGGTGGCGGCCGTGCGCGCGCGGCGCAGCCTCGACGACCTCGACCCGTGGCTGCCGGCCGCTGCCAGCGCGCACCTGCGCAGCGGGGCCGAGCAGGCGCGCCGGTTCATGCGCTACCCGGGTGTGGTGCAGCTCGCGGCCGAGGTGGGTCGCGCGGCAGCGTTCGACCTGTCGTTGGTGGCGCCCAGCCTGCCCCCGTACCCGTGCCCCGACGACCCTGGCACGGGAGCGCCGCTCACCGAGATGGCCTACCTGCGGCGCATCGTCGAAGCCGGCGGACGCCGTCGCTACGGCGAGCGCCCGGCCGCGCACGAAGACCTGTCGCTGCGGGCGCGGGCGTGGCGCACCATCGACCACGAGCTGCAGGTCATCGACGGACTCGGGTTCGCCGGCTACTTCCTGGTGGTGTGGGACATCGTCGAGTTCTGCAACCGCGCCGACATCTACTGCCAGGGTCGCGGCAGCGCGGCCAACAGCGCGGTCTGCTACGCGCTCGGTGTCACCAAGGCCGATGCGGTCAGCCTCGGCCTGCTGTTCGAGCGCTTCCTGTCACCCGAACGCGACGGGCCGCCCGACATCGACCTCGACATCGAGAGCGACCGGCGCGAAGAGGTCATCCAGTACGTGTACCAGCGCTACGGGCGGCACCACACCGCGCAGGTGGCCAACGTCATCACCTACCGGGCCCGGTCGTCGGTGCGCGACATGGCGAAGGCGCTCGGCTACGCGCCCGGACAGCAAGACGCGTGGAGCAAGCAGATGGATGCGTGGGGTGGCGTCAGCACCACGGCGAACCAGCCCGATCACGACATCCCCGCCAACGTGCTCGAGCTCGCGGCCGAGATCGAAGACGCGCCGCGGCACCTCGGCATCCACAGCGGTGGCATGGTCATCTGCGACCGCCCGGTCATCGAGGTGTGCCCCGTCGAGTGGGGCCGCATGCAGGACCGCAGCGTGCTGCAGTGGGACAAGGACGACTGCGCCGCCGCGGGTCTGGTGAAGTTCGACCTGCTCGGTCTCGGCATGCTCAGCGCACTGCACTACGCGGTGGATCTCATCCGCGAGCACCGCGGCTACGAGGTCGACCTGGCCACCATCCCGCAGGAGGACGACGTGTACGCGATGCTCTGCCGCGCCGACACGGTGGGCGTGTTCCAGATCGAGAGCCGCGCGCAGATGGCCACGCTGCCGCGGTTGCGGCCGCGGCGGTTCTACGACCTGGTGGTGGAAGTCGCGCTCATCCGGCCCGGCCCCATCCAGGGCGGTTCGGTGCACCCCTACATCCGCCGACGCAACGGGCAGGAGCCGGTCACCTACCTGCACCCGCTGCTGGAGAACAGCCTGGGCAAGACCCTCGGCGTGCCGCTGTTCCAGGAGCAGCTGATGCAGATGGCCATCGACGTGGCCGGCTTCTCGCCCAGCGAGGCCGATCAGTTGCGCCAGGCGATGGGTTCGAAGCGCAGCCGTGCGCGCATGGAGCAGTTGAAGGTGCGGCTGTTCGAGGGGATGGCCGAGCGCGGCATCACCGGCGAGATCGCGGAGGAGATCTTCATGAAGATGGCCGCGTTCGCGAACTACGGCTTCCCCGAGTCGCACTCGGTCAGCTTCAGCTACCTCGTCTACTCGTCGTCGTGGATCAAGTTCCACGAGCCGGCCGCGTTCTGCGCGGCGTTGCTCAACGCGCAGCCGATGGGTTTCTGGAGCCCGCACTCGCTGTGCCAGGACGCGCGCCGCCACGGTGTGGTGGTGCACTCGCCCGACCTCAACGCATCAAATGCGTTGGCCACGCTCGAGCCGTGCCCCGAGTCGGTCGGTGGCGTCGCCGTGCGTCTCGGCATCGGCTCCGTCCGCGGCATCGGCGCCGACCTCGCTCAGCGCATCGACGCCGTACGTGACACGCCGTACACGTCGCTGGAGGACCTGGTGCGGCGCGTGCCCGAGCTGGCGCTGCCGCAGTTGGAGGCGATGGCCACCGCGGGCGTGTTCGAGCACAGCCTCGGGTTGGGCCGGCGCGAGGCGCTGTGGGCGGTGGGGGCCGCGGTGCAGTCACGGCCGGGCCGGCTGCCGGGCATCGTGGTGGGCGAGCAGGCACCCACGCTGCCGGGCATGGAACCGATGGAGGTGGCCGTGGCCGATCTGTGGGCCACGGGTGTCGCCCCCAACGGTCACCCCACACAGTTCCTGCGCGCGCAGCTGGAGCAGCAGGGTGTGGTCACGGCCGCCGGGTTGTGGGACTGCGAGCCGCGCAGCAAGGTGCTGGTGGCGGGCATCGTCACGCACCGGCAGCGCCCGATGACCGCGCAGGGTGTCACGTTCATGAACCTGGAGGACGAGACCGGCCTCATCAACATCGTCGTGTCGAAGGGCTGCTGGGCGCGTCATCGCAAGGTGGCGCGTGGTGCGCCGGCGCTGCTCATCCGTGGTCGTCTGGAACGCAGCGAGGGCGTCATCAACATCAGCGCCGAGCAGCTCACCCCGCTGCCCGTGGCCGCTCACCACCCCAGCCGCGACTTCCGTTGAACTCGATCCTGGGAATCGACTGGTAATGTCTTCCCACATGGAAGCAACTGTGGATCAGGTGGGCCGCGTCGTGCTGCCGAAGCGCTTGCGCGATCAGCTCGGGCTGGTGCCCGGCAGCGCAGTCGACATCTCGCTGTACGGCGATGGGTTGCACATCGCGCCAGGTGGGCGCACGGCAACGCTGCAGCGGAGGTCCGGCAAGTTGGTCGCAGTGGCGGCCACTCTCGTCACTGATGACGACGTGTTGGGTCTCGTCGACTCCATCCGCCGATGACTCTCTGGTGTGCCGATACCAGCGTGGTCGTGCCGGCGGTACTGACCTCGCACGAGGCGCACCGCGCGGTCCTCGGTCAACTCGGGCGCAAGCAGGTCCGTCTCCCGTTGCATGCCGCCATCGAGTCGTACTCGGTGCTGACTCGTCTGCCGGGTGATGCGCGCCTGACGCCCGCCGACGCAGCGCTCCTGTTGCACGACCGATTCGGGCAGCCCATCGAGTTGCCGTCGGGCGGTGACATCGGATTGTTGCATGCCCTTGCGGATCTTCGGCTGGCCGGAGGGGCGGTCTATGACGCGCTCATCGCCGTCACCGCCAAGGAGGCTGCGGCAACACTCCTGACGCGCGACCGCAGGGCGGCCGCCACCTACGCGTTGATCGGGGTCGCGCACCAGTTCGTCGGGTGAGCCGTGGCACCCACGACCAGCGGCGTGCAGCGCCGTGAGCCGGACCTGCGCGCGAGGCCAGTAGCTTCGGCGCATGGCTGCACCCGTTGTCCTCCCGGTCGCAGATCGTTGGTTCGAGCGGATGACCGTCGACGACTCGATCACGCTCCTGTGGGAACCGCACGTCGTCGCCCTGATGCGCTGCAACATCTGGCACCTGCGCGGTCGCGACCGCGACCTCGTCATCGACACCGGCATGGGTGTGCTCAGCCTCGTCGACGAGCTGGGTGAACTGCTCGACAAGCCGGTCACCGCGGTCGCGACGCACGGCCACGACGACCACATCGGCTCGCACCACGAGTTCGACGACGTGATCGCTCACCCGTTGGAGGCTGCGCTGCTGGAGGAGCCGCCGCTGCAGACGCTCGACATCGTGCAGGGCTGGGGTGCCGACGTGGTGGCGATGCTCAGCGGGTCGGGCTACGAGCTGGAGTCGCCGTACTTCGTCGATGCGCTGCCGGCCGGCTACGTGTTCGAGCAGTACCGCCAGATGCCCGCGCGCGTCACCCGCAGAGTGGTGGGCGGCGACACCATCGACACCGGCGACCGGTCGTTCGAGGTGCTGCACCTGCCCGGCCATTCGCCCGGCTCGATCGGGCTGTGGGAGGCCGCCACCGGCACGCTGTTCTCCGGCGACGCGGTGTACGACGGGCCGCTGCTCGACGAGTTGCCGGAGAGCGACATCGCCGACTACTGCGCCACGATGGAACGGTTGCTCACACTGCCGGTCACCGTGGTGCACGCAGGGCACGACCCGAGCTTCGACCGTGCTCGGCTGCACGAGTTGTGCCGCGCGTACCTCGCGCAGCGCGGCGGCTGAGCGCGGCGCCGCTCAGGTGTGCGTGCGGTTGGTGAGGTAGGCACCGAGGATCGCGACCGCGCAGCCGGCCACCGCGAGCGCGGCCACCGACTCGTGACGCACCAGCGAGCCGAGCAACAGCGACACCACCGGCACGATGTACACGCTCACCGATGCGCGGGTGCTGCCCAGGCGGCCGGCGTTGCTCGCCATCACCACGAACGCGAGTGCCGTGCCGAAGACACCCAACGCGACCATCGCCATGAACGGGCCCCATGCGAACTCGATCTCGTCGAGGGAGGGCACGGCGAACGGTGTGATGAGCACGAACGCGACCATCTGCGCTCGCCACAGCACGGGCAGGCCGCCGTACTTCCGTTGCAGTGGCACCGCCAGGTTGAGTGACACGCCGTAGAACACCAGCGCGATGAAGATCAGGCCGATGCCGACCCATGAGCTGCGGCCGCCGCTGCCCGACGACACAGCGATGAGCACCACGCCGGAGAAGCCGACGGCCACACCGATGATCTGCTGGCGAGGTGGCAACCGCTTCGCCATGAGCGCCGCGACGACTGCGATGAACAGCGGTGTCGCGCCGTTGAGCATGCCGGTGACCGACGACGACACACGTTCCTCGGCGAACGGGAAGATCGACAGTGGGATGGCCATCCAGATGACGCCGAGCAACAGGATGCGGCGATGGTCGACGGGTTCGATGCGCACGCGACGCGCACTCGGGAACAGGCCGAGCGTGAGTGCGCCGAAACCCACGCGCATGGGAGTGATGAGCGCCGCGGGGAACGAACGCAGCCCTTCGGCGATGAAGAAGAACGACGCACCCCACACGACGCCGGGCACAGCGAGCACGGCCCAGTCGGCGGCCGACATGGGCGGTGGTGCAGCGCTCTCGGTGTGTGCGGTCGCGGTGGAGGTCACGGGTCGAGGCTAGGGGTGGTCCGCCTGCGCTGCGAGCGGGTTTCGGACACCGTGGCGGGCTGGGGCGACCGGCCGGCACGAGCAGCCGTCGTCACCGGCGAACTACGGTGGCCCCGTGCACGGCACGTGAAGGGGGCTCCGATGAGCGCAGTCGACAAGGGTGGCACCGGCACCGCCGCCGATCCGTGGGTGCTGCAGACGCCGCCGCTCACCTCCGAGTACACGATGCATCGCGACGTGCGCGACGGGGTCGACGTGATCGTGTGCACCGTCGGCACGACCGTGTTGCTCTACGACGCTCGCTGCCTCGACGAGCTGCACGCGATGCTGCGCGAGCACGGCGACTGGATGGAGCTGGGTTCCGCCGACGAGCAGAAGCCGGCGAGGGACGGCACGGTTGAGGCATGGGGGCGCTCGCCCGACAACCCGCGCGGCGGCTGGTACGGCCTGAAGAAGGGTTTGCGTGGCCGCTTCGGCATGTACGTGCCGCCGCTGATGGAGCGCCTCGGTCTCGCCGAAGTGGAGCACCACCCGCGCAACAACCGCATGCGCGCGATCTGACGGGATCGCGGTGGGGCCGCGCCGTACGCTGCCGCCATGCGTCCGTTCCGCTTCGGCTATCAGACTCGTGGCGGCACTGCCGACGAGCTCCGTGACCAGGCCCGCCGCGCAGAGGCGGCCGGCTTCGATCTGATCCACACCGCTGATCACCTGTCGCCCGGTTGGTCGCCGACGTTGCCGTTGCTCGCGATGGCGGAGGCGACCACTCGACTGCGGCTGTGCCCGCTGGTGATCAACAACGACTTCCACCATCCGGCGCTGCTCGCCGCGGAGTACGCGAACCTCGACCACCTCAGCGGTGGACGCGTGGAGCTGGGCATGGGCGCGGGCCACTCGTTCACCGAGTACGCGGCGATGGGCCTGCAGTTCGACCCGGCGAAGGTGCGCAAGGCGCGCATGGGTGAGGCCATCGAGATCATCCGCCGACTGTTCGACGGCGAGACGGTCACCCACGACGGCGAGCACTACCAGCTGCACGAGGTGCGCACGATGCGGTCGCTGCAGGATCGGCTGCCGATCATGGCGGGTGTGAACGGACCGAGCGCGCTGGCGCACGCGGCACAGCACGCCGACATCATCGGGTTGATGATGCTGGGCCGCACGTTGGAGGACGGTCACTCGCACGAGGTGCGCTGGGAGGCCGATCGACTGGACGGGACCGTGGCCTACATCCGTGAACAGGCAGCTGGACGCGACGTGGAGCTGAACGCGCTGGTGCAGGTGGTGCAGGTCACCGACGATCGCGAGGCCGCGCTGCGCGAGCTGCTCACGGAGCTGCCGTCGCTGACGTTCGACGACGCGGCCGCCACGCCGTTCCTGGCCTACGGCACCCACGACGAGATCGCCGCGCACCTGTTGCGCTGCCGCGAGCGATGGGGCATCAACTACTTCTCGGTGCGCGCCATCGACGAGTTGCAGCCGGTGATCGAACGGCTGCGGGCAGCCGACGCCTGAGCGCCGGACTCAGATGCGGCGCAGTGCCGCGCGCAGCTTGGCGTCCGGCTCGGGGCGTGCGCCCAGGTGCTCGATGACCCACGCCGAGATGGTGGTGGCGAAGCGAGCGGCTGCCACTGCATCGCGGCTGTCGAGGTAGTGCGCGAGGAACCCACCGGCGAAGGAGTCGCCGGCGCCGGTGGCGTCGACGAGGTTGTTGCTGCCGGCCGGGATGTGCGTGCCCCGGCCGTCTTCCCACACCAACGCTCCGTCGGCATCGAGCTTCAGCATGATGAGCGCCTTCGGGTACAGCTCGGCGAGCGCGGCGGCGATCTCGGTGGGCTCGGTGAGGCCGCCGGTGAGCATGCCGCCCTCCTCCTTGTTGGGCAGCAGGATGTCGATGCCGAGGTCCTGCGTGACCGCGAGGAAGTGGCTGACGCCCATCTCGCCGATCATCTGGAACGAACCGGGATCGAACGACAGCGTCGCCCCTGATGCCTGCGCGAGCAGTGCCGCGGCGCGGGCGGCGGCGCGAGGCGGATCGATGAAGAACGACCACGCGGTGAGGTGCATGTGGCGGGCGCCGCGGATGACATCGCGGGGCAGTTCCTGCGGGAGCAGGTAGAAGTCGGCGCCGTGGCCGGACACCATCGACCGCTCGCCGGTGTGGTCGACGAACACCGCGACCGAACCGGTGAGGTGCGCCTCTGTCTCCACGAAGTGCGCGTCGACGTGCTCGCGCTCGAGGTCTTCCTGGGCGAGCTGCCCGAACCGATCGCGACCGATCTTGCCGATGAACTGCGTGCTCATGCCGGCGCGGCTGGCCCACACCGCGACGTTGGCCGCGCTGCCGCCGGGGGTGAGCATCACCTCGCCGAACGTGTCGCCACCACGCAGCAGTTCGCTGTTGGTGCGGATGAGGACGTCCCAGGCGAAGTCGCCGATGACGCACATGGGGGCGGGTTCGGCGCCGGTCACGGCGGGCACGGTAACAGCTAGTCGATGGCTCGCAGCAGGGCTTCGCCGCGCGGTGAGAGGCGGTAGCCGACGTCGAGGCTCTCGGTGAGGCCCATCTCCTTCAGCTTGCGCACGTTGATCTTGAACGCTGGGCGTTCCTGACCGGTCTGGCGGGCGAGCGCGGTGCTGACCACACCGGGATACTTCTCGATGAGGCGCAGTGTGGTTCGGGTCCAGGGAGTGCCCGCACTGCGATCGAGGCGGTCGAGCCGAGTGCGCAGCGCGACGAGGTCGTCGTCGGTGAGCGCGTCGTCGACGCGGCGCTCGATGCGGTCGTCGACACCGACGTAGCGCAGACCGACGCGCCACACGGTGGAGGTGGGGGGCGGGTTCTTCAAGCGGCGCAGTAGCGAGGCGAGGTCGGCCTCGCCGGCGGCGATCGCATCGGCATCGGTGAGCGTGCCCACTGCCACTTCGCGCACGTCGGTGGCCTCGAGCAGCATGCCTGCCACTCGGTAGCGCCCGCCCTGCTTCGCCTGCGGCCGGCTCCACGTGCGGAACGTGACGGTGATGGAGCCGCCGGCGAGACCTGGCCATGCCGATGCGCTGAACAGCATGTTCAGACCCGACGAGTGGTGGGCGTCTTTGCGTGGGAGGCCGATGCCGTGGCCGCGACGACGCCGAGCCCGATGAACACGCTGCCGGCCACCCATCGCTGCACGAACGGCAACGTGCGGCCGCGCAGCAGGACGCCGCGCAGGCTGCTCGACACCAAGGAGTAGATGCCGTCGGTGCAGAAGCCGATGACCACGAACACGAGCCCGAGGGTGAGCGCCTGCAGGCTGGAATGGCCGTCGTCGGGGCGGATGAACTGCGGCAGGAACGACAGGAAGAACAGCGCCACCTTCGGGTTGAGGACGTTGACCACCACACCCTGCGTGAACGACCGGCGAGCGCTGACACCCGGCTGGTCGGGGTCGATGGCGGGCGGGGGGCGCATGAGCGTGCGCACACCCACGTAGACGAGGTAGCCGGCGCCGAGCCACTTCACCGTGTTGAACGCCGTGGCGGACGTGGCGAGCACCGCCGACAGCCCGACGGCCGCGGCCAGCGCGTGCACCAGGTTGCCGAGCGTGAGCCCGGCCACCGCTGCCAGGCCCGCCCGGCGACCGTCGCTGACGCTGCGGTTGACGATGTAGAGCACCGCCGGACCCGGGATGAGCAACAACAGCAACGACGCCGCAGCGAAGGCGGCAATGGTGGAGGCGCTGGGCATGGGCGAGACGCTATTCGTTCAGACGCCCACGTCGACGGGTTGTTTCGGAGGTCCGTCGCGCAGCAGGGCGCGCAGGTGGAACGCGAGCGCGGCCGGCGCGATGGGAAGTTCGTCGTGGAGATCCTCCACGTGCCACCACTGCAACCCGAACACGTACTCCGAGTGGAGCTGATCCCACGTGAGTGCAGGTCGGGGTTCGAACATGGGCGAGCGCACCACGTAGATGCGCTCGCGCTGGCCGTCGTGCCGGCCGTCGATGAACGGGATGATGTGCAGCCGTGACCACACGTGCGGACCGATCTCGGGATCGGTGAACCCGGCCTCCTCGGCCAACTCGCGGCGCAGCGCGTCGTGGTCGCTCTCGCCGGGTTCGAGCCCGCCTCCGGGCAGTGCCCAGCGCGTGCCCACCTCGGGGAACTCGAAGCGAACCAGCAGCACACGATCCGAGGGATCGAGCACCACCGCACGCACGGCCTCGCGGATCCGCAGACCCTCGATGCCGGGAGGCGAGTCGCTCACTCGGCCGGTTGGTCGCCGAGACCGTCGTTGAAGGCTTTGTACATCTCGTAGATGGACTTGCACGCCTCACAGATCGGCAACTGCTTCGGGTCGCGCGACGGCACCCACACGTGGCCGCACAGCGCTTCCAGCGGGGTGCCGTAGATGCGGGCTTCCACCACCTTGGCGACGGCGCTCTCGCCGGGGTCGGTCTTGACGATGTGCGCCGACAGCGGCTCGCCGGTCTCCAGGACCTCTTCGAGGTCGGGACGGACGTCGACGGTGACGGGTGCGATGCGGCTCACGAGCACCAGTCAAGCACAGCGACCCGTTACCATGGGCGGCGATGCCGCTCTACGAGTTCCGCTGCCGTACGTGCGACGACACCTTCGAGGTTCGTCGGCCGATGAGCGAGTCCAGCGCTCCTGCGACGTGTCCGCAGGGCCACGACGGTGCGGTGCGACTGCTGTCGGTGTTCGCCAGCGTCGGCGCCTCCGGTGCTGCCGCGCCGGCCCCGGCCGCTCGCCCCGCCGGTGGCGGGTGTGGCGGCGGCTGCGCCTGCGCGCACGGACGCTGGTCAGCCGGCGGCGAGCGCAGCGAGCTCGGCTGCGATGTTGGCGCGAGCTCGCGACTCGCGAGCGGTGCGCATGGTGTCGGTGTTGAACAGCTGTGGCAGCGCGACGAACCCGCGTAGCACGGCGGCACGTCCGGTGCGCCACTGCGGGTCGGTGACGTGGGCGTACTCGGTGCGCACCCCGTGCACGTAGGCCTGGTACTCGCCGGGCGCAGCACCCAGGATGGCCAGGTCGGCATCGACGAGCACCGCTTCGTTGGCGTCGGTCGCACGATGGCCCGCGGTGGCGAGCACCAACCGGCCGACGAGCTGTGCGCGTTCCGGCGGCCAGCCGAGCTCGGCGGCGGCGCGTTCGGCCAGCACCGCACTGAGCGCTTCGTTGTCGGCGGCCCGCGGGTCGTACACGATGTCGTGATACAGCGCAGCAAGTTGGATGGCCGGCAGGTCGAGCGCCGAGTGGCTGCCGCCGGGTGTCGCCGTGTGCGACTCGGCTGACGCCAGTCGTGCGACGTGACGCAGCACCCACATCACGTGCGTGGCCGTGTGGTAGCGACGGTGGGGCTCGCGATGGCAGGCGAGCACCTGGTGGAGGAGGTGGTCGTGCTCGCCGTGCGCGAGGTGCTGCCACACCGCGCGCAGTTCGACCTCCGGGCTGGTCATGGTGTGATCGTATGTGTCGATGGCAGTACTGATCGACGAGCCCAGATGGCAGCACCGAGGCATGCTGTGGGCTCATCTGGTGAGCGACCAGTCGCTGGAAGAGCTGCACGCGTTCGCCGAGGCGGCGGGCATTCCGCGCCGCGGATTCCACGGCGACCACTACGACGTGCCGCAGGAGTACTACGACGAGATGGTGCAGTTGGGGGCGGTGCCGACACCGAGCCGGGAGCTGGTGCGGGCCCTGCGCGCGGCCGGTCTGCGGTTGAACCCCGCCCAGCGGCGCGCCACCACCTGAGGGCACGGCTCAGCCCTCGCGGACGTCGACCAACAGCGACCATCGCTCGGGCTCGCCGAGCAGGTCGCGAGGGCACTGGGCGCCGGACTCGTTGACGATGTACCACTCGACGAGGTGCACGCCGTGCAGGGTGGCGATGGCGCTGGCGTCGAGCCAGCGGTCGATGTCGCCGGGCAGGATGCACCCGCCGGGCCGGACGCTGGCCACGACCAAGGCAGCGGCCTCCGGCACGCGCTGCGCCGCCCGCGCGAAGCACTCGACGACGGCGAGTACCGAGTCGGCGGTGGCGGTGCCCGACACGATGGTGATGACCCCGCCGTTGCCGTGACGGTCGAGCAGGAACACGAGGGTCTCGTGCTCGAGCGGACGCGAGAGCGCGAGGAACACGATGCGCTGGGCATCGGTGCCACAGCGGATGGGCGCCGGATGAGGGCGCTCGGCATCGGGCTGCGCCGTGGTGTCGGTGGCGGAAGCAGGAGTGATGGGCATGATGGGCGACCTCCGGAGCATGCAGCCGAACGACGCTGGTGGCCGACGGCAGGTGATGAACGGGGGAAGCCGTGTGACGCACCATACGGAGGGGGTCTCGCAGGGTGGGCGAGCACCGGGTCGACTTCTGCGGCGCGGGTAGGCTGCGGGCATGGCCGACGTCACGATCTACCACAACCCGAATTGAAACTCCTCCAGCAATGCCGTGAGCATTGCCCAGGAACTCGGGGTCGACGCCGACGTGGTGCTCTACCTGAAGACACCGCCCGACGCAGCGACGCTGCGCAGCATCATCGGGAAGTTGGAAGACCCGGTCACCGACCTGGTTCGCCGCGACAGCCTGTGGAAGAAGCTCGGCCTCACCGATGCCGACGCGGCTACTGAGGATCAGGTGATCGACCTGCTCGTGCAACACAAGCAGCTGCTCCAACGGCCGGTGCTGGTCACCGCAGACACGGCCATCATCGGCCGTCCGAAGGAACGTGTGCGCGAACTGTTGAGCTGACTCGGTGAGCCGTCAGCGTCGACGCGATCGGCCACCGATGGCCTGCAGCACCAGCAGCAGCAGCACCGCGCCGACCGCCGCGACCAGGATCGACCGAACGTCGAACTCGTTGGCGATGCCCTTCTTGCCGGCGGCCTGCATGAGTGCGCCACCGATGAGCGCGCCGAGCACGCCCACCACCACCGTGTAGAGGCAGCCGCTCTTGTCGTCGCGCACGATCCAGCGCGCCAGAAGGCCCGCGACGAGACCGACGATGATCCATGCCAGGAAGTTCATACGATCACGCTAACGCTACGACGCGGGCGGGTCGGCGTGGAGGTGGAACACGAGGTCGCCGTCGTCGAACGAGCCGATCGGCCGCCACGCCGTCGGCTCGCGCCGGAAGCCCACCCGTTCGAGCAGGCGGATCGAGGCGAGGTTGTCGGGGTGCACCGCGGCCCACTGCTCGGCAACCGACAACACATCGGCCACGTGACCGACGAGCCAGCGCACGCCTTCCGTGGCGTAGCCGCGGCCGGCGAGCGCAGGACCGAAGACGTACGCCACCTCCGCCCAGTCGCCGTAGGTGGTGGCTTCGAGGCGGCCGACCATCGCGCCGTCCGCCGAGCGACGTACGGCGAAGTTCCACCACTGCTCGTCCGGCCACTCCGGACCCGGACCCGTGGCCAGGCGATCGATCCGCTCGTGCATCGCTTCCACCGTCGTGACATCCGGCCCGCCGATGAACGCGCCGACCGACTCGTGGTCGAGCGCGGCCACCAGTTCCTCGGCATGCTCGTGCGCGAGCGGCTCGATCGTGAGTCGTTCGGTGTGCCACATCGCGGCGAGTCTGCCGCACCACGTCGCCGGCCGCCACGGAGATTCGGCGGCGCGCGCGTATACGGCTCTGCGATCAGCGAGGACCGGGCGTAGTGTCGGACGTCGTGGGGAAACGGGCCGAGGGGAAGTCAGCACCGACGCCCGGCGCCGGAGGTTGGGGGCTGCTGCGGGCGATGCTGCGCGAGCAGCGCAGTGGCCTCGCCGCGGGAGTGGCGGTAGGGCTGCTGTGGAGCGCCGGCAAGGTGACGGTGCCGAAGTTGACCAGCCTCGCCGTGGACCGCGCCGTGCTCGGCACCGACTCGCTGCTGTTCTGGTCGCTCATCATCGCCGCGGTCGCGGTGATCGCCGGCATCTTCACCGCGTGGCGTCGCTGGTTCGCCTTCCGCGAGAGCCGGCTCACCGAGACGAAGCTGCGCGAGCAGCTCTTCTCACACATCATGCGCCTGCACGTGGCCTACCACGACCGCACGCAGACCGGTCAGCTGATGAGCCGCGCGTCGAGCGATCTGCTGCAGATCCAGGGCTTCGTGGTGATGATCCCCATCACCGCGTCGAACCTGATGATGGTGGCCACGATCGTGGTCATCCTCGCGGTGCAGCAGCCGTTGCTCGCGCTCATCGCGCTCGCGCCGCTGCCGCTGCTGAACGTGCTGGCCACCCGATTCTCGCGTCGCATCCATCCGGCGGTGCTGGCCGTGCAGGCAGAGCAGGCGCAGCTGGCAACGGTCGTCGAGGAAGCGGTCAGCGGTGTCCGCGTAGTCAAAGGCTTCGGCGCCGAAGGGGTCACCGCCGACCGCCTGCGCGTGGAGGCCGACGACATCCGCCGTGTGTCGTTGCAGTCGGCGAAGATACGCAGCTCGTTCCTCCCGGCGCTCGACCTGCTGCCCAACATCGGCCTCATCGCGGTGCTCGCCGTCGGCGGCCATCGCGTCCTCGACGGTCGGATGACCCCTGGCGAGATGCTCGAGTTCATGCAGTACATCGGGTTGCTGATCTTCCCGCTGCGCAACCTCGGCATGACCGTGGCCTTCGGCCAGCGTGCCGCGGCGGCGCTGCTGCGGGTGAACGAAGTGCTCTCCACCACGCCCGCCGTCGCCGACGCGCGCGAGCCGGTGGCTCTTCCCTCGACGGCCGCCGACGGGCTCGGCGCCGTGCACTTCCGTCACGTGCAGTTCGGCTACGACCCGGCGGCACCGGTGCTGCGCGACTTCGACCTCACCATTCCGGCCGGCGCCTCGGTGGCCGTGGTGGGAGCCACCGGCAGTGGCAAGAGCACCCTCGCACGGCTGCTCATCCGGTTCTACGACGTCGATGACGGCTCCATCTCCATCGACGGGGTCGATGTGCGCGACCTCACGCTCGTCGACCTGCGGCACGCCGTGGCCATCGTGTTCGAGGACACGTTCCTCTTCCACGACACGGTGGCCGCGAACGTCGCGTTCTCACGACCCGACGCCTCGCATCACGACGTCGAGGCCGCCGCCCGGCTGTCGGGTGCGCACGACTTCATCATGCGGTTGCCCGCCGGATACGACACGCTGCTCGGCGAGCGCGGGTTCTCGCTCAGCGGTGGTCAGCGGCAGAGAGTCGCACTCGCTCGCGCGATCCTCGCCGACCCGCGGGTGCTCGTGCTCGACGACGCCACCAGCGCCGTCGACCCGTCGAAGGAGCACGAGATCCGCGAGGCGATGGCCACCGTGATGCAGGGGCGCACCACCATCGTCATCGCGCACCGACCGGGCACGATCGCGCTCGCCGACACCGTGGTGCTCCTCGACGACGGTCATGTGGTGGCCACGGGCACGCACGACGAGCTGCTCGCGACGAGCGAGCGTTACCGTGCCGTGCTCGCCGCGCTGTCGGAGCTCGACGACGTGGATGCCGACGCCGACCTCGACGCGGCCACCGACGCAGCGGGGGTGAGCTGACATGTGGGCCGCCGGTGCGGTCAGCGACGAGGACAAGCTGGATCGCGCGGAGACCGGCCGCGTGCTGCGCCGATCGCTGCAGTTCGCGCAGCCGTACCGGCGCACCATCTGGTGGGCCATCGGCCTGGTGTCGGTGTCTGCGCTGTGCACCGTCGCCGGCCCGGTGTTCGTGAAGACGGGTCTCGATCACGGCATCGCCGACGGCGACGCGAGCGCGCTCAACCTCTCCGTCGCGGGCTTCGTCACCGTCGTCGTCATCGGCTACTTCGTCGCTCGTGCGCAGCAGTTGGCCATCAACCGCGCCGGGGAAGGCTTCCTGCGCGACCTCCGGGTCACCGTGTTCGACCGGCTGCAGGCACAGTCGATGGCGTTCTTCGATCGCAACAAGGCGGGCGTGCTGGTGTCGCGCATGACGGCCGACATCGAGAGCATGGGCGAGCTCATCCAATGGGGTCTGCTGCAGTTCGTGGGCGCCGGCCTGCTGCTGGTGATGACACTCGTGCTGATGACCGCGCTCAGCTGGCAGCTCACGCTCGTGGTCGTGCTGTTCGTGGCCCCCATCCTCGGTCTCGCATCGGCGAAGTTCCAACGCCTCTCCAACGGCGCCTACCTCGACGTGCGCGAGCGGGTCGGCACCAACCTGTCGAACCTGCAGGAAGGCATCACCGGGGTGCGCGTCATCCAGGCGTACGGGCGGGAGGCGGAGACGCAACGCCGCTTCGTGCTCTCCAACCGAGCGCTCTACAAGTCGCACCTGCACAGCGTGAAGATCAGCACGTGGTACTTCGGTCTGGTCGAGTGGTCGGGCATCGTGAGCATCGCCCTCATCGTCGGCGTCGGCGGTGTGCTGGTGCGCAACGACACCGTCGGCTTCGGCACGGTCGCCGCCTTCGTGCTGCTGCTCGCCAACCTGTTCGAGCCGGTGCAGCAGCTGTCGCAGCTGTACAACACGGTGCAGAGCGCGGCCGCGTCGCTGCACAAGCTGTACACGCTCATCGACGCGGTGCCCGACGTGGCCGAACACCCGAAGGCGGTGGCGCTGCCCGCAGTCGGAGTACTGGAAGCGCACCACATCACCTTCGCCTACGAGGGCGCGGATCGCCCCGCGCTCAGCGAGGTGAGCCTCGCGGTCGCACCGGGTGAACGCCTCGCGCTGGTCGGCCCGACGGGCGCCGGCAAGAGCACGCTGGCGAAGCTGCTCAGCCGGCTGTACGACCCGACGCAGGGCAGTGTCACGTTCGGCGAGGTCGACCTGCGGCTCGCGTCGCTGGCTTCATTGCAAGAGCGCGTGGTGGTGGTGCCGCAGGAGGGGTTCCTGTTCGGTGGCACCATCCGCGACAACATCCGCATCGCTCGCCCGCAGGCCACCGACCTGGAGGTGGCCTCGGCGTTGCAGGCGATCGGCGTGCTCGCGCGCTTCGAGGAGTTCCCCGAGGGGCTCGAGACCGAGGTGCGCGAGCGCGGCTCGCGGCTGTCGGCGGGCGAGCGACAGCTGGTGTCGTTGGCCAGGGCGGCGCTGGTCGACCCTGCGGTGCTGGTGCTCGACGAGGCCACCAGCAACCTCGACCCGGGCACCGAAGCGGTGGTGGAGCAGGCGCTCGAACGGCTGATGGAGGGCCGCACCGTCATCGTGGTCGCGCACCGACTGAGCACCGTGCGACGAGCGGATCGCATCGCGGTCATCGACCATGCGCGCCTCACCGAACTCGGCACGCACGACGAGTTGGTGGCGCGGGGCGGCCGCTACGCCGCGTTGGCCGACGCGTGGGCGCGCTCGCAGCCCGCGGCGGAGGGCTCCGCGAACCGCTGACGACCAGCCGGCCGGCGAGTCAGGCGCGGTCGAAGATGAGCACGAACTCGAGCAGCCCGTTGTCCTCGGTGGCGATGGTGGCCACCGACGGGTTCGGGATGCCGTAGTCCGCGAACAGCACCGGGATCGTTCCGAACACCCCGACGCGCCCGTTGTCGAACGTGGCCTCCACCTCGAAGGTGACCGACTTGGTGGTGCCGCGCA
>CAZWCU010000002.1:13570-17881 GCA_964632715.1 uncultured Bifidobacterium sp. | reverse complement strand
GTGCGCCCGTTGGCGGTGGTGTCGAACCCGTTGATGCTCTCGTCGACGCGGTAGCCGACCTCGGAGCCGGTGGAGATGGCCCAGTCGCCGTTCACGCCGTCGGCGGAGGGGGCGACGGTGCCGTCCGGGTCGGTGGTGGCCGGGTCAGAGCCGGGCGTGGACTCGGTGGGGTCGGGAGCGACGGTGGTGGTGAGACGCTCCTTCACATCGCTGCTGTCGAACTCCTCGTCGGCCTTGTTGATGACCTTGGCGTAGATCAACGAGGCGCCGAGCACGACCACGACGAGGCCGACGAGTCCGATGACGATCTTCTTCCAGTGCTGCTGCATGGGTGTCCTTACGTCGGGGGTCGCGGAACGGTTCGCAGGATGATTGCACACGCAACGATTCCGTCGACGGCAGGGCGGAGAACGGAGCAGGTCAGGTTGGTGCGTGCGTCGTCAGTGCAGCCAGGTCGGCGGGGCTGAGCGCGCCGGCGTTCGCCCACGTGGTGGGCAGATCGGCACCACCCTCCGGGCACCACCGCTCTGCCACCTGCACGCGCAACGGCGGGCTGGCGATGGGGCCGGCCACCAGCATCTCGCCCTGGCGGAACGACTTCGCCTCGGCGATCATCGACGGCGGCACGTGCGAGAACACCGCGGCGAGCTCCTCGATGTCGGCGTTCGAGTTCATGCGCATCAGCACCAGGTTGTCGCACTGCGACAGGATGTTCCTGCGGATCTTCTGCGGCCGCTGTGTCGACACCAGCATGTGCACGCCGTACTTGCGGCCTTCGCCGGCGATCCACACGCCGTGCTCGGCGACGGCGCTCTGCAGCGCGTCGCCGGTGTCGGGGCCGAACAGGTTGTGCGCCTCGTCGATGACCAGCATGGTGGAGATGCGCTCGTCGCGCCGGCGGAGATGACCCAGGACGGCGAGCGCCAGGATCGACCGCTCGCGCGCATCGTCGAGCGAGCCGGTGTCGAGGATGACTGCCCGCCTGCCCTGCATCAGCGACGTGAGCGAGGGCTCTTCGCTGGTGGCCCACACCTTCCAGTTGGCCACGCGCTGGTTGCGGAGATGGTGCAACAGCCGGCCCGACGTCTCGTCCGAGCGCGCCTGCAGGTGCCGGGTCACGAGGTCGAGTCCGTAGTGCGGCTGGGTGCTCAGCTCGTCGACGATGTCGAGGAACGTGGAGTACTCGTCGCGGTCGCGGGTGGGGTCGAGCCCGAGCGCGAGCGCCTGCTCGCCGACGTCGAGATCCGACAGGTGGATGCGCAGCGGGAGTGCGCCACCGGCGCGCGCGACGACCACCTCGCCGCTCGCTGCCATCGCTCGCGTGAGGGACTCGTACGCGGCCTCGGTAATGGGGGGTTGCCCGCGGCCGGCGACCTTCTCGCGCGGCAGCATCGTGCCGAGGTGCACCGAGTCGGAGTTGGGGTCGACGACGATGAGGGGCAGCGAGGTGTGCACGAGCAGCCGCTCGAGCATCACCCCGAGGGTGTAGGTCTTGCCAGAGCCGGACTGCCCGACGAGGAACGTGTGGCGCGAGAACCCCGAGGCCTTCACCATGGCCACGGAACCCGCCGAACCGGCGTGCCCGAGCGGCAGCCCGACCGCGCTGCCGATCATGCTGGCCGTGTACGCAGCGACCAGATCGTCGGGCGCCGGGGCCAACGCCGCCTCGGTGAAACCGGTCGGCGTGAACGGGCCGACGCCGTCGTCGATGACCCGCGCGAGCACCTGTCCGGTGCCTCCCACCGACCGCAACGCCAGCCCCACCTGTGCGCTGCGAACCTGACTGTTGCCACCGCCCAGATCGTCGGTGTCGAGGTCGACGCGCACCGCGTCGCGCTCGGTGACGTGCAGCTCGTGCACCTGGACGAGCAACTGCGGTCCCTCGGGAATGGACGCGACCGCGAAGCCGCCGATCTCGAGACCCGAGTCGAACCCGGTGATGAACCCGACGTCGCGCCCCGACACCGACCACGCAATGGTGACGCCGCGGAGCCTGCCGATCAGTTCGCTGCGCAACTCAGCGGTGCTCGCAGGTGTCGGGCGGTCCTCGGTGGTCATGGGCCCACGGTAGTCATCGCCGCCGCAGAGGAATTCGATCGTCGACATGGGGAGGCGCACCAGTGAGCGACCGACACGCCGACGACGCGAAGGTCTGATCCACGCGGCAGACTTGCGGCCATGACTGCAACCGTGCTGATCGCCCGCGCCACTCCGAAGAACGTCGACGCCGTCGGCGTGCCCGTCGCCACCGCCGGCCCGGTGCCGCGTTCGCTCGGCCTCAACCGAGCCGCACTCGCTGCGGTCGGCTTCGAGGGCAAGGTCGGCCAGACGCTCGTCATCCCGGCAGCCGGCCACACGCAGATCGCGGTCGGCATCGGCGAGCCCGGGTCGCTGACTCCGAACACGCTACGGACTGCGGCAGCGGCCACCGTGCGCGCCGCCGGCAAGCGCGCGGTGGTGGCCACCAACCTCGCCGACCTCGAGGGTGTCGACGCCGCGAAGGCCGCGCAGGTCGTGGTCGAAGGTGGCCTGCTCGGCTCGTACCGGTTCGCCGGCATCAAGAAGACCCCCAACACCAGTGCGCTCACCGATCTCGTGCTCGTGGTCGGCGCCGCTCGGGCGAACGGTGCAGCGGTGGGTGCCGAGCGTGGTCGAGTCACAGCCGCGGCCGCCTACCTCGCCCGCGATCTCGCCAACACGCCGCCCGGCCACATGACGGCCCGGCACATGGCCGAGAAGGCTGTCGAAGTCGCTCGCGAGAACGGACTCACCATCGAGGTGTTCAACCGCGACCAGCTCGCCGCGATGGGGTGCGGTGGCATGCTCGGTGTCAACCAGGGCAGCACCGAGCCGCCGCGCATGGTGCGCCTCACCTACACGCCGCGCAACCCGGTGGGTCACCTCGCGCTGGTCGGCAAGGGTGTCATGTACGACTCGGGTGGCCTCAGCCTGAAGCCCAGCGACGGCCAGATCGCGATGAAGATGGACATGAGCGGGGCGGCCGCGGTGCTGTCGGCGATGGGCACGCTGAAGGCGCTGAAGTGCAAGGCGAAGGTCACCGGCTACCTGATGTGCACCGACAACATGTTGGGCGGCAACGCGGTCAAGCTCGGCGACGTGCTCACGTTCCGCAACGGCAAGACCAGCGAGATCCACAACACCGACGCCGAGGGCCGCCTCGTGCTGGCCGACGGCCTGTCGCTGGCGGTGGAGGACGCACCCGACGCCATCGTCGACATCGCCACGCTCACCGGTGCGTGCATGGTCGCGCTCGGCACGAAGATGGCTGGCGTCATCGGCAACGACCAGCCGTTCATCGACAAGGTGCGCGCCGCGTCGGCCACCACCGACGAGGCCGTGTGGCAGCTGCCGCTGGAGAAGGGCTACCGAAAGCTGCTCGACAGCACCGTCGCCGACATGCGCAACATCGGCGGCCCCCACGGCGGGGCCATCACGGCCGCGCTGTTCTTGAGCGAGTTCGTCGGCGACGTGCCGTGGGCGCACCTCGACATCGCCGGCCCGATGGCCGTCGATGCCGACGATGCGTGGCTCAGCAAGGGTGCCACCGGCTTCGGCACCCGACTGCTGATCGAGCTCGCCACCACGTTCACGAAGTAGTCGCCGAGTCAGCTGCGAGCCAGCGTCGTCGCGATGGCCTCCACCGCGGCCGCGGGCGAGACGCCCACCGCGAGCAGCTGCCGTTCGACGACTTCCGGGTCGTCGCCGGCAGCCATCATCACGTCGGCCAGGGCGATGCCTCGCTCCAGGTCGCTGATCGAGAACTCGCGCACCTTCCACTGCTCGTGCATCGCCTGCAGCTGCGGCGGCATGCGCGACAGATGGCGCGCGGCGACGGGTGGCACTCGCCGGCGCACGGCCAGTCCGCCGGGCAGCGGTTGCGCGACGCCGAACAGCGTGCAGCGGTGCAGCGCACGGGCGAACGAGTTCGAGGTGCCGGCCGAGTACGCGAGGCCGAGCATGCTCGCGGTCTGGCCGAGGTCCAGCTCGTAGCCGAGCGGGTAGCGGTCGAAGCCGGTGACCAGCCGGCGAAGCGTCCAGGTCGCAGTCGGCCCGAGCACGTTCAACCAGAACAGTTCGACGTAGTGCGAGCGCACGTCGTGGCCGACGGCATCGACCACCGGGTCGTGCCAGGGCACGACCATCACGGTGGCCTCCTCGGGTGCGAGCAGCAGCGGTTCGATCGGCATGTGGGGACCCCCGGCGGGTGGGCGGAAACGGCGGAGGAAGTCGCTGTGGGTACTGGGCACACCGAGATCCCGGAACCGGCAAGATCCGACCGCGGCCGACCGC
>CAZWCU010000002.1:0-13470 GCA_964632715.1 uncultured Bifidobacterium sp. | reverse complement strand
GCGCGACCCAACGCCGGACATCGCGCGCTGGTCGAGCTCGAGCGACGCGAGCAGTTGCTGGCCGTGGTGACGCAGAACGTCGACGGGCTGCACCAGTCCGCGGGTCACGACCCGAGCAGGGTGATCGAGGTGCACGGCACGGTGCACTGGTCGCGATGTTGGGGCTGCAACGACCGGCGCCCGATGCAGGAGATGCTGGATCGGGTGCGCGGCGGCGAGCCCGACCCGCCGTGCGAGTTGTGCGGGGGAGTGATCAAGAGCGACACCATCCTGTTCGGGCAGAACCTGGTGCCGCACGTGATCGACGCGGCGATGACGGCGGCCGAGCGCTGCGACCTGGTGCTTGCCGTCGGATCCTCGCTGTCGGTGTTCCCCGCGGCCAACGTGGTGCCGCGCGCGAAGAGCGCGGGCGCACGCGTGGTCATCGTCAACGGCGAGCCGACGAAGATGGATCGGTTCGCCGATTCGGTGCTCATCGGGCAGCTCTCCGAACTGCTGCCGGCGCTCGTCGGCGTCGGCGCGGACACCCCGTGACGAATCCTGACTGATCCGGTAGGCTTTCCGTCATGGCTACCTTCCGCGACCTTCTCGCCGCCGCCAAGGCGCAGATCATCGAAGTCGACACGGCCGGCGCCGCCGAGCAGATCGCCAAGGGCGCGATCGTGCTCGACGTGCGTGAGCCCGACGAGTACGACCAGGGCGCGCTGCCCGACGCCATCCACATCCCGCGTGGTCACCTCGAGGCGCAGATCGAGAGCAAGCTGCTCGACAAGCACGCGCAGGTCGTCGTGTACTGCGCCGGTGGTGTGCGCAGCGCGTTCGCAGCGAAGACCCTCGCCGACCTCGGCTACACCGACGTGGTGTCGGTGGCCGGTGGGTTCGGCAAGTGGAAGGACGAAGGGCGCCCGTGGAAAACCCCGGTCACCCTCACCGCGGAACAGCGCAACCGCTACCAGCGTCACCTGCTGCTGCCCGAGGTTGGCACTGCCGGCCAGGCCAAGCTGCTGGAGAGCAAGGTGCTCCTGCTCGGCGCCGGTGGCCTCGGGTCGCCCGCCGCGCTCTACCTGGCTGCGGCCGGCGTGGGCACCCTCGGCATCGTCGACATGGACGAGGTGGACTCGAGCAACCTGCAGCGCCAGATCCTGCACAACGTCGACCGCATCGGCGATCGCAAGGTCGACAGCGCGAAGAAGACGCTCACGCTGCTCAACCCCGACGTCAACGTGGTCACGTACGACACCCGCCTCGACGCCAGCAACATCATGCAGATCATCGAGGGCTACGACGTCATCGTCGACGGCGCCGACAACTTCCCCAGCCGCTACCTGCTCAACGACGCGAGCGTGAAGCTGGGCATCCCCGTGGTGCACGGCAGCATCTTCCGCTTCGAGGGCATGGTCAGCGTGTTCCACCCGCTGGAGGGCCCCACCTACCGCGACATGGTGCCCGAGCCGCCTCCGGCCGAACTGGCGCCCAGCTGCGCGGAGGCCGGCGTGCTCGGTGTGCTGCCCGGCATCATCGGCAGCATCCAGGCGCTCGAGGTCATCAAGCTGCTGCTCGGCCTCGGCGAGAGCCTGGCCGGGCGCATCCTGTCGGTCGACACCACCGACATGAGCTTCCGCACGTTCAACCTTCGGCCCGACCCGGCCAACGAGGTCACCTACGCGAACCGCGACCGCATCATCGTGCAAGAGCTCGAAGGGCTCTGCGCACCCGGCCTCTCGCACTGACGCCGGCCGCTCAGCCCGCCACTTCGGCACCCGGCGGCGGCAGCTCGTCTCGCTCCTGCAACAGCACGCCGGCGATCACCAGCGCGGCGCCGAACAGGTCGACGGCCGACGGTCGCTGCTCGAGCACCAGGTAGCCGAGCACCATCGCCGACACGGGCAGCAGCGCCAGCAGCACCGCGAACCGGCGGACGGGGATGCGGCGCATGACCACCTGGTCGATGCCGTACCCGATGGCCGACGACAGCGCGCCGACCGCGACGCACAACAGCAGCAATCGAGGGTCGGTGAACACCGCGCCGCTGCCTGCCACGCCGAACGGCATGATGACCAGTGAGCCGAGCACCAGTCCGAGGCCGAGACCGGCCAGCCCGCGGTCGAGGTGTGCCACGCGGCGCCCGAGGATGATGTAGACGGCCCACATCGCCGACGCGGCGAAGATGAAGAAGATGCCCCACGGCTCGCCGCCGACCTCGACGCCGGAGAGCGTGATCACGCCCGCGGCGGCGAGCGCGAGCGCCACCGAGTTGCGCATCGTGCGCGTGAACGCGGCGGCCACCGCGATGGGCCCGATGAACTCGATCACGACGCTCTTGCCCAGCGGCAGCCGATCCAGTGCGAGGTAGAAGAACAGGTTCATGAACGCGGTCGCGATGCCGAAGACGGCCGCGCTCTTCAGCTCGGCGCGGGTCCAGCCCTTGCTGACCTGTCTCCACGACACGAGCACCAGCAGCACCGCGGCCGACATCACCCGGAACCAGGCCACCGTGGCCGGCCGAACCTGATCGAACAGGTTCACCGCCACCACCGCGCCGGTGTACTGCGAGATGCCGGCGATGGCGAACAGCGCCTCCGGGGAGGCGGTGCGGACGAACTGTGCGGGAGAACGCATGTGAGCCGGCGTGGCCGACGCGGGGTGTGACCGGACCCGCGTCAGTCGAACAGGTCGGGATCGGTGCGGCAGATCTCCTGCCACAGCGGCTGGAAGCTCAGCCAGCCGGCGATGGGCGACGCGGTCTGCTCGCGGGTGTACTCGGCATCCTCGTGGGGGATGGGCTGCGGCGTGCCCGCGGCCATCGCGAGGAGCTGTGCCTGGCAGCTGCGGTCCATGCTGAGGAACCAGAAGGCTGCCTCGTCGACGGAGCCGCCGACCGTGAACAGGCCGTGGTTCTGGTGGATGGCGGCCTTGCCCGACGGGAACTGCGAGACGAGCTCGCGACCGTCTTCCACGCCGAACTGCACTCGGCCGCGCTGCGCGGTGACCACCACGTGATCCTCGTAGAAGATGCACGAGTCCTGGGTGATGGGGGCCAGCGGGATGCCGAGCGAGCTGAACGCCTTGCCGTGCACGCTGTGACTGTGCGCGGCCGCGATCACGTCGGGCCGCGCTTCGTGCACCGCGGAGTGGATGACGAACGCCGCACGGTTGACCGGGCGGGTGCCGTAGATGACGTTGCCGTCGTGGTCGACGAGGATGAGGTCGCTGACCGTGATGTGGCGGAAGCTGACCGCGAACGGGTTCACCCAGAAGTACTCGGGGAACTCGGGATCGCGCACGGTGATGTGCCCGGCGACGCCTTCGCCGAAGCCGACGCGGCCGAAGATGCGCAGTGCGCCGGCGAGCTTCTGCTTGCGGTGCAGCCGCTCTTCCTCGACGGTGGCGAACGGGCTGGGCAGCTCGAGCGACACCGCTTTGGGAGTGAGCTCCACCCCATCGATGGTGCGGACCCCGGTTTCCGTGACAGTCATGGTCGCCAGACTACGCGGCTGCTCGTCCGCGAGCGAGTGCGAGGTGCCGACCCATCCGAGTGCCAGCGGCCCACCGGGGTGTCCGCTGGCACTCGGATGGCGCCGTGGCACTCGGATGGCGCCGTGGCACTCGGATGGACGGCTGGCACTCGGATGGGTGGGAGGTGGCAACATCGCAGGCATGAATCGCATCGTCGCTCCCGCCGACATCGCCGCTCCGGCAGCCAACTACGCGCACGCCATCGTCACCGAGGGTGCCGCCAGCTGGCTGCACACGAGCGGCGTCGTGCCCACACGGCCCGACGGCACGGTGCCGGCCGCGATCGCGACGCAGGCGGAAGTGGTGTGGACCAACCTGTCCGCCATGCTGCGCGAGGCGGGCATGGGCGCCGACGACGTGGTGAGCGTCACCACCTACGTGGTGGTCGACCAGCTGCCGCACCTCGCCGCGGTGATGGCCGCACGCGATGCTGCGCTCGGTGGTCGCAAGGTGGCCAGCACGCTCGTCACGGTGCCCGCATTGGCCCGCCCCGAGTGGAAGATGGAGATCGCACTCGTCGCCGCGAGGTGAGCCACCGCGTTGTCCGACGAGCCGGTTCGAGTCACGAACCCGCGCCGTTCACGCCGGTCGGACGGTGCGCCGCATGACGGTGTTCTTCAGCCCCTTGGAACGGACGAACTCGAAGCCGGCTTCTTCGTACATCGCACGCGTTCCGTTGTAGACGAAGGAGTTGCTCATTCGCTTCTCGCCGACCTCGTGCGGGTACCCCTCGACCACGCCGCCACCCCGCTCTGCGATCTGGTCGAGCGCCCCGGCGAGCGCCGCCTTGGCGTAGCGCTGCCTGCGGTGACGCTTGTCGACGAAGATGCACGTGATGCGGTAGTCGGGTAGGAGGTCGAGCTCGGCGAGATACTGCTTGCTGTGATGGATGTTCGGGAGTTCGTCGGGGGTGCCGTACTGGGCCCACGCGATCGCCTCGTCGCCCAGCATCACCAGCGCCGCATGAGCCTGTCCGGCCTCGACCAGCTGCTGCTTCATGACGCGGCTGCCCTCGTAACCCGGCCCCCGGTCGGCGCACTCGGCGTGGAAGTAGGTGCACCAGCATCCGCCGAAGATGCCGTTGTGCCGCTCCACCAATCCGGCGAACGCGTCCCACGTGTGCACGGACAATGGTCGAATCGAGTACTCGCCTGTCTCCATGCCGCCGACCTTACGACGCGGGCGCAGCGGCGTCGGCCGAGTGGCGCTGCCGAATCAAGCTTTGGTCACGTGCTGTCTCGCACATGGAGACGAAACGTGACCAGAGTTCCGCACGGGCGAGTGGGCAACGACGCGTGACGGCGAACGGCACTACTGGATCTGGAACGGATCCCAGGCAGGCGCTGCGTCGATGAGGAACTCGCGCAGCGTGTGCACGAACTCCGCGGGCGGAATGCTCGACTGGCCCTCGCCCGCCCACCGCAGCTGTGGCGTCAACGATCCTGGCGCGTCGGCGTGCCAGCCCGAACCGGACGACTCCAGCGCATCGAGGACGGGCACCAGCAGGCGCAGGTCGGGGCGTGGCATCACCGGCCGCGAGGTGAACATGACCCACGTCTCGTAGCGCAGTTCGATGGAGCAGCCGGCCTCGTCGACGACGGCGACGCGCATGCGCTCGGTGCTGTTGGCCACGGCCATCGGGTGCAGACGATCGGAGCGTGCGACGGTGAACCGGGTGGCTGCATGTGCCGACCAGTCGGCGGGCACGGTGAACACGGCGAGGTCGATCTCCGGGAACTCCTCCACGCCGACCTCACCACTGGCGATGGCCCCGAGGCTCGCCGACAGGTGCGCGTCCTCGTCACCCCACAGGTGCTCCCAGCGGTCGAGGTGATCGACGATCTCCAGCAGGCGCGGCAGCGTCCACTCGTACAACGCAGCACAGCGTTGCGGGTACGGCGAGTCCAGCATCGCCGCGGGCAACGGCGAGCGTGCGTCGTCGTCGAGCGCGGCCAGCACCATCGACACCCGAGCCGAGTCGCGTGACTCGAACGTGCCGAAGTCGCCGGCGCGTGCGATGTCGACGAGTTGCTCGCGGCGAGCCACGGACGCGTCAGGTTCCAGCAGTGCGAACGCACTGACCAGACCGTCCTGGTCGAAGTGGTTGGTGGTGACGGCCTCGATGCCGTCGAACAGCTCGGGCCGAGCCAGTGCCCGGAACGCGATCTGGGCCGAGAGGTCGTCGCGCAGCTCCACCGGCGTGGGCGCTCCCGGCCAGTGGGAGAGCGTGAGCACGGTGTCGTCGTTGGGTGAGCCGTCGACCGCCACGTTGGGGATGCCGGCGACGGCATGGTCGGGCACGTACCGGAGGGTGCGCATGGTGCAACCGTAGAGGCCGCCGGATGGCCGCGCACGTGGGTGGACGACCTACGCTCGCGAGCGATGAGCGACGAGATTCGTAACGACTCCGGCATCGAGATCAAGGCGCTGTACGACGCCTCCGATCTGGAGGGCTGGGACCCCGAGGTGCAGCTCGGTGCACCGGGCAAGCCGCCCTACACCCGCGGCGTGTACCCCACGATGTACCGCGGCAAGTTGTGGACGATGCGGCAGTACGCCGGCTTCGGTACCGCGGCCAGCACCAACGAGCGCTTCAAGTTCCTCCTCGAAGCCGGCCAGACCGGTCTCAGTTGCGCGTTCGACCTTCCCACGCAGATGGGCTACGACAGCGACCACCCGCGTGCCGAGGGTGAGGTGGGCAAGGTGGGCGTGGCCATCGACAGCCTGGCCGACATGCGGGCGCTGCTCGCCGACCTGCCGCTCGACAAGGTGAGCACCAGCATGACCATCAACTCCACGGGCGCGATCCTGCTGCTCATGTACGAGCTGGTGGCCGAAGAGCAGGGCGTTCCGGCGAGCGCTATCAGCGGCACCATCCAGAACGACCTGCTCAAGGAGTACATCGCGCGCGGCACGTACATCTATCCGCCGAAGCCGTCGATGCGCATCATCACCAACATCTTCGAGTACTGCGCGGCCAACGTGCCGAAGTGGAACACCATCAGCATCAGCGGCTACCACATCCGCGAGGCGGGCAGCACGGCCGTGCAGGAGATCGCGTTCACCATCGCGAACGGCATCGCGTACGTGGAAGCCGCGCTCGCCGCCGGGCTCGACGTCGATGCGTTCGCGCCGCGCCTGAGCTTCTTCTGGAACGCGCACAACAACTTCTTCGAGGAGGTCGCCAAGTTCCGGGCCTCACGGCGCATCTGGTACAAGCTGATGAGCGAGCGCTTCGGTGCGCAGAAGGAGAGCAGCAAGCTGCTGCGGTTCCACACGCAGGTGGGCGGCAGCACGCTCACCGCGCAGCAGCCGGAGAACAACATCGTGCGCGTCGCGGTGCAGAGCATGGCCGCGGTGATGGGCGGCACGCAGAGCCTGCACACCAACGGATACGACGAAGCACTCAGCCTGCCCACCGAGCGCGCCGCGCGCATCGCGCTGCGCACGCAGCAGATCATCGGGTACGAGAGCGGCATCGCCGACACCCCCGATCCGCTTGCGGGCAGCTACTTCGTGGAGACCCTCACCGACGAGATCGAGCGTCTCGCGTGGGAGTACATCGAGCGCATCGACGAGATGGGCGGCGCGGTCGAGGCCATCGAGTCGGGCTTCCAGCAGGACGAGATCATGGAGGCCGCATACGCCTACGCGAAGAGCATCGACAACGACGAGCGCGTCATCGTCGGGCTCAACAAGTTCACGGTCGACAACGAGCCGGAACCGGTGGTGTTCCCGAGCGATCCGCTGCTCGAGAAAGGCCAACGGGAGAGCCTCGCCGAGTACAAGGCGAACCGCGACCACGCGCTGCTCGCCGCCCGCCTGGCCGACCTCACCGAGGCCGCTCGCGGCACGCAGAACCTGCTGCCGCCGATGAAGGAAGCGTTGCGTGCCAACGCGACGCTCGGCGAGGTGAGCGATGCGTTGCGGGAAGTGTTCGGCGTGTACCAACCCGGTCGCTGATCGATGAGCTGGCTGACTCCCTTCCTCGACGAGGAGAACTGCTACCTCGCCACCACAGGCCGCCGCAGCGGGAACCCGCACGAGGTGGAGATCTGGTTCGGCGTCATCGACGACACGCTCCACCTCATCAGCGGCAACGGCCCTGGAGCCGACTGGTTCCGCAACGCGCTCGTGACGCCGGACGTGTCGGTGCGCATCGATCGCGAGGTTCGGCGAGGTCGCGCGAGAGAGGTCACCGACTCGGCGGAGCGCCGACTGGTCGGCGAGCTGATGGGCGCCAAGTACCCCTGGGACGGCGACCCGTCGATCGGCCTCACCTTCGACGCATGGTGCTACGACGTGCCGGCACTCGCCGTCGACGGCTGGACCGCGCCCACCGTGTGACCTGCGCCTCGGGCAAATCTGTCGACCACTCGCCCTGAGCGATGCGATGATTCAGTCCGCCCTGGTCCGTCTCTCGAAGGTGACCTGCTCCGCCCGCTGTCACTCTCCCCGGAAGGACGTTCGATGAAGATCTTCAAGCGCCTCCTGTGGAACGCGCTGGTGAGCAGCGTGATGAGCAGCTTCGTCTGGTTCGCGGTCACGTTCTGGGTGTACCTGGAGACCAGATCGGTCATCGCCACCTCCGTCGTCGCCGGCGGCTTCGCAGTCGTCTCCGCGCTGGTCGGCATGTACTTCGGCACGTTCGTCGACCATCACCGCAAGCACACAGCGATGGTGGTCGCATCGGTCGCGGCACTCGTCTGCTACCTGGTCGCGCTCGCGCACTACGCCGTCGCGCCCGAGGGGTCGCTGGTCACGGTGCGCAACCTGCACTTCTGGATCTTCGTGTTCGTCATCCTCGCCGGATCGGTGGTGGGCAACCTGCGCGCGATCGCACTCTCCACGTCGGTCACCATGCTCGTCCCCGAAGGCGATCGAGGTCGGGCGAACGGCATGGTCGGCACGGTGATGGGCATCTCGTTCACCATCACGTCGGTGCTGAGCGGACTCGTCGTCGGACGGTTGGGCATGGGATGGGCGCTCATCATCTCCGTGGTCATCACCACGTTGGCGCTGCTGCACCTGCTCACCATCCGTGTGCCCGAGGACATGCCGGAGCGGCACGACGACGAGGAGCGGCCGCCGGCCATCGACTTCCGCGGCGCGATGGCGATCATCCGCGAAGTACCCGGGCTCTACGGGCTCATCGGGTTCGCCGCGTTCAACAACCTGCTCGGCGGCGTGTTCATGTCGCTGATGGACGCGTACGGGTTGTCGCTGATGTCGGTGGAGGCGTGGGGCATGCTGTTCGCGGTGCTGAGCCTCGGCTTCATCGCCGGCGGCGCGGTGGTGGCCAGGAAGGGCGTCGGCGCCAACCCGATGCGACTGATCCTGATCGGCAACTTCGTGAACTGGGTGATGTGCGCGGTGTTCACACTGCAGGCGAGCATCGCTCTGCTCGGCGTCGGCATGCTCGTGTGGATGAGCTTGATGCCGATGATCGAGGCGGCGGAGCAGACGGTGCTGCAACGCGTGGTCCCGTTCGATCACCAGGGACGCGTGTTCGGCTTCGCGCAGACCGTCGAGAACGCGGCTGCGCCGTTGACCGCGTTCATGATCGGGCCACTCGCGCAGCTGGTCTTCATCCCGCTGATGCGTGCCGACGGCGCCGGCGGCGAGTTGATCGGCGACTGGTTCGGCACCGGCGACGACCGTGGCATCGCGCTCATCTTCACGGCTGCGGGCGTGTTCGGCATCGTCGCCACGCTGATGGCCCGCTCGTCGCGTTGGTACCGCGAGATCTCCCACCACGACAGCGAGCAGGCGCCCGTGCCGGTCGGCTGACCTCACCGGCACGCACTGCCCGGTCGTGGGGTGGCACGGGCAGTATCGTCGCCCTCATGAAGTGGAGGACCGCGGTCAGCGTGTGCGCCGCGGGGTTCCTCGTGGCGTGCCAGAACAACCCGCCGTCGTCCACACCCGTCACCGTCGGCACGGTGCCCATCGACAGCGTCGCCACCACGCTGCTGCCCGACGTGGTCATCTCGTTCGTGCCCGACGACACGCTGCCACCGGGCACGCTCTTCGCCGGTCAGCTGTGCAACGCGCTCACCGCCGACGACTTCGACGGGGTCGGCATCGCGGGCGTGGGTTCCGGGCGCCTCACCGCCACCCAGGAGCTGGCCGACGACCTGTGCGGTTACGTCGTGCGTGCGAGTGGCGACGACTACACCGTGCTGGTGCGCGCTCGCACTGCCACCGATCTCGAGCAGCCCGCACCGTCGGGCGAGGAGATCGAACCGCTCAGCGGCATCGGGCTCGCGGCCGTGGGCGTCATCCGCAGCGACGACACCTACGAGGTGATCGTGCAGGTCGAGAACGGCTACTTCAGCGTGGCCAGCCCTGATCGCAGCAGCGCCCGCGCCCTGGCCCGCGCCGCTGCCGAGCGCTCCGCCGATTTCTGACGAGCGTCAGTCGATGACGTGCAGGTCGACCGGCGGACGCTCGGGGGGCGCCACGCTTTCGGTTGCCCAGCCGAGGTAGATGAGCGCGGCGATGTGCGTGCCGGGCTCGAACCCGCACAGCGCGACCACGGCGTCGTTGGCGCCCTTCGGGCACGAACCCCAGTAGCTGGCGAGGCCCGTGGCGGTGGCGGCCAGGAGGATGTTCTGCACTCCGGCGGCGGTGGCGTCGCGGTTCTCGGCGGACCGCAACGGCGAGTCGCCGGCCGTCGAGCCCACGACCAGCGTGGCGGGAGTGCGCAGGTACTTGGTGCGGGTCTTGGCCACCTTCTCCGCAGGGTCGCCGTGCGCTGCCATCGCGTCGGCGATGGTGTCGCCCAGCCGGGCTCGCCCGTCGCCCTCGGCAACCGCGAACCGCCACGGCCAGGTGCGCTTGTGGTTCGGTGCCCACTGGGCCAGCTCGCACAGCTCGGTGATGACCTCGCGCGACACCGTTCGTTCGCGATCGACGAGCATGCTCGTGCGCCGCGCGGTGATGAGTGCCCGCAGCTGCGCCGGTGTGGTCACGAATGGTCCCGGATGTGGGCCACCACCAGGGTGGTCCACTGCGGCCACAGTTGCGGCGGGTAGTCGTGGCCCATGCCGTCGATCAGCTCGAAGCGTGCGCCGGGGATCAGCTCGGCGGTGCGGCGGCCACCGATCTGATCGATGAGGGTGTCGCAATCGCCGTGGATCACCAGTGTGGGCACCTGCACCGATCGCAGCCGCTCCGCGCGAGGAGCGCTGGCGCGCACGGCGAGGAACTGCCGGCCCGTGCCGCCGGGGTGGAAGCTGCGATCGAACGCCGCCTCCGCCGCCGCACGCCACCGCGCCTCGTCGGCGTAGGCCGGGCTGCCCCACTCGCGCAGGCCGTCGACCGCCTGCTGCACGACGCCAGCCCGGTCGGTTGCCGGTGGTGCCATCAGCAGTTCGCCCGCGAGCTGCGAGCTCTTCATGTACTCCGGCTCGCCGCTGCTGCTCATCACCGAGGTCATCGTGAGCAGCCGCTCGGGGTGCTCGATGGCCATCGTCTGCACGATCATGCCGCCCATCGACAGGCCCATCACGTGTGCCCGCTGCACGCCTACTGCGTCGAGCACCGCCAGGCCGTCGGCGGCCATGTCGCTGAGCGAGTACGCCTCGCCGTGCTCGCCGACGGGCGCCTGGTCGAACTTGCTGCTCAGCCCGACGTCGCGGTTGTCGAACCGAACCACCTGCAGCTCGTGTGACGCGAACATCTCGCACCACTCGTCGGCGTAGTTGATGCACTGGCTGCCGAGACCGTTGACGAGCAGCAGCGTGGGGTTCGCCGCGTCGCCGAACACGTCGTAGTGCAGCTCGGTGCTGCCGTTGTGGGCGAGGCCGCTGCGGAACGTCATGTCACTCGCCGACCAGTTCCTTGCGCAGTTCCCGCTTCAGGAACTTGCCGTTGGCGTTGCGCGGGATGGGCTCGTCGCGGAACCAGATGGTGGCAGGGATCTTGTGCTTGGCGAGGCTGGCCGACAGGAAGTGGCGCAGCTCGTCGGCCGACAGCTCGTGCCCTTCGCGGAGCACGATGACCGCGGCCACGTCCTCACCGAGCCGCTCGTCGGCGATGCCGAACACGCACGCCTCGGAGATCGCGTCGTGGTGGTAGATGGCCGTCTCGACCTCGCTGCAGTAGACGTTCTCGCCACCGCGCAGCACCATGTCCTTCGCGCGGTCGACGATGTAGACGAACCCGTCCTCGTCGATGCGGGCGATGTCGCCGGTGTTGAGCCACCCGTCGCGGATGCTGTCGTGGGTGGCCTCGGGACGGTTGAGGTAGCCCTTGATGACGATGGAACCGCGCACGCACAGCACGCCGACGGTGTCGGGGCCGGCGGGGAGGTCGTTGCCGTCCTCGTCGACGAGCTTGGCCTCCAGCGTGGGCACCACCGGGCCGCACGACTCGGGCTTGGCGATGAAGAAGCGAGCGGCGTTGGCGGTGATGATGCCGCAGGTCTCGGTCATGCCGTAACCGGTCGACGGCTGACCCTTCTTCAGCGCACCGGCGATCTTGCCGACCAGGTCGGGCTGCAGTGCGGCGCCGCCGCCACCCATGCCTTGCAGCGTGGAGGTGTCGCGCGTGGCCCAGTCGGGGTGCATCAACAGTTCGCGGCTCATCGTGGGCACACCGGAGAAGTTGGTGACACCTTCACGCTCGATCAGCTCGAGCGCACGTCCGGCATCCCACTTGTACATCAGCACGACCTTGCCGCCCGCCACGGTGCCCGGGTGCAACAGGCAGTTGCAGGCGGTCACGTGGAACAGCGGGGTGGGTGCCATGAACACGGCCTGTGCCGGCGCTGCGGCGGGCGGAGCGGTGGGGGCCGGCACATCGCCGGCAGCGATCGCCTTGGCTTCGGCCATCGCGGTGGCGGCGCCCATGGTGATGATGTTGAAGATGTTGTCGACCGAGCCGCGATGGGTGAGCTGCGCGCCCTTCGGGAAGCCGGTGGTGCCCGAGGTGTAGAAGATGGTGGCGTCGTCGTCGGGATCGATGTCGACCGCGGGCAGCGTGCCCGGGTCGTCGTTGGCCATGATGTCGGCCCACCGGGTGGCACCGAGCGAATCGCCGCGATCGGTGCGCACGGCGATGAGGTGCATCGGGCGCTGTGCGGGCATGTGCATCAGTCGCTCGATGCGCTCGTCGTCGGCGATGAGCACCTTCGGCTCGGAGTCGTTGAGCGCGTACTCCATCTCGGGTGGCGTCCACCATGCGTTCATGCCGACCGCTGCAGCGCCGAGGCACACCGTGGCCCAGTACGCCACCACCCATTCCGGATAGTTGCGCATCGCGATGGCCACACGGTCGCCGCGCTCCACGCCGTGCTCGACCAGATGGGCCGCCAGCGTGCGCACCTGCGCGTGGATCTCGGCGTAGGTGTAGCGCTCGTCCTCGTAGACCAGATAGTCCTTGTCGCCCTGCAGCGCTGAGGTCTCCCACAGTGCCCGCATGGTGGGCGGCACCGCCGCGAAGGTCTTGAGATGCACACCGCGCACCTCGATGGTGGTGGTGGCGAAGGGCGAACCGGGGGCGTCGAGTTCCGCACGAGCGGCGAGGTAGTGGTGAATCACGGGGGCGATCATTGCCGATGAGGTGTGTCGGGCGCCACGTCGGGGCCACCTGGCCCTCGGCCGATCCGAGGCTTTCCTCCAGTTCGGGCGCATCCGAGGCTCACGTCCAGGATCTGCCCGCGCAAACCCTCGGCTGCCCGGCGCCTGGAGGAAAGCCTCGGAACGGGTGGAGGTACGGTGGCGGGATGCGATGGTTCAGGACCGGCGGTGACGGATGAGCGGGGAGCGTCTGCGGCTCGGGCCCGATGGGGTCACCAGGTGCTGGTGGTGCGGCGACGACCCGCTCTCCGTGCACTATCACGACGACGAGTGGGGTCACCCGGTCACCAACGACGTGCGGCTGTTCGAGAAATTCTGCCTCGAAGGCTTCCAGTCGGGCCTGTCGTGGCTCACCATCCTGCGCAAGCGC
>CAZWCU010000001.1:45919-51884 GCA_964632715.1 uncultured Bifidobacterium sp. | reverse complement strand
GCGGTGGCCGCACGCGTCTGCGCCTCCGCACCCATCACGTACATCCGCAGCACCGAATGGCCCACCAGTGGTGCCACGTTCAGCGCGATGTTCTCCGCCAGCGCGTCGAGCCAGCCGCCGAAGCCTTCTCCCCAGCGCCAGTCGACGCCCGCGTCGAACGCGGCTTCCGGCATCTCCTCGATGAGGCGGAACATGCGGCTGAACGCATCGCGCTGATCGGTGCGCAGCGGTGCCAGCGAGAGCGAGCAGTTGCCCGGCACCACGGTGGTGACACCGTGCTCGATGGCGGGGAAGGCGTAGGGGTCGAAGCACAGCTGTGCGTCATAGTGCGTGTGCGGGTCGATGAACCCCGGCGCGACGATGCGGCCGGTGGCGTCGAGCACGCGCGCGGCGTCGCCGGCGCGACCGCCGACGGACACCACCTTGCCGCCCTTGATCGCGAGGTCGCCGTGGCGGCCGGGAAGACCGCTGCCATCGACGATGAGCCCGTTACGGATGACGAGGTCGAGCATGTGCGTCTCCTTGTACTGGTGCGTGGGGTGTGAGTGCGGGGAGCACCGTGCTCCACGGTTGTCCGACCAGCTCGTCGAGCGAGCTGATCCCCGCCGCGTCGAGCGAGGCGGTGCAGGCCTCTTCGTCGAGCGAGATCGTCGACGTGCCGCCGTTGTCGTAGGTGAGCTCCACCTCGATCTCGGCGCGTCCGTCGTGGCCGCCGACAAGGGTGGCCCGGGTGATGAGCGCCGTCATCGGGCCGGCGGGGGCTCGGTGAACACGATGTCGCTCGGCAGCAGCCCGGTGGCGCGTCGTGCGGCGAGGTGGAGGTTCCACGAGAGCAGCTGCTGCGCGGCGCCTTCGACCTCGGGCAGCTCGCGCGCGGCGAGCGAGTCGAGGGAGTCGCCCTCCTGTGGGAACACGTAGTGCCGAGCCGTCATGCGGCCAGACAGTACGTGCGACGTTCGCTGCGGCTCCTGTCGGAGCACCGTCGGCGTGGAGATGCGGCACGACCGCATCTCCACGCCGACAGTGGGGGTTGGGTTCGGTCAGGCTGGTTGGAAGAGCTCGATCGGGTTGCCGGACGGATCGTCGAGCACCACCTGCTGGCCGCCGGGACCGCTGATGACCGCGCTGCGGAAGGGAACGCCGGCAGCGGTGAGGCGCTCGGTCTCGGCGTGGATGTCGTCGACGATCAGGTGGATGCGGTTCCACCCGCCCGCGACCGGTTGGCGCCCGTCGGGCAGTGCGCGTGCGCCCGAACTGGGCGGACCGCTGAGCAACAGCCGCAGGTGGCCGCGGGTGACGTCAGCGAACGCTGGCGGGAAGTTGGTGTGCACCGTGAAGCCGAGGTGCTGGGTGTAGAAGTCGACGCAGGCGGCGACGTCGTCGACGATGTAGCGGACGCTGGCGAACTCAGTGATGGGAGTGTCGTGGTCTGTCATGGCGGGTGGCCTCCTGGGGCGGTTGATCGATGAGCGCGGTGAGGAACGAAATGCGGATGTCGAGCTCGCTCGCGAGGTCGCGGAAGATGGGGTACGTGGCTCGGTCTCCGCCGGTGGCTCGGCTCGGGTCGGCGATGCTCCAGTGGATGGCCTGCGGGCGGCCGGAGAACTCCGGGCACGCCTCGCGCACCCGGTCGCAGAGCGTGACGATGTGGTCGAAGTGCTGCCCGTCGAACTGAGTGAGCGGCTTCGACCGGCGGTCGCCGATGTCGATGCCGCGCTCGGCGAGCACTCTGATGGCGTTGGGATGGATCGGTTTCGGTTGGCTGCCGCCGCTCACCACGTGGACCCGGTCGCCCGCGCGCTGCTGCAGCAGCGCTTCCGCGATCTGTGACCGTGCGCCGTTACCGGTGCACGCGAACACGACGCGTGCCCGACGGGCTCTGCTCGGTTGCGGTGCGGTCGGCTGCACGATGCGCAACGCGAGACCCGGGTGCAGCGCCAGGCCGGTCGCGGACAGCGCGTCGCCGCAGCGCTGCAGGTCGAGGCGGTAGTAGCTGGCCCGTCCGTCGTGTGCGCTGCGCCGAGAGGTGACGAGCCCGCCGTCGCGCAATCGAGCGAGGTGGTACGACACCAGTGCTTGCGGTTGATCGAGGAGGTGGGTGAGCTCGTTGACGTGGCGGTCGCTGCGGGCCAACTCGGTGAGCAGGCCCCAGCGGACCGGGTGTGCGGCGAGCCCGATGAAGCTCGACGCGGGGAGTTGGGCTGCGGCCATGCCCGCGACATTAGATCAAACTGGTTTGATGTATCAACCCTCGTGTCAGGTTCAGAAGTCCTTCAGCAACCGGGTGGTCTCGGGGTCCATGAAGCCGTCGATGGTCGCCTGGGTCTCCAATGCGAGCGCGGCGCGCATGTCGGTCATCGCGGTCTGGTTCAACGTGCGCTTCATCGCTCGCACCGCGAGCGGCGGGAGCGCAGCGAGCTGCGCGGCCACCCGCCCTGCCTCGGCGAGCAGTTGGTCGTCGGGCACGACGCGCCAGGCGACGCCCATTCGCAGCAGCGCAGGTGCCTCGTAGCGTTCGCCGAGGAACAGCATCTCGCGTGCGGTGTTGAGTCCGACGAGGGCGGGCAGCAGCGAGGTGACGGCGCCGGTGACGAACAGGTTCAGCGACACTTCGGGGAAGAAGCCGCGGGCGCTCTCCGCCCAGATCGGGAAGTCGCAGTTGATGGCCCACTCGAAGCCGCCACCGACCGCCCATCCGTTGATCGCGCCGACCACTGGCTTGGCGCCGAACACGAGCGCATGAGTGGCGCGCTGAATGGCCTCGACCAGTTCGCGGGCCTCGGCCTCGTCGGCCGGATGCACGTGGTCGCGGCGGTCGTCGCCGGCGCAGAACGCGCGGCCGGCGCCGGTGAGCACGATCACCGCTGTGGCGTCGTCGGCGTTGGCGTCATCGAGGGCCGTGGCCAGGTCGTCGATGAGCTGTCGGTTCATCGCGTTCAAGCGTTCGGGCCGGTTCAAGGTGATGGTGCGGATGCCGCGGTCGTCGAGCTCGCTGAGCACGGTGTCGTAGGAGACGTGGGACATGGTCGGCACCTGCCATCGGGTCGAGTTCGCTCTAGTCTGCGGGGCGTGAGTCTAAGCGTGAGGCCGGCGCGCGAGCCCGAGGCGGCAGCGCCGTGACCACCATCCACGAGCTGCTCGCAGCACGTGCGGCCGACGCTCCCGACGTGTGCTTCCTCCGTTTCGTCGATCAGGAGCTGACGTTCGGCGAGGTGCACGACCGTGCCGCATCTCTCGCCGCCGGACTCGCCGCGCTCGGGGTGGGGCGCGGCGATCTGGTGCCGCTGGTGATGCCGAACCGCGTCGAGTTCGTGACCACCTGGTTTGCGCTGTGCCGGCTCGGTGCGGTCGCCACCTTCGTCAACACCGCCATGCGTGGGCCCGCGCTGGCCCACGCGATCAACCTCAGCGACAGCGACATCGCGGTGGTCGACGAATCGCTGCTGCCGACGTTGGAGGCGGTCCGCGAGGAGTTGGTGCACCTGCGACGCGTCGTGGTCGTCGGGGAACTGGTCGTGGGGCCGGCGGCGGAGGGTCCGACCGGTGGCTTTCAGCACATCGCGTTCGACTCGGTCGCGCAGCGGACTGCGAGCGAGCCGGCGACGGTGTACGAGCGCGACCCGGCGATGATCATGTTCACTTCGGGCACCACCGGCGCGTCGAAGGGGTGCGTGCTGTCGCACCGGTACGCGGTGCGGCAGGCGGAGATGATGGTGCAGCACCTGCAGTTCCGTCCCGACGACGTGCTGTACTGCCCGTTCCCACTGTTCCATCTCGATGCCGCAGTGCTCACCGTGATGCCGGCGCTGGTGCTCGGTGCCAAGGCTGCGATCAGTCGCCAGTTCTCCGTGTCGCGCTTCTGGCCGGAGGTGAGGGCGTTCGGTGCCACCGTGTTCGACTTCATGGGCGCGACGCTCACGATGCTGCACAAGCAGGAGCCGTCGCCCGACGACGGCGACAACGACGTGCGGCTCGCGTGGGGCGTGCCGGTTCCCGACTTCGCCGACGAGTTCGAGGCGCGGTTCGGGCTGCGACTGGTCGAGCTCTACGGGTCCACCGACGCCGGCGTGCCCATCTACCAGCCGCTCGACGAGCCGCGTCGTGCTGGTTCCTGCGGGCGCGCCACCGCGTCGTACGACGTGCGCCTGTTCGACGAAGCAGGGCGCGAGGTGCCCGTGGGTGCCGTCGGCGAGATCGTCGTTCGACCGCAGGAGCCGTCGATCATGTCGCAGGGCTACTACGGCATGCCGGAGGCGACCGTCGCCGCCAACCGCGACCTGTGGTTCCACACCGGCGACTTCGCGCGCCAGGACGCCGACGGCTGGTTCTCCTTCGTCGGTCGGCGCACCGAGGCCATCCGCCGGCGCGGCGAGAACATCTCGGCCTTCGAGGTGGAGGAGGTCGTCAAGCTCCACCCCGCGGTGCTCGACGCCGCCGCGTACGGGGTGCCGAGCGAGCTGACCGAGGACGACGTGATGGTCGCCGTCGTGGTGCGTCCGGGCGCGACCCTCGCGCCTGCGGAGCTGATCGAGTTCTGCCGGGAGCGGATGGCGCGGCACATGCTGCCCCGCTACGTCGACCAGTTGGCAGCGTTGCCGCGCACCCCCACCGAGAAGGTGCAGAAGCAGTCACTGATCGTCCGCGGCATCACCGCGACCACGTGGGACCGTGAACGTCCCACCTGAACGTCACGTGCTCGGCACGAAGATGTGTCCGGCGTACGGGGGCAGCGCGCACCCGCCGTCGTGGACATCGACACGTGTGTCGCGTCCGGCAGGGTGGTAGCCGGAGAAGTCGGTGGAGAAGACGCAGGTCCACGCGTCGTCGTCCACACCCAGCTGCACGTGAGGGTGGTCGGTCGCGAAGAGGTTGATCACCACCAGCGATGCCTCGTCGCGTCCGCCGACGCCCCAACGGAGCAGGACGATCACGCCGGGAGTGGGCGAGCTCGCCTCACACTGGTCGCCGCGCAGCCCGCCCGCAACAGCATCGCTGCCCGTGCGCAGGCGGATGAGATCGGTCCACAGCGCGACGAGGCCGGAGCGTTCTGCGCGACGGTCCCACGACAGTGGCCGCGAGTCCTCGAACCAGTCCTCGTCGGCCCACTCCTGTCCCTGGAAGATCAGCGGCACGCCGGGGCTGGCGAGCACGAGGAGCGCGCCGACCGCGGTGCGCTGGATGGCGTGGTCGGCGCGCGGTGCGCCGGGGTCGATCTCGGCGGGAACGCGGGTGCTGCCATTGGCGACCTCGTCGTGGCTCTCCGTGTAGATGACCCGCTGCGACGCACCGGGACGCGCGATGGTCGCCACCACGCCGTCCACGTCTCGCATCTCGTCGTGCGTCTGGGTGAGCGCGGCTCGAACGACATGCACGAACTGCGCGTCCCACTGTGCGTCGAATCCGAGTCCGTCCTCGTCCGTGGACGCGGTGACCAGTGGGTCGCCCTGCATGTCCTCGGCGATGAGCACGCACCCCGGGAACTCGTGGTGCAGCGTGTCGGTCAGCTCCTGGAGGAACGTCCGTCCATCCGGGAGGTCGCCATCGGGGCCTCCGTGGCCGTGCGCGTTGCGGATGTTGACGGTGGAGTCGAGTCGCAGCCCATCGAGCGCGTACTCGCCCAACCACATGCGAGCGTTGTCGAGCAGGAAGCCGCGGACCTCCGCCCGCCCGTAGTCCGGACGGGTCGCACCCCACGGTGTCGCCGCTCGCCAGTCGTTGTAGAAGTAGATGCCGCCACCGTCGCCCTCGCCCCACCCGTCGAAGCGCCAGGCGTCGAGATCGCTGGGGCCGAGGTGGTTGTAGACGACGTCGAGGACCACCGCCAAGCCGCGCTGGTGGCAGGCGTCGACGAAGCGCCGCAGCCCGGCCGGTCCGCCGTAGGCGTGGTGCGGGGCGAAGAGGAGCACGCCGTCGTAGCCCCACCCCCGCTCGCCCATCGCCTCGGCGACGGGGAGGAGCTCGACCG
>CAZWCU010000001.1:3614-45909 GCA_964632715.1 uncultured Bifidobacterium sp. | reverse complement strand
CCGAACGTGCCGGCGTGCAACTCGTAGATCACCCACTCGTTCAGCGGACGGGCGTTGAACGGTTCGTGTTCGGGCGCAGGCGCGGGCACCACGCCGCGTCCGACAGAGTTCGTGACTTCCCGCGCCCTGGGGTCGATCCGGTCCCAGCTCTCCTCGCCGCGCCGAACGCGGAACAGGTAGTGATCGCCGGGGAGTGCGGGCGTCTCGCAGCGCCAGACGCCGTCGTCGCCACCGGTCATCGGGTGTTCCTCGGCGGCTTCCCCACCCTGATGCCAGTGGAGCAGCGTCACCGACTCCGCGTTGGGCGCCCAGACGAAGAACTCAGTCACCACCGGATCATCCCACTTCTCGCGGTCTGGTATGAATCCGCCATGACGTTGACGATCTCCCACGCCACAGGTCCGTCGTCCCCGCCGATCCACGACACCACCATCGGTCAGATCCTGCGCGACGCAGCCGCGGCGGCTCCCGACCGACTCGCGATCATCGAGGGGGTTCCCGATGCTGCCGCGCGACGACAGTGGACCTTCGCCGAGCTCGACCGCGAGGCCGATCGGGTCGCACGAGCGCTCCTCGCGCACTTCGCGCCCGGTGACCAGATCGCGGTGTGGGCGCAGAACATCCCCGAGTGGGAGATGCTCGAGTTCGGTGTGGCGCGCGCCGGCATGGTGATCGTCACGGTCAACCCGGGCTACCAGGCTGCCGAGCTGCGCTACGTGCTCAATCAGTCGAAGGCGAAGGCGCTGTTCTGCGTCGACTCGTTCCGCGGCAACCCGATGCTCGCCACCGCACAGGCCGTGCAGGCGGAGTGCCCGGAGCTGCGCGAGATCGTGCGGTTCGCAGAGTGGGAGGCGTTCCTCGGCTCGGGCGATCCGTCGACGGAGATGCCGCCAGTGGCGCCGACCGACGCGGTGATGATCCAGTACACCTCGGGCACCACCGGCTTCCCGAAGGGTGCACTGCTGCACCACCGTGGCCTCGTCAACAACGCCACACACTTCATGGACCGGATGGGTGTCGCCGACGGCAACGTGTACGTCACGATGATGCCGCTGTTCCACACGGCCGGCAGCGTGATGGCGGTGCTCGGCGCGGTGGCGCACCGCTGCACACAGGTGCTGGTACCGGCCTTCGAGCCCGGACTCGCGTTGGCGTTGACCGGCGAGTACCGCGCCAACGCGCTGATGGGCGTGCCGACGATGCTGATCGCGATGACGGAGCACGACGACTTCGCCGGCACCGACCTGTCGGCGCTCACCGGTGTCTGTTCCGGAGGCTCGCTCGTGCCGGAACAACTCGTGCGAACGTTCGAGCGCGAGCTGGGTGCACCGTTCACCATCGTGTTCGGCCAGACCGAGTGCTCGCCGGTGGCCACGATGACGCGGCCCGACGACACGATGGAGGACAAGTCGGGCACCATCGGCGCGCCGATGCCGCACGTCGAGGTGAAGATCGTCGACACCGAGACGGGCGACACCGTGCCCATCGGAGTGGTCGGTGAGCTGTGCACTCGCGGGTATCACGTGATGCACAACTACTTCGAGATGCCGGAGCAGACCGCCGAGGCGATCGACGCCGACGGCTGGCTGCACACCGGCGACCTGGCGGCGATGAACGATCGCGGTTACTGCAGCATCGAGGGCCGCCTGAAGGACATGATCATCCGCGGCGGCGAGAACATCTACCCGCGTGAACTGGAGGAGCTGCTGTTCGCCCATCCCTCGATCGGCTCGGTCGCGGTCATCGGGTTGCCGGACGACAAGTGGGGCGAGACGGTCGCTGCGTTCGTGCGGCCGGCGCCGGGCGCCAGCATCAGCAAGGACGAGCTGTTCGCCTACATGCGCGACCACCTCGCACCGCACAAGACACCCCGGCACTGGTTCGAGATCGACGAGTTCCCGCTCACCGGCTCCGGCAAGATCCAGAAGTTCAAGCTGCGCGAGCAGTGGCAGCAGGGCTCGCTCACCGAGCTCTGAGTCGCCGGGTGAACCCGGCTCAGCATGGGTTGGGCTGCTCCCCGTACTTGACCACGAAGAGCACCGCCTCTGCCTCGCCGATCGGGGTGCCCGCATCCGGATACTGAGCCACCACCTGCCAGTTGCTGTCGTTGATCTGCATCCGACCGTTGCCCGTGGCATCCTCGCTGCGGGAGAAGAAAACGCCGTGGTCCTGGATCTCGTCCTGAGCTTCCTGAAGGTTCATGCACACGACGGGTGGCATCAGGGAGTCCTCCGGCGAATTGCCACCGAACGGGTTCGCTCCCGGAGCAGATGTCGGGACAGCCGTGGCAACCGGGGTCGTCGTGATGGCCGGCGCGGCGGTCGCCACGGGCGTCGCCGGGGTCGACTCCACCGTGGTCGACGGCGGAATCGTCGCCAGGGCGACGGTGAGTTCAGGCGCTGTGGTCACGTCCGCCGACGCACCAGCGCCCTCCTTCTGTGTGCCGCAGGCGGACGCCGCGAAGAGTAGGGAGAGCGAGAGCAAGGTCGTTCGAGTGTGCATGAGTCCGCCGATCCGTCTGACACGAGACGGGCAAGTCGCCTCGTCTCTGCGCAGCCTGGCAGTGGATCAGCTTCCACGGAAGTGCCATTCGACCCAACTCTCTGAACGACTCCTTGAGACGGGTGGGCGTCAACTCGCTCCCGGCCGACGTGGCGCTGGAGATCCGAGCCGTCATCGCGCTGGCGGCTGAGGGCTATGGGCCCATCACCACGCGCACCTGATGGGTCGCACCGTCGTCGACGACCGGCAGCCCTGTCGCGCCGGCCTCGAGCATCACTCCGTCGAGCTCGATCGATGCGATCCCGCGGCTGACCCCTCGAGGGTTCGACACGATCAACTCGTATCGGGCGGAGTGATAGCGGAAGTCGATCTCGTAGCCGGTCCATGAACGCGGCACACAGGGGTCGAGCACGATCGTCGTCCCGCGGAGCTGGAACCCCAAGATCGACTCGATCCCGGCCTGATACATCCAGCCTGCCGAGCCTGTGTACCACGTCCACCCGCCCCGACCGACGTGCGGTGGCTCGGTGTACACGTCGGCCGCCATGACGTACGGCTCGACCTTGTACCGCAGCACGCCGGCGCGCGTGCTGGCGTGGTTGATCGGGTTCAGCAGCGAGAACAGTTCGCCAGCCTTGTCGCCGTCACCCAGCGCCGCGAAGGCGAGCACCGACCAGATCGCGCCGTGTGTGTACTGGCCCCCGTTCTCGCGGACGCCGGGGAGGTAGCCCTTGATGTACCCAGGGTCGACGTCGGAGCGGTCGAAGGGCGGGGTGAACAGCAGCACCAGCCCGTCGCCGCTGCGGATGAGGTACTGGTCCACAGCTGCCATCGCCTGCTCGGCCCGAGCCGGGTCGGCCGCTCCCGACAACACACTCCAGGACTGGGCGATCGAATCGATGCGGCACTCCGCGTTCGACGAGGAACCCATGGGAGTGCCGTCGTCGAAGTACGCGCGGCGGTACCAGTCGCCGTCCCATCCGGCGGTGTCCAGCGCTGCGCGCAGCGACTGCATGTGCGCATGCCAACGGTCGACGTGCGCGTGGTCGCCCCGGTCCTTGGCGATCGGGACGAAACTCGCCAACACGGAGTACAGGAACCAGCCCAGCCACACGCTCTCCCCGCGGCCCTCCTGACCCACCCTGTTCATGCCGTCGTTCCAGTCGCCAGATCCGATGAGGGGCAACCCGTGCGCGCCGACCGCGAGGCTGCGGTCGATGGCCGCTACGCAGTGGTCGTACAGCGACCCGAACCTCGGCGAGACATCGGGATCGAAGTAGGCGTCGGCCTGGCCCGGCGCAAGGGCTTGGCCCACGAGGTAAGGCACCAGCTCGTCGAGAACCGACGTGTCGCCGGTGACCGCCAGGTAGCGATCGAGGGCGTACGGCAACCACAACAGATCGTCGGAGATGCGCGTCCTCACGCCGCGCCCCGACGGGGGGTGCCACCAGTGCTGCACGTCGCCCTCTACGAACTGGCGCGCCGCCGCGCGCAGCAGGTGCGCGCGAGCCAGTTCGCGCTTGGAGGTGATCAGCGAGATGATGTCCTGCAACTGATCGCGGAACCCGAAGGCGCCGCCGGACTGGTAGAACGCCGACCTGGCCCACATGCGACACGCCAGCGTCTGGTAGGTGAGCCAGTGGTTGAGCATGATGTCCATGGAGCGGTCCGGAGTGCGTACCTGGATGGTTCCTTGCGTGTCGTCCCAGAACTTCTTCACGTCGCGCAGGGTGGCCCGGTGGTCGGCGATCCGAGAGCGCTGGACGAGGTCGACGGCGGCCTCGGCGTCGTCGGCCTGCCCGAGCAGCACGACCACCTGTGTGTGCGCCCCGCTGGCCAGTTCGATGCTCGTCTGCAGCACACCGCATGGGTCGACTCCAGCGCCCACCGCCTCCTGCATCTGGTGCCCGCGGTCCAGTGCCGCCGGCCGGTCCAACGTGCCGTTGCGACCCAGGAACTCGGTGCGGTCAGTGGTCCATGCGGTTTGGCGTCCGCTCATGTCGAAGAACGCGACCCTGCCACCGAACTCCGTGTTCCACGGGTTGCGCACCAGCAGCGCGCCCGTCGATGGATCGAGCATGGTGACGATGCGGGGAGCGTTGGCCGAGCGCGACGCGCCCAGCACCCACTCTGCATACGCGGTGACCGACAGTCGCCGCGGCCGCCCCGAACGGTTCTCGATCGTGAGCAGCGACACCTTCACCGGATCGTTGAGCGGAACGAACTGCACGAGGTCGAGCTGGATCCCGTCGTGCAGGTGCTCGAACCGGCTGTAGCCGGCACCGTGGTGCGTCATGTAGGTGGACTGCGGGCAACGGATGGGCAGCGCGCTCGGTCCCCACAGCTCACCGGTGTCGTCGTCGCGCACGTAGATGGCCTCGCCGGCCGGATCGCTGACCGGGTCGTTCGACCACGGCGTCAGCTGGTTCTCACGGCTGTTCGCCGACCACGTGTACCCGGAACCCGACTCCGACACCTGGAATCCGAACGACTGGTTGGAGATCACGTTCAGCCACGGCGCCGGTGTCGACTGCCCGGGTCCGAGGATGGTGACGTACTCGCGACCGTCTTCGGCGAAGCCGCCGAGGCCGTTGAACAGCTCCAGCTGCGGTCGGGCCACCGCCGATTCGATCGCAGATCGCCTCGTCCTCGTCGTCGGGGGCGACACCGTGGCCGTCTCGGGGCGATCCAGGCGGATCACCTGATCGGAGAGACTGCCGCGCCGGCTCAGCAGCACCGCCCGAGCGACGCTCTGCAACAGCGTGCGATCCTCGGCGACCAGCCGGTCGCCGCGGACGATGAACACGCCGCCGCGCCCCGCGTGGCCCGGAGCGGGTGTCGAACGGCTGGTGCGTACGAGCGACTCGAGCGAGTCCTGCAGGTCCTGTGCGTACGTGGAGCCGTGCTCGTTGAGGATGACGAGGTCGACGTCGAGCAGCTTCATCTGCCAGTACTCGTGAGCGCGGAGCAGCTGGCGGACGATGGCGAGGTCCTCGGCCTCGTCGATTCTCACGAGCACGATGGGCAGGTCGCCGGAGATGCCGTGCGCCCACAACCCGGGTGCGCCGCGGTCGTTGCGGGCGAGCACGCTCTCCGCCGGACGTAGCGACGGATCCGAGTACAGCACCCGGTTGGCCAAGCGCTGGAAGAGATGTGCCTCGTCTGCGTCGATGTTGCGGTGGTGCAGTTGCACCTGTGCCTGGGTCCATGCCAGCACTGCGGCGCGTTCGAAGGTGGCGGGTTCACGGTATGCGTCGGCGAGGTCGAGCACCGCCTCGCGCGATTCGGCAACGACGGTGGAGAACACCGCGTGAGCAGTTGCACCCGGCGCCAGTGCGATCCGACACCGGAGGCTGAAGATGGGGTCGAGGACGGAGCCGACCGTGTTGGAGAGCGGATGGCCGTCGATGATCGAGACGGGGGATCTCGACGACCGACCGCGACCGATGAAGCGAGCCCGATCGGTCTCGTACTGCAGGACGGAGCCACCCTGCTCGTCGACGGAGGCGACGTGGGCTGCCCACACCGGTGCGTCCTCGCTGGAACGAGGGCGCCGTGTGGCGAGCAGCGCGCCGATCTCCGGAACGAACTCGGTCTGCACGAACAGGTTCTGGAACGCCGGGTGGGCGAGATCGGCAGCTTGTGGCGCGAGTGCGATCTCGGCGTACGACGTCAGTTCGATCTGACGCTCCTGCGTCCCGAGATTGGTCAGCGACACCCTCCGGATCTCTGCGTCGTTCTCGGCCGACACCACGACCGTGAGCCTGGTGCTGATCGAGCCATCGCGGCGGGCGAACTCGGCACGGTCCTCGGAGAAGGTGACTTCGTAGGAGTCGGCTTCCGCACCGGTCGGCTGATGGCCCGCCGACCACACGGCGCCACTGTGCATGTCGCGCAGGTACAGGTACGAACCCCACGCGTCGCGAGTGGGGTCTTCTCGCCAACGGGTGACCGCGAGGTCGCGCCACCGGCTGTAACCCGAGCCGGCAGTGGTCACCATCACCGCGTACCGCCCGTTGGAGAGCAGGTGCGTGCGCGGGACCGGGTCGTGGGGCGAGGTGAAACGTCGCTGCGCCGGGGGTGCCAGATCTCGGGCCTCGGCGGCGCTCTTCACCTCTTCGGCGCGCGGGCGCGAGACGAGCGCGTCGCGCGGCATCCGCTCCTGCAACAACAGCTCCGCAGCCTCGACGATCGGATCGGCGTGGAACCGCTCGACCATGACCCGGTCGTGCAGCACATTGCTGATGGCGACCAGCGCCATCCCCTGGTGATGGGCCATGTAGCTGTGAACGACCGCGACCGGCTCGCCCTCCATGCGCCGGCGCTCCGTGTAGTCCAGTGCTTCACGGAAGCCGTACAGCCCGGCTGCACCCTCGGCAGCCAGTCGCTCGAAGTTCTTGACCGCCGACTTGGGCCGGATCATGGCTGCCAGAGCCGTTGCGTACGGCGCAATGACGATGTCTTCGTTCAGTCCTCGCTTCAATCCGAGCCCCGGTACGCCGAACCCTGAGTACTGGTAGTTCTGGCTCAGGTCGCGCGCGTTGAAGCCCGACTCGGAGACGCCCCACGGCACGTTTCGTTCGGCGCCGTATCGGTTCTGGCGGGCGACCACCAGTCGGTTCGTGTGATCGAGCAGGCTGCGCGCCGGAGAGCGCATGACGAGCGCCGGCATGAGGTACTCGAACATGGAGCCGGACCACGAGATGAGCGCCGATCCGCGACCGACCGGGGTCATCGAACGGCCCAGCCGGAACCAATGGTCCGGGAGCACATCGCCCTTGGCGATGGCGAGGAAACTGGCGAGGCGCGCCTCCGAGGCGAGCAGGTCGTAGTAGCTCGGATCCAACGCGCCGTCGAGGACTCGGAACCCGATGGAGAACAGCTTGCGAGTGGGATCGAACAGGAACGCGAAGTCCATTTCCTCGAAGAGCTGTTGGGCCCTGTCGGCCACGGCCGCGAGTCGCCGCACGAGCGCGGTCGCGGCGGCGACCCCGGCATCTGTCGCACCGACGTCGTGTTCGGCGAGGTCGGCGATGGTGGGGACCGCGTCCAGCCGACTGGGGTCACCGAACAGCGCGAGGTCGCGGGTGTGGCTGTGTACCGCCCGGTGGGACGCCTCGGCCCACGTGACCAACTCGCCGACCGCGACTTCGCCGCGCTCGGCCGCGACGGCAGCCGCAACATCGGACATGGTGGTCGTGGTGGCGGACAGTGCTCCCAGCTGCTGGGCCCACGCCGCCGGACTCGGCGGGGGGGACTGGTACGACGCGATCGGCAGGAGGAACGCATCGTCGATGTGCTCCGCCGTGATCGTCAGGCTGCGACCGTCGCCGACCTTGCCGGCGGCGGCCCGCGCGAGTTCGAAGGCATCGCCGACCCCGGCCCGTGCGGCTGCGAGCGGGAGCGGCTGGTCGATCATCTGGCGGCACGCGTTCGACAGAGCCAGCAGGTGGCCGGCAAGGTTGCCGCTGTCGACGGACGACACGTAGTCCGGTTCCAGCCGGTGCAGATCGCGCGTGTCGTACCAGTTGTAGAGATGCCCGCGGAATCGTTCGAGGCGGTCGATGGTGTCGAGCGTGGCCTCCAGTCGGTCGACCATCTCGATCGTGCCGATCCAACCGAAGTCGCGGGCGGTCACCGTCGACAGCAGGTACATGCCGATGTTCGTCGGTGAGGTGCGATGGGCGACGACAGGCTCGGGGTCGTCCTGGAAGTTGTCGGGTGGCAGGAAGTTGTCACCAGGACCGACGAACGTCTCGAAGAACAGCCATGTGCGACGAGCGGTGACTCGCAAGGTCGCCCGATCCTCTTCCGACAGCTGTTCGGTCGGGACTTCCGGTGGCGGCTGGCTGATCCAGAATGCCACGAGGGGCGACAGCAGCCAGAGCACGATGAACGGCAGCGCGATCCACGCGGCCCGTGGTTCGTTGGGTGCGACGAGGCCGACCGTGAGGAGCGCCAGCACGACGCTGCCTGCCATGTGTCGGTAGAAGCCGTCCACGCCCACCTTGCGGCGCTCCGTGGCATGCGCGGCGGTCATCCACTCGAGGAGGTTGCGCTTGCTGATGATCATCCGGTGCAAGGTGCGGACGATGGAGTCGACCATCAGCCAGGCCTTGTTGGCCAGGAACGTGATGCTCAACAGGACGTGGGCGCCGGCGATCGCCAGATCCGTGCCGAGCGCGCGTGCATGGCTGCGCTTGGAGATGCCCTGTCGCTGTGGCCGCAACCCGGCCAGGATCGGCATCGCGACGGGGATCACCAGGCACGCCATCGCAAAGGCGGTCCAGAGAACAGGGGACGCCGAGGGCAACGCCCAGCCGGCGACGAGCGTGGCCAGCATCAGCGGCGCGGACAGCGTGCGTCGCAGGTTGTCGATCATCTTCCACCGTGAGATCAGCGGGATGGCGTGCCGAGTCCGGCGGCCATTGGCGTCGCGGCTCAGCCCGAGGATCCACGGGAGCAACTGCCAGTCACCCCTGGCCCATCGGTGTTGCCGGCTTGCCGACACGAGGTAGTTGGAGGGGTACTCGTCGAAGAGCTCGATGTCGGTGACCAGACCTGCGCGGGCGAACACGCCCTCGAACAGATCGTGGCTCAGCAGTCGGTTCTCGGGTACTCGATCCTCGAGCGCGGCCATGAACGCGTCCACGTCGTAGATGCCCTTGCCGGTGAAGCTGCCCTCGCCGAACAGATCCTGGTACACGTCCGACACGGCCGACGCGTACGGATCGATGCCTGCGGAGCCGGAGAAGATCCGCTGGTAGGTCGATCCTCCCAGCTCCGGCGGCAGCGTCGGGGTGATCCGAGGCTGCAGGATGCCGTACCCGTCGGTGACGCGTCCCGTCTGCGGATCGATGACCGCACGATTGAGGGGGTGGGCGATGGTTCCCACGAGTTGTGTCACCGCTCCGAGCGGCAGTCGAGTGTCGGCATCGAGCGTGACGACGTAGCGGACGTCGGGAGGTGGTGTCGACGACGGCCGCCCCGTCGTCAGGATGCTGGTGGTCGTCGAACCACGGAGGAGCGCGTTCAACTCGTGCAGCTTGCCCCGCTTACGCTCCCAGCCCATCCAGCGCCGGTCGGCCTCGTTCCACCTGCGAGTACGGTGCAGCAGCAAGAAGCGCGCGCCGCCGCCGGGGGCCTCGCCGTGGCGTGCGTTCAGCGCGTCGATCGCAGCGGTGGCTGTGGCGAGCAGGTCGTCGTCGCCCGGTACGTGCTCGGTCGGCGCGTCGAGCCAGTCGGACAGCAGCGCGAAACGCACGTCGCCCTGGCGATTGCCGAGGTAGTGCACCTCGAGCCCGTTGACCTGCGCCACGATGTCGGCCTCGTTGTCGAGCAGCATCGGCACCACCACCAGCGTGCGGAACTGCGCGGGCACTCCGTCCGCGAGGTCCCACCGCGGCAGTGGCAACGGCTTGACGACTGCCGACACGAGTCGGTTGACGAGCGCAACCGCGAGGTCGGAGGCTGGCACGATCGCCAGGACCGCGACGATGATGGTGGCGGTGTGGAGGTCGTCGCTCCTTCGGGCGAGGAGCAGCGGCACGGCCAGCACCGCCGCCGTGACCACGGCGATCATCCCCAGGTAGGCGACTCCGGAGGTGCGGACGAGTGCGCGCAGCAGCCGATCGCTCCACGGCACGCGGACGTCGAGCGCCTGTTCGAGCTCGACGCGGCCCTTGGACATGAGGAAGTAGCCGGGGTCTCGCCGATCCGCGAGGGCCGGTGAAGCGTTCTGTGCAGCGTCGTCGAGCGCAGGAGCGGCAGCCATCTCGACGACCCTCCGGGCGATCTCCACCTCGGACGCGGCGGAACCGTTCGCCATCTCCTCGATCGCCGTGCGGTAGCGGTTGCGGGTAGCGAAGTCGAGCGCTGCGTACGCGCGGTGGGTGCGCAGCACCTCGTCGACTGCGCCGACACTCTCGACGAACTGGGCCCAGTCGAACCACGACAGCAGGCGCATGCTCATGATGACGTTCCGCACCGTCACGTTGGTGGTGGCCTGCTGCTGGTGCTCCAATCGCACCAGGTCCTCGGCGGTGGTCCCTCCCCCGAGCACGAGCTCCTCCAGCCGACGCAGCGCCGGAGTGGTGGCCGGGTCGTGGTCGCGCAGTCGCTGAAAGAGCTGCACGCGAGCGGCCGGCGAGACGAATCGGGCCAGGCGGCGCTCGACGGCGGCGCCGTCCAACGGTTCGGTCCCGATGCCCAGGATGGCGTCCGCGAACTCGTCGGCTGTCTGGCGTGCCGCGCGCTGGCGCACGATGTCGTCCGTCTGGCGACGGAGGTTGTCGACCAGCAGGATGCGCAAGCTGATCGCGATGGCCCACAGCTCGCCGATCGTCAGCGGCTCCACCTCTTGATAGGCCCGCACCATTCGTCGGAGGCTCTCCGGATCGAATCGGCTGTCGGTGTGCGCGATGTACGCCCATGCCAGCCCGAGCACACGCGGGTAACCCTCGAGGTGGCCGTCCGCGAGTTTGGGGAGCGTGCGGTAGTAGTCACGAGGGAGGTCGTCGCGGATCTCGCGCAGTTGCTCGTCGACGATCGGGAAGTTGTCGAGCAGCCACTCGGCAGCCGGCGAGATGTCGCGCTCTTCCTTGATGCTGCGCGCGAGCAGACGGTACGAGTCCACGAGGACCCGTCCGTTGTCCGCGAGCCGCGCGTGGATGTCGCGGCCGCGGCTCGGCTCGTCCGTGATCCCTTGCGCGGCCGCCAGCGTGCGTGCGTGCTCCTCGAGCCTCTCCACGCTGTACAGCTCGGCGAGGATCGGCATCTCCAGCTCAGCGGACGATCGAGTGCGCCGCCGGTCGACTGCCAGCGGGTCTCGATTGCTCTGCTTCGGTGTCATGGAGGCCTCTCAGCCGGAGGGTCGACTCGCCGGTCTCAACGAACGGCCAGGCCGGGGGTTCACCCGTTCGGCGGAGCGCTCGAGATGGTGCCCACCAGATCGCCGATGGTGGTGTCGGGCATCGCCCGGGCGACGTCGGCCTGGCTGATCACCCCGACGAGCGAGGTGCCGTCCGTGACGGGGAGGCGTCGAACTGCGTAGTCCTTCATCGCCTGGATCGCGTTCTCGACGGTGTCGTCGGCGGCAATCGTGATGACGGCCATCCCCGCGACGAGTTCGCCCACGCGGACGGTGTCGGGGTCGAGCCCGGCGGCGACCACCTTGACGGCCAGGTCGCGATCGGTGACCACTCCGCACAGCTGGCCGTGTGCATCGCACACCGGGATGGCGCCGATGTCGTTGGAGGCCATGATGCGAGCAGCTTCGGCCGCGGTGGTGGTGTCGGAGCAGGAGGTGGCATCGGGCGTCATGATGTCGCGGGTGACGGTCATTGGATCTCCTCGGGTAGGGATGGTCGCGTCCAGCTGTTCCCTTCTCCGTCGATTGCTAACCCTCTCGGTCGAGCGGGACAGTTGCGCCGCTCCCACTCGGATGCCCGCGACCACGCCGCACATCAGCGCGGCCACGAGAGCCGGCCTCACACCCAGCGGGTCATCCAGTCCACCAACGCGTCGTCGTGCGCGAGCCGGCCGGCGACCGGGCCGTACGTGCTGCCTTCGTGCGAGCTGTGCGGCAGCACCAGCATCTCGCTCGTGGTGCCCACGTCGACCAGCACGCGGTGCATCGACCACGCCTGCGCGGGCGGACAGCGGCGGTCGTCCTCGCCGATCACGAACAGGCATGGCGTGGTGCAGCGGTGCGCCTGCAGCAGTGGCGATTGATCGAGGTAGCGCTGGATGGCCTCGTGCGGCCGGCCGCCGATCTGCGGCGGAAAGTAGGTGGCGCCGATGTCGCTGGTGCCGTACATCGCGACGAGGTCGGTGACGGGGTTCTCGATGACCGCGGCGCGGAAGCGCGACGTGGTGGACACCAGCCACGCCGACAGGTAGCCGCCGTAGGAGTTGCCGGTGACGCCGAGTCGGTCGCCGTCGACCCAGCCGAGTGCGACGGCGTGGTCGACCGCCGCGAACACGTCGCGCGTCGGGCCTTCGTTCCAGTCGCCGTGCACCGCGTGTGCGAACGCGTCGCCGTACCCGGTGGAGCCGCGCATGTTCGGGTACAGCACCCCGAACCCGCCTTCGACCAGCGCGTGCGCGTCGAGGTGCAGCGCCTCGCCGTAGGTGAAGTGCGGGCCGCCGTGCAACAGCACCACGGTCGGCAGCGGGCCGGTGGCGCCGACGGGGGAGAGGAACCACGCGTCGATCGGGAAGCCGTCGGGACCATCGACCGTGAACCGTCGCGAGCTGACGGAGCCGGGCAGCGATGCGCCGAACTCGGTGAGTGCTCGTTCGGAGCCGTCGGGCTCGACGACCACCAGTTCGACGGGCGAGCGACTCGTCTGAGAGGTGAGCACGAGCCGACCCGCCGCCAGCGCGACCGTCGTGCAACACCGGTCGCCGTCGGCGACGACGTCGACCTCGGTGGGCCGGTCGGGGTGCAGACGGATCGCACCCATGCGGCCGCGGGAGCCGGTGCGGATGACGAGCCGACCGTGCTCGTCGACGAGCAGCAGCTGGTCGTGTGACTCGGAGAGGATGGCCGGGTTGTCGGCATACACGTCGCCGTAGAGGTCGGGCACGTCGATGCGCTGCACTTCGTCACCGTCGACCAGGAACAGCGCCGCCGCCCCGCCGAGCGCGCCCGTGCGCGGCTCGGCGACCAGCACGGCGAGCCGGTCGTCGGCGAGCCATGCCGGCACGACGCCGCGGCCGCCCGGCACGTCGGGCTGCACGACGGTGCCGTCGAGGCCCACCACTCGCAGCCACGAGCCGCTGGTGCGACCGGTGGGGTCGATGCTGACGCTCGTCGCGAGTCGGTCGCCGGCGGGCGACCACACCGGTGTGCTCCATCGCCACTCGTCGTCGGTGAGCCATCGGCCCTCACCGCTGATGACGTCGACCACGCGCAGTTGCGGCGGGTCGTCGAGCGCGCCGAGGCCGTCGAACGCGAGGATCGGTCGGATCCAGCGGAACGGCGCCGACCGGTCGACCGCGCCACCGCGATGCGCGGGGAACGCAAGGTGTCGACCGTCGGGCGACCAGACCGGCGCGCCGGCGACCCGCACACCTTCGTCGAGCACGCGCACCGGACCGTCGAGCGATGGCGCGACGGCGATGGAGTCGGTGCTGGTGCACCACGCGATTCTGATCCCGTCGGGTGCCCACACTGCCGAGTGGTCGCCGTCGGCGAGCGCGGGTACCGGCTGCTCGCTGCCGTCGTCGACCGAGACGACGGTGGTGCACAGCACCTCCTCGAGCACGTCGAGCTGCACGTGCGACGTGGTGAGCAGCAGCCGTGCACCATCGGGGGACAGCGATGCATGGAAGGGCGCGCGCAGCGCGAGCAGACGGCGGGTGGACGCGACGTTCACGGAGTCACTCGTCGTTGTAGACGACGACGGTGAGGAGGGTCGCCTCCACGTCGTCGGTGCTGTAGGCGTGTGGGATGGCCGACGAGAAACGAACCGCGTCGCCCTCCTCGAGCACGTACGAGTCGTTGCCGACCACGAGCGTCACTCGGCCGGCCACGACGTAGCCGTGCTCGATGGAGCCGCGACCGTGGTCGCTGGCGACACCGGCGGTGTGCGGTGGCAGCACTCCTTCGGAGATGTCGAAGCGACGCCGCTCCATCATCGAGAACAACATGCGCGCGCGGGGACCCTTGCTCTTGTTGTCGCTGCGGCGGATGACCTCGGGTTCGGTGAGCGCGGTGCGGGTGAGCTCGGCGAAGGTGAGGTCGAGCGCCTGGCCGATGCGAGCGAGCGTCGCCACCGTCGGGTTCGCGACTTCACGTTCGATCTGGGAGAGCAGCGCCGTGCTGAGGCCGGTCTGCGCCGACATGTCGCGCAGGCTCATCGCACGCGCCAACCGGGCGCGGCGCATGTTGGTCGCCACCGCGGTGCGCAGCGTGGCGATCTCGTCGCTCGACTCGGCGTCGGGGCCGGGCAGCATCGCGTGAGAGAAGGTCATCGCCCGGGCACCGATGCGAACAGTTGACGGGTGTAGTCGTGCTGCGGGGCGCTGATCAACTCGTCCATCACTCCAGATTCCACCACACGCCCGTGATGCATCACGTACACACGCCGCACCACCTGTCGCACCACGGCGAGGTCGTGCGTGATGAACAGCAGAGCGATGCCGAGCTCGTCGAGCAGCTCGTTCATCAGGTTCAGGATCTGCGCGTGCACCGACACGTCGAGCGAGCTGACCGGCTCGTCGCAGATGAGCAGTCGCGGTCGCGGCGCGAGCGCGCGGGCGATGGCAACGCGCTGCTGCTCACCTCCGGAGAGTGCGTTCGGGCGTCGGCGCGCATAAGCCACGGGGAGGCCGACGAGCTCGAGCAACGCAGGGACTTCGCTGCGATCGCGGCCTCCTGCGCGCAGCGCCTCGGCGAGCGCGGCCTCGATGGTCATCGCCGGGTTCAGCGCCGACGTCGGGTCCTGGAACACGATCTGCGCACGGCGCGCGCCAGTGTCGCCGTCGGCCCACGTGATGCTGCCGTGTTCGGCTCGCTGGAGGCCGAGGAGGCAGCGTGCCAGCGTGGTCTTGCCCGACCCCGATTCGCCGACGATGCCGACCGCTTCACCGGCAGCGACGGTGATGTGCACGTCGTCGAGCGCGGGCGGCGAGTCCGGACCGAACCGCTTGGTGAGGTTGCGGACCACGACGAGGTCGTCGTCGCGGCGAGTCGTCTCGGTGAACGCCACCGCGGTCGGCTGCGCGTGCTCGCCCGCGGCCAGCGGCTTCCAGCACGCGACTCGACGTTCGTCGCCCTCCAGAACCGGTGTGTTCACCGTACAGGCGTGATCCGCGCGAGAGCAGCGCGGTGCGAACACGCATCCGTCAGGGATCTCCCACGCGCGGGGCACGGAGCCGACGATGGCAGGCAGTCGTTCGAGTCGCACCGCCAGGGGCGGTTCGCTGTCGCGAAGGCCGGAGGTGTACGGGTGCAGTGGGCTGGTGAACACGTCGGCGCCCGGACCACTCTCCATCAGCCGGCCCGCGTACATCACCAGGATGCGGTCGGCGCGTTCGCGTGCGACACCGAGGTCGTGCGTGATGAGCAGCACGGCCATCGACCGCTCCTGCTGGATGCGGGCGAGCAGGTTGAGCACTTCCCGCTGCGTGGTGACGTCGAGCGCGGTGGTGGGTTCGTCGCCGATGAGCACCAGCGGGTCGGCGGCCAGGCTCGCGGCGAGTGCGACTCGCTGCCGCATGCCGCCCGACAGCTCGAACGGGTACTGCCTCGCGACCCGCGCGGGCAGGTCGACCTCCTCCAGCCGGCGCAGCACCTCGGCGGTGTCGGAGCGTCCGCCCCCGGGCAGCGCCGCCGCGATCTGCTGGCCGCACCGGTGCACCGGGCTGAGGCTGGTGAACGGGTTCTGCAGCAGCAGGCTGATCCGCCGGCCGCGTAGGCCGACCAGGGCCGACGGGCCGTCGTCGAGGCGCACCTCGGTGTCGCCCAACCGCATCGCGCCGGTGGCGGTGACGCCGCGCGGCAGCAGGCCGGTGAGCGCCTTCGCGGTCATCGACTTACCCGAGCCCGATTCGCCGACGAGCGCGACCGTTTCGCCGGGCGCGACCGTCAGATCCATGCGGCTGACGATCGGGCCGCCGGGTCCGGTGACGCGCAGGTCGATCAGTTCGAGTGCGTTCATCGCTGTGCTCCGCGCTGCTCGAAGCGCTCCTGCAGCCAGTCACCCATCAGGTTGATCGCGGCGGCGGTGATGATGATCAGCAGGCCGGGCACCACGACCGCGCCCCAGTTCTGTCCGATCAGGTCGCGGCCGTCGCTGAGCTGCCGACCCCAGTCCGGGGTGCCGGGGCCGACGCCGAACCCGAGGAACGACAGCGCCGACATCGCGACGAGTGCGAACGCGACGTTGAGCAGCATCGTGGCGAGCGCGATGGGCAGCACGTTGGGCAGGATGTGGCGGAACATGATGCGGGTGCGGCTGAGCTGCAGCACGCGCGCTGACTCGATGTACGGGCGGGTGGCCTGCGCCATCACCGCGCCGCGCGCGATGCGGATGTCGGTGGGCGAGAACAGCACGAGCAGCACGAGCACGGTGACCCAGTAGCCGCCATCGACGAGGCCGGCGACGACCAGCGCGATGAGGGTGGTGGGCAGCGCGAGCAGCAGGTCGGCGTACTTCGACAGCACCAGGTCGAGCCCGCCGCCGATGTAGCCGGCGAGGGTGCCCAACAGCAACCCGAGCATCATCGAGCCGATCGCGATGACGATGGGGCCGATCACGGCCGAACCCGCGCCGGCGATGCTCAGCTGCCAGATGTCGCGACCCAGCTGGTCGGTGCCGAACAGGTGCCCACCTGTGCCGGGCGGGGTGACGCCGGTGTAGATGTCCTGCGTGGTGGCGTCGGGCGCCAGCCACTGCGCGCCGAGCACGAACACTGCGACGATCGCGAGCGGCACCGCCGCGACGATGGGGGTGAGCGGCAGGCGCTTCACTGCAGGCCTCGCTTGCGCACGCGTGGGTCGACGGCGTAGTAGAGCACGTCGACCGCGAGGGCGGTGAGGGCGATGACGGCCGCGGTGATGAGGGTGATGGCCTGCACCACCGGGATGTCCTTGAACGTGACGGAGCTGGCGAGCAGACCGCCGATGCCAGAGAGCGCGAACGTGACCTCGACGAGGATGGTGCCGCCGAACAGGAAGCCGAACACGAGCCCGAGGCTGGTCGCCACCGGGATGAGCGCGTTGCGCAGCACCAGCGCGCGCACCTGGCTGCGGGTGAGGCCGCGGCTGTAGGCGAACGCCACGTAGTCCTGCTGCAGCTCGCTGGCCACGGCGGTGCGCGTGACCTTGAACGCGAGCGCGCCGATGCCGAACGTGAGCGTGATGGCGGGCAGCACCAGGTGCCACCACGTGTCGAGCCCGCCGTCGCCGCTGCCGTAGACGGGGAAGACCTCCAGCCACACGCCGAACACGTAGAGCAGCACCAGGCCCACCGCGTAGCTGGGAGCGCCGACACCGATGACCGACGACACGCTGACGGTGCGATCGAACAGCGACCCGGCGCGCCAGGCGGCGGCGATGCCCAGCGGCACACCGACGGCGACGGTGAGCACGAACGACATCAGCGCCAGTTGCAGCGTGAGCACCACCCGGTCGGCGAGCAGGGTGGTGACCGGTGTGTCGCTGCGGATGCTGGTGCCGAACCGGAAGTGCAGCACGTCGTTGAGCCACAGGAAGTACTGACGCAGGAACGGCTCGTCGAGGCGGTACTTCTCGCGGATGGCGGCCAGTGCCTCCGGCGACGGGTTGCGCGGGCCGAGCAGGTTGCGCGCGGGGTCGCCGGGCGTGAGGTGCAGCAGCCCGAAGACGATGAACGACAGGGCCAGCAGCAACAGCAGCGTGGCGGCCAGCCGCACCGCGATGAAGCGAGCCAACGTTCCTCTTGCGAAGAATCGTGTGGCGGAGCGTCGGCCGGCGTCGGGCCGGCTCACCCCTTGGTGAGGATGCGGGTCGTCCACGGCGAGAGCAACGTGTAGGAACCGAAGTCGTCGATGGTGAACGCGTCGTCGATGGCGGTGGCGGCTTCGCCCCACCACAGCGGCACGTAGGGGATGTCCTCCATGGCCAGGCGCTGCGCTTCGATGATGAGGTCGACGCGGACGGCCGGGTCGGTCTCCTCACGCTGCTGCTGGAGCAGTGCGGCGACTTCCTCGCTGGTGTACGAGGCCGGGTTGCCCTCCGCGAGGAACCAGCTGATCAGCTCGGCCGGGTCGCCGGTGGCGTTGAAGTACCACATGTACGCGAGGCCCCAGTCGGGCGAGCCGATGGTGCCGTACCACTGTTCCACGGGCATCTCTTCCACCTCGATGGTGATGCCCATGTCCTTCACGGTGGCGGCGAGCGCCTGGAAGAACTGGCTCACCTGCGGGGCACTCGACGAGACGCCGACCTTGCAGCTGAAGCCGTCGGGCACCTTCGACAGTGCGAGCTCGGCCTTGGCGGCTTCGAGGTCGAACGGCAGGTCGTAGACGACGGCGAGCATCTCGCGGGCCTTGTCGCGGACGACCGACTCGATCTGCTGCGGCACGGTGAGCGCGGTGGCGACCTCGCCGTGGCCGTTGATCAGCTTCTCCACGTAGGTGGCGCGGTCGCAGGCGAGTGCGATGGCCTTGCGCACGTGGATGTCGTCGAACGGCTCGACGGCAGTGTTGAAGTCGATGCCGACGTAGCTGCGGTCGGCGGCGAAGAGCACGTCGGTGGCGTCGGTGTCCTTCCACTGCTGCTCCTGGTCGAGCGAGATGCTGATGGCCATGTCGATGTCGCCGGCCTTGCGGGCGAGCAGTCGGGTGGTCTCCTCGGGGATGAACTCGATCTTCACGGTCTTCACCGGGGCCTTGCCGCCCCAGTAGGTGTCGACGCGCTCGAGCTCGACGCCCTTGTCGGGTTCGAAGCTGGTGACCTTGTACGGGCCGGTGCCGGTGAACAGCGCGGCCGGAGTGCCCAGCTCGCCGCCGGCGGCGGTGACGAACCGCTCGGCGGTGACCCACATCGCGTTGGCGGCGACCGGACCCCACTCGAACGCGACGTCGGGCGACAGCAGCGTGATGGTGACCTCGTTGTCGGCGGTCTTCTCCGCCTTGTCGACGTTGGCCCAGTAGTACGCCGTGTTCGGCGACATCGCTTCGTCCTTGGCGAGACCGACGCTGTAGACCACGTCGTCGGCGGTGAGCGCCGAGCCGTCGCTGAAGGTGACGCCGCTGCGCAGCGTGTACACGTAGGTGGTGGCGTCGGGCTGGGTCCAGCTGTCGGCGAGCGCGCCGACCAGCTTGCCGGTGCTGTCGGGAGCGGCGAGGCCTTCCGCGACGAGCACGGCGACGTAGTAGTTGAAGTTGCCCGCTTCCTGACCGGGGTAGATGTTCGACAGCGAGCTGGGGAACGCCACCGTCAGGGTGTCGATCTCCTCGGCCGTGGCGACGCCGGTCGTGTCGGTGCCCTCGCCGCCGTCGGTGCCACCGGTGGTGGTGACGCTGGCGTTGTCGTCGCCGCAGGCGGCGATGAGCAGGAGGAGCGCACTGCCTCCAGCGCCCTGGAGGAGGGCTCGGCGGCTGACGGAAAGCGGCTGCGACATACGGGTTCACTCCTGATCGTTGGTGGCGACTGTCTAGTCGTTCTGCTCAACTGCGTCAAGTTGATCAACACTTGCAGGCACTATCCTGGGGCCTTCGTCTGTGGTTGCTGGAGGAACGAAACATGGCTGGTGGCCTGGTCGGGTTGTTGGACGACGTTGCCGCGTTGGCGAAGTTGGCGGCCGCGTCCATCGACGACGTCGGCGTCGCGGCCGGGCGGGCGAGCATGAAGGCGGCTGGTGTGGTGGTCGACGACACCGCGGTCACTCCCGCGTACGTGCACGGTCTCGCCGCCGATCGCGAGCTGCCCATCATCAAGCGCATCGCCATCGGATCGCTGAAGAACAAGGTGCTGTTCATCCTGCCGGCGGCGCTGCTGCTCAGCGAGTTCGTGCCGGTGCTCGTCGAGATCATCCTGATGATCGGTGGCGCCTACCTCTGCTACGAGGGCGCCCACAAGATCCACCACCGCTTCACCCATCACGAACCGGAGGTCGAGCTGCCGGCCGTCGCCATTGACGCTGCGCACGAGGAGAAGACGATCAAGAGCGCCATCCGCACCGACTTCATCCTGTCGGCGGAGATCATGGTCATCGCGCTCAAGGACGTCATCGACGAAGGGTTCGTGTCACGAGCGGTCATCATGCTGGTGGTCGCGGTCCTCATCACGGTGGCCGTGTACGGCGTGGTGGCGCTCATCGTGAAGATGGACGACGTCGGCCTGCGGCTCGCCCAGTCGGGCCGTCAGCCCGCCGAGCGCATCGGGCGCGGCTTGGTCGCAGGCATGCCGAAGCTGTTGGCGGCCCTGTCGGTCGTCGGCACCGCGGCCATGGTGTGGGTCGGCGGCCACATCCTGGTGGCTGGTTCATACGAGCTCGGGTGGCGCGCTCCGTACGACCTCATCCACTGGCTGGAAGAGCCGGCGCACGACGTCGCCGGTGTCGGCGGGGTGCTCGGCTGGCTGGTCAACACCGCAGCGTCGGCGGTGGTGGGCCTGATCGTCGGCTTCGCGATCGTCGCCGTCGTCTCCCGCCTGCCCTTCGGCAAGGGCAACGAACCCGCCCCCGCCCACTGACCGCCCCGACCATCCGAGTGCCAGCCGACCATCCGAGTGTCAGCCGACCATCCGAGTGCCAGCCGACCATCCGAGTGGAAGGTGTACCCCCGTCGGGACGCTGGCACTCGGATGGAACACGCGCTCGCGTCAGCGACTCCATCCGGCGGGCACGTAGGGGCATGCGGGGTCGTCGCCGAGCGGGTCGCCCGATGCGGCGAACGCCCGCGACCGCGAACCGCCGCACACGTGGCGGAACTCGCACACCGAGCACTTGCCGGTGAAGTGGTCGGGGTCGCGCAGCGCGTTCATCAGCGGTGACGCGCGGTACCACTCGGACAGCGGACGTTCCTTGACGGACCCGACCGGCAGCGGCAGGAACCCGCTCGGGTAGATGGTGCCGCGGTGGTCGATGAACGCGACGCCGCGGCCGGCGTTGACGCTGAGCGGCCGTCGGCGGCGGCGCAGCACGTGCGTGTCGGCGACGAGCTCGTGCGTGCGTGCGCGCAGCTCCCGGCGCAGCGGTCCCGGCGGGAATGCTGCATCGAGGTCGTCGACGCCGGACCGCTGCATCGCGAGGCGACGGAACTGCGGTGCTTCGGTGGTCTTGGTGGGCACCAGCTCGCCGACCTCGTGCAGCCAGTGCAGCACGTCCTCCACCTCGTCGCTGCTGAGGCTGGTCAGCTGTGTGCCGCGGCCGGTCGGCACGAGGAGGAACAGGCTCCACAGCGACACGTCGGCATCGATCACCCATGCGAGCAGGTCGGGCAACTCGTGCACGTTGTGCGCGGCGACCGTGGTGTTGATCTGCAGCCGGTAGCCGAGCTCGCGCACCAGTGCGGCAGCAGCGAGGGTGTCGTGGTGCACGCCCGCGATGCCGCGGATGCTGTCGTGCGTGTCGGGGCTGGCGCCGTCGAGTGACAGCGACACGGCGCCGGCACCGGCTTCGTGCAGCGACTCGAGTCGTGCGCGCGTGAGGTTCGGCGTGACCGACGGGGAGAGCGCCACCGGCAACCCGCTGGCCGACGCGTGGCGGACGAGATCGACGAGGTCGGGCCGCTCGAACGGGTCGCCGCCGGTGAGCACCAGGATCGGTCGCGGCGAGCCGAGCGCGGCCAGGTCGTCGATGACGCGCATCCCCTCGGCGGTCGACAGCTCGAACGGATCACGTTGCGGCACGGCGCTCGCGCGGCAGTGCCGGCAGGCGAGCCCGCACGCCCGGGTGACCTCCCAGAACACGATGAACGGACGCTCGCCCGTGTCCTGGTGCAGCATCCGAACGCCCACGGGGGCGTGTTCGGGCGCCGGTGTGTCGATGCTCACTGCTGCCACTGTGTCGATCGGCGCCCGCGACCACCAGGGCCGGAGGTCACGAACGGCCCTACTGTGTGCACGTGCAGCCGGAGTTCGACGTCACGTGGGTCGGTCATGCCACGACGCTGATCGAGCTCGACGGGTTCCGCGTGCTCACCGACCCCATCGTCACCGACCGAGTGGCGCACCTGCGCCGACGGGTGAGCCCTCCACAGCTGCCGCAACTCGACGTGATCCTGCTCTCGCACCTGCACATGGACCACCTGCACCTGCCCTCACTGCGATCGCTCGCCAGCGGCGTGCGCGTCGTGTGTCCGCGCGGGTCGTCGAGCCTGCTGAAGGACCTCGCGGTGGGCGAGGTCACGGAGGTGGAGGCCGGCGACGTGACGACGTTGCGACCGGAGGGCGACCGCCCCGCGATCACCGCGACCGCGGTGCGGGCCGACCACTCGAACCGACGTGGCCCGCACTCGCGGCTGGTCGCGGAGCCGGTCGGGTACGTCGTCCGCTCGGGCACGCGCTCGGTCTACTTCGCCGGCGACACGGACCTCATCGACGAGATGAGCGGGCTCGGCGAGATCGACGTCGCGCTCATCCCCATCTGGGGGTGGGGGCCGACGTTGGGTGAGCGCCACCTCGATCCTCGCTCGGCCGCGGCGGCCGTGCAGCGGATCTCGCCGCGACAAGTGGTGCCGATCCACTGGGGCACCTACTCACCGTTGCGGCCGCAGCGCGGCGCGCCGAAGTGGATCGACGAGCCGCTCGGCGACTTCGAACGCGAGCTGGCGGCGATCGGTCTCGCCGACCGTCTCGTCGCGTTGCGCCCGGGCGAGCGACTGTCAGGCTGACGGCTCGCTGATCTTCGGTTCGTCGTCCACGCAGGCGACGAGGCAGTTGCACAGTGCGGCGCGGACCACGTGGCTGGCGGTGGAGCCGAGTCGCAGTCGCTTCCAGCCGGTGAGCCCGCGTGTGCCGAGCACCACCAGCTGCGCGTCGTGCGACTCGAGGTGGCGCAGGATCTGCTGCGTGGGCTTGCCCGTGGCGATCGTCGCAGTCGCCGGCACGCCCGCGGCCTGCAGCGTGGTGAGCGCGGTGTGGATGCCGCGATCGGGAGCGGAGCGTCCGTCGTCGATGCCGAGCACCACGACCTCGGTGTCGCCCGCCCACGGCAGGCCGGCGAACGTCTCGACGGCCGCCTGTGCGTGATGGGATCCGTCGACGCACACGAGCACGCGGCGCGTCGGTGTCGCGCTGCGGATGATCGCGAGCGGTGCCGACGGGTAGTGCAGCAGCCAGTCGGTCGTGCTGCCCAGCACGAAGGTGTGGGCATGCTCGAGGCGGCCGGGCCCGACGACGACCAGGTCGGCGTCGGTGCGCGCATCGAGCGCGATCCGACGGTCTTGTTGGATCGTCAGCGAGCGCACCTCGCGCAACTGGGACTGGGCGACCAGCAGTCGCGGGTGTGGCGAGTCCCACTCCACGAGCTCGGGGTGGTGCTCCCACGATGCGGGCGGGAAGGGCGGGTCGACGGCGGTGATGACCTCCGCGCGCCACTCCGGCCAGGAGTGGTTGCACACCCACAGCCACGCGACATCGGCATCTGGTGAACCGTCGTCGCCGAGGACGAGCAGTCGGTCGGGTGCGGACAGTGAGTCGGTCACGAGCCACTCCTTCGGGTCGCTGCAATGGTGTCCCTGCAACTCCATTCAACGCGGCGGGCGCGCGAACGAGTAGGGTCCAACGACCGAACTCAGGAGAGCTTGAACAGCGCGCGGGCGTTGTCGCCGATGAACTTGCGGCGGTCCGCTTCTGGGAACATGCCGACCAGCTCGTTGAGGTCGTGGATGTACTCGGCGGTGTGATCGGCGTGCGGGAAGTCCGAGGCCCACAGGAAGCGATCGACGCCGTAGCGCTGCGCGAGCGCGGGCACCATCCGCTCGTCGGGGTCGGCGCTGATCCAGATGCGCTCGCGGAAGTAGTCGCTCGGCTTGTGCTGCAGCGGCACCCGGTTGCCGATGAACGTGTGGCCGTAGACGGCGTCGATGCGGTCGAGCCAGTAGCCGATCCAGCCCGCCCCGGATTCGAGCACGACCACCTTCAGGCGTGGGAACTTGTCGAACACGCCGTAGTCGAACAGCGTCGTGAACTGCTGCCGCACGCCGTCGGACGCACTCACCGAGGCGAGTAGACGCAGCTGCTTCACGTTCTCCCACGAGCCCATGCGCGTGCCCTTCGTCCACTGCGGTTCGAAGGTGGGGTGGATGGCGAGCGGCACGTCGAGGTCCTGCGCGGCGGCGAAGAGTGCGTCGTTGTCGGGGTGCCCGAGTGGTGTGCCCTGGTGGTGGAACGGGGCAACGTAGCCGCCGACCGCGCCTTCGCCGACGGCACGCTCCAGTTCCCGCGCCGCCGCGGCCGGGTCGGTGAGTGAGAGGTGCGCAGTGGGCACCAGCCGACGTTCGCCCGCGCAGAACTCGCAGATCCAACGGTTGTACGCCTTGGTGTACGCCTGCGAGAGCGCGGGGTCCTCCACCTCGGCCTCCCACAGCAGACCGACGGTGGTGTAGAGGATCGCGATGTCGATGTGCTCGGCGTCGAGCACCTGGACGCGCTCCTCCGGGTCCATCGAACCGAACGGCGCCTCGCGCAGGTACGTGCGCTTCGGGTCCTTCTGCATCGCGGGCAGGTCGGGCGCGCCCATCGCACCGAGTGTGGAGGGGAAGCCGGCGCGGCTCATGCGCGACGGCCGGCCGTCGATCTCCAGCTCCTCGAGGCCGTGCTCGTCGATGCGGAACCGCAGCGCCCGGTCGCGGAACTCGGGGTCGATGTACTCCTCCCACAGCGTGGGCGGTTCGAGGATGTGGCCGTCGGCGTCGACCGCGCCGTCCTCGACCACGGCGTGCGTCTCGTGGATGGGCTTGTGGGAGGCGATGGTGAGCGCCATGGCGGCAATCCCCTGTCGTGAGCGTGGCGTCGGTCCGTGTGGATCGTGTCGCTCACGGTAGAACCGCCCGCGGGTCCGGCTCGCAGCGGACGAATGGTCTCGATGCTCGTGTCTGGTCCTACTGATTCCACATCGAGTGTGGAATCCGTAGGACCAGACAGGCGCGACACCGACACCTCGCGCACCTGGCACACTGGGCGGCGTGAGCACCGAACCGCTGTTGCGCCTGACCGGGCTCACCAAGCAGTACCCGGGTGTCACCGCGCTGAACGATCTCACGCTCGAGCTGCCACCCGGTCGCATCGGCCTGGTGGGTGCGAACGGCGCCGGCAAGTCGACGATGTTCCGCATCCTGCTCGGGCTCGCGCACCCCACGGCGGGGAAGGTGGAGGTGTGCGGCATCGATGTGGCCCGCGACCCCATCGGCGTGCGCTCCCGCCTGGGCTACATGCCCGAGCACGACTGTCTGCCGCTCGACCAGTCCGCGGCCGACGTGGTGGCGACGTTCGGTGAGCTCAGCGGGCTGCCGCCGCGTGCCGCTCGCCAGCGTGCCTCCGACATCCTCGATCTCGTCGGTCTCGACGAGGCCCGCTTCCGCCCCATCGGCGGCTTCTCCACCGGTATGCGCCAACGCGCCAAGCTCGCGCAGGCGCTCGTCGGCGACCCCGTGCTCGTGCTGCTCGACGAACCGACCGCAGGCCTCGACCCGATCGGCCGCGAGGAGATGCTCAACCTCGTCGACCGTCTCGGCACGTTCGGGATCTCGGTGCTGATGGCCACGCACCTGCTCGACGATGTGCAGGCGGTGTGCGATCACGTGGTGATGATCGACGGCGGCACGCTCGTGGTGTCGGGCGAGACCAACTCGCTGCTCGAGCGCACCGGTGTGGTCACCATCGACGTCGGTCGCCACACCGACGACCTCGTCGCCGCGCTCGCCCTGCGCGGTGTCACGGCGGTCGCGTCCGAGGGAATGGTGGAAGCCACCGTCGAGGGCGACGCCCAGATGGACCTGCTGCGCGACGTGGTGGCCGAGTTGCAGCTGCCGTTGTTCCGTTTGTCGACACGATTGACGTCGCTCGACGAGGCGTTCGTGCGCCGCAGTGAGGAGCTGGCATGAGCACCGCCGCTGGTTCTGCCGATGCTGGCCGCGGCGCGGTCTACGACCGCGGCTACCGACCGTACGAAGGCCCGCGCGGCCGCCGTGGCGCGGCGACGCTCGCGCTGTACAAGGCATCCATGCGTCGCGCGCTCGGTCTGCGGCGCACGTGGCGGCAGAAGGTCGCGCCGTTCGTGCTGCTCGGCGTGGTCACCATCCCGGCCGTCGTCAACGTCGGCATCGGCTACGTCACCCGCGACCAGTTCGACAGCTTCCAGATCATCACCTACCGCGAGTACGTCGGCGTGTCGGCCGCGCTGCTGCTGTTCGTCGCGCTGGTCGCCCCCGACGTCATCTGCCCCGATCGACGGCAGAAGGTGCTGCCGCTGATGTTCGCGAGGCCGCTCCTCGGCACCGACTACGTGATCGCCAAGGTCGGCGCCATCTCCACCATCCTGTTCGCGTTCTCCTACCTGCCGCAGGTGGTGCTGTTCGTCGGCAACATGCTGGTCAGCGACGAAGCGCTCGACTACTTCACCGGCCACCTCGACGTGCTGTGGAAGGTGCCGCTCGCGGTCGTCGTGCTCAGCGTCTACTACGCGATGATCGGCTGCGCGCTCTCGTCGCTCACCGACCGTCGCATCGTGGCCGGCGCCTCCGTGATCGGACTGTTCCTGCTCACTTCCATCTCGTCGGGCGTCATCAGCGGCGACACGTCCATCGAGGGCGGCAGCTACGGTGCGCTGCTGAACGTGCTCGCAATGCCGCTGCACCTGCGCGACATCATCTTCCTCGGCCACATCGATCCCGAGTCGCCCCTGGGCGGCGTCGCCGGTGGCGGCCTGCTCGCGACGGCGTGCTACCTGGCCGTGCTGCTGTCGGGTGCCGCGGTGCTGTGGTGGCGCTACCGCTGGGTGGAGCGATGAGCACCGACCTGCAGACCGATCCAGCGCTGGCCACCGACGCCACCGTCGAGGTGAACGCGGTGTCCGTGTGGTTCGGGCCGAAGGTCGCGCTCTCCGAGCTGACCTGCTCGTTCGGGCCGGGCGTGAGCGGTCTGCTCGGGCCGAACGGCGCGGGCAAGACCACGCTCATGCGCGCCATCGCCGGGCTCACCGACGTGAACGAAGGCTCCGTCCGCGTTGCGGGCCTCGACCCGCGGCGCGACCGCTCCGTGCACAGCACCATGGCGCTCGTGCCCGAGGACGAAGCGGTGCCGGGCGGCCTCACCGCGCGCCAGCTGGTTCACTACATGGCCGACCTGCGCCGCATCACCGATCGCGAGGCGCCCGATCGTGCGCTGCGCACGGTCGACCTGCTCGACGTGTCCGATCGTCAGGTCGGCACGTTCAGCAAGGGCATGCGTCAGCGGGCCAAGATCGCCGCCGCGCTCGTGTGCGACCCGGGCGTGCTCGTGCTCGACGAGCCGCTCAACGGCGCCGACCCGGTGCAGCGCCTGCACCTCATCGCGCTGTTCAAGCAGCTCGGCGCCGACGGCCGCACGGTCATCGTCAGCTCGCACGTGCTCAACGAGGTCGAGCGCCTCGCCGAGAGAGTGATCGTGCTCGTGCACGGCCGGCTCGCCGCGGCCGGCGGGCATCGCGCCATTCGCGACGCGATGGACGACACGCCGCGCCACATGCTCATCCGCTGCGACGACAGCCGGCGCCTTGCCGCGGCGCTCGTCGGCCTCGAGTCGGTGTCGGGCGTGACGTTCGAGTCGAAGCGCGACGAGCTGATCGTGCAGACGCTGCAGGCGCGCGAGGTGGCCATCGCACTGCCGCAGCTGGCCCGGTCCGCGTCGATCCGACTGCTCGAAGTGCGACCACTCGACGACTCGCTGGAGAGCCTGTTCCGGGAGCTGGTCCGATGAGCACCGCCGCCGTCACACGCCCGTGGCGCCCGCGTCCGCGGCTGCTGGCCATCCTCGTCTACACCTGGCAGTCGTGCTTCCCGTTGAAGCGCTGGGCGGCCATCCTCATGCCGTGCGCCGGTGCCTTGCTGTTCGGGTTGCTCGCTCGCGCGGTCGATGCCGGTCCGGATCGCGCCTTCGCGAATGTCGCCGCGGAAGGCATCTTCGGGCTCGTCATGCCCATCGCCGCGCTCGTCATCGGCGACTCCGTGCTCGGCGCCGAGATCCGCGCCGGCTCGTTCTACTTCACCTGGTTGTCGCCCGCACCCACGTGGCAGATCGTGCTCGGGCGATGGGTCGGCGGCTCCACGATCGCGCTCGTCACCATCGCGCCGGCGGCCGCGCTCGCGGCGGTCGTGGCCGGCAGCCCGTCAAGCGCCGGCGCCGCGTACGTGGCGGCGGCTGTCGGCAGCATCGCCTACGTCGCCGTGTTCATCGCGATCGGCTGCCTCACCCGGCGCACCGCGGTGTGGTCGCTCGCGTTCGTGTTCCTGGTCGAGCGTCTGCTCGGCGCCGCGCTCACCGGCATCGCGCAGCTGTCGCCCACGTGGGAGTCGCGTGCCATCTTCGTCGGGCTGCTCGACAACCCGCCCAACCGCCTGCGCCGCGACGGCATCCCGGAAGGCGTCGATGCGATCGTGCGCATGCTGATCGTCACCGTGGTGCTGCTGATCATCGCCAACTGGCGCATGCGTCACCTGCGTCTCTCCGGCGCCGCCGACTGACACTCCCAAGGCGACGCTGAAAGTGGCGTCGCCGCAAGAGGTCTACCCTTTCGAGATGGGGTTCTTTCGCCGAGGTGCATCAGCCCTCAATCAGGCCGACCCTGTGACGTCGGCCGTCATTGCACTGGCACCATCGATTCGTCGTGTCGACAAGCTCCTTGCCAACGGGGCGACGGCCAACGGTGTGATCACCGGTGTGCGGTTCTCGCTCGACGACAGCACCGTTCGCAAGGAGTTCGCCATCTCGGTGAAGACTGCTTCGGGCTGGCAGCGCATCGGCGTGCGGACGCAACCACCGCTCGCACATCGGCTGCGCTTGGGCGTTCCCGTGGTCGTCAAGCTCGATGGTGAGCGGGGCGCGCTCGACTGGCAATCGATGTCGCAGGCGTGGGGCAGCGGCGACCAGTTCTTGGCGCAGGAGTCGATACGGCGGCCGCCCGACGACGGCGTGGTCGACACCGCCCTCGACTCACGCGTGCAGCGGCATCTCGCAAAGTGGTCGCGGACCACTGCGACCATCGTCTCGCTGTCGCGCCGCACGATGATGGGCATGCCGACGCAGAACTGGGACATCGTGCTGCAGCTCGCCGATGGCAGCGTCGCCACGTCGAAGGGCGACGATGTGCCGTCGTACGCACAGTGGTACGCGGCGCCTGGTGTGACCCTTCCGGTGGCCGTCGATCCGAAGGACCCCTCGCGCGCTGCGATCGATTGGCCCGCGTTCGCGTTGGCGCAGTTCGACACGGTCGGCTTCGACGACGATCCGCCGGCGGGAAGCATCGCTGCCGAGCTCGAGGCAGGTACCGGTTCGGGTGCCGGCGCGGCGATGTCTGCCGCTCCCGTCGCCGCGGCGCCGTCCGCAGCAGGCCCTGTCGAGCTCGACCGCACCCTGCGCGGCTGGGTCGATGCGGTGCGCGGAGGACACATGGGACGTGCCGAGTTCGAGCAGTCGCTCGCCGACTGGCAGACTGCAGGCATGTGCACGGCAGCCCACGCGGCCGCAGCGCGCGATGCCGCCGACGCGCGCTGAGTTCGGCGTCGGTGCCGAGTGGATGGGAGTCCGGAGTGACAAGTGCATCCAAGGCGAAATCGCTACCGAGCTCGTTCCCGTTCGGGTCGGCGGTGCAGCTGGCGCGGGCGGTGCGCACCGGCAAGGTGAGCGCGGTCGAGTTGCTGCGCGCCTACCTGGAGCGCGTGGATCGGTTGAACCCGGCCATCAACGCCGTCGTGGTCGACGATCGTGTCGCTGCGCTCAAGCAGGCGCGCGCGGCGGATCGTGCGTTGGCGAAGGGTGCGAAGGTTGGCCCGCTGCACGGTGTGCCGATCACGGTGAAGGAGAGCTTCAACTTGGTCGGGCAGCCGACCACGTGGGGCTATCCGGCGTTGAAGGGCAACATCGCCACCACCGACGCGGTGGTCGTGCAGCGGCTGCGCGCCGCCGGCGCGGTCATCTTCGGCAAGACCAACGTGCCGATCTCGCTGGCCGACTTCCAGAGCTACAACGAGGTGTACGGCACCACCAACAACCCGTGGGATCACTCCCGCGTGCCCGGTGGCTCGTCGGGCGGTTCCGCGGCTGCCGCCGCGGCCGGGCTCAGCGGGCTCGAGTACGGCAGCGACATCGGCGGCAGCATTCGCAACCCGGCGGCGTACTGCGGCGTGTACGGGCACAAGCCCACGTTCGGCATCGTGCCCAAGCGCGGGCAGACCATCGACAACAACATCCTCACCGAGGGCGACATCTCGGTGGTCGGGCCGATCGCCCGCTCGGCCGACGATCTCGCCGTCGCGCTCGACGTGACGGCCGGCCCCGACACCTTGCTCGCCCCCGGCTGGAAGCTGCAGCTGCCGAAGGCGCCGACGTCGCTGCGCGGGTTGCGCGTGGCGGTGTGGAGCGACCAGCCCGACCTTGCGCCGGTCGACGACGAGGTGCGCGAGCGCATCGAGCTCGCCGCCGACGAGATGCGCAAGGCGGGCGCGAAGGTGAAGTACAACGTGCGCCCGGAGTTCGACCCCGCCGAGGCGCACGAGACGTACCAGCGGCTGCTGATGGCGTTGATGGCGCCTCCCGGCGACGCGTACCGGGAGATGGCGGAGAGGGCCGCGTCGCTCGACCCGGCCGACCGCGGACCGTATGCGCAGCAGCTGCGCTGGTCCACCGCGTCGTACCGCGAGTTCGCGATCGCGGCCAATCGGCGCGAGCACCTGCGCTGGGCCTGGCGACGGTTCTTCGACGACGTCGACGTGCTGCTCGCGCCGGTCACCGCCACGGCCGCGTTCCCGCACGACCAGTCGCAGCCGATGGGCACGCGCACGATGACCGTGAACGGCCGTGAGGTGCCCTACTTCGGTCAGCTGTTCTGGGCCGGGCTCGTGGTGGCGTCGTACCTGCCTGCCACGGTGGCGCCGGTCGGCCCCACCGCGTCGGGGTTGCCGGTCGGCGTGCAGGTCATCGGCGCCGAGATGGCCGACCGCACCACCATCTGGGCTGCCGGTCAGATCGGTCAGCTGCTCGGCGGCTTCACGCCCCCGCCCGGGTACTGATCATGCCGACGCTGTACGCGGGCGGCCGCGTGTTCACCGCCGATCTCGAGCATCCGTGGGCCGACGCGCTGGTCACCGATGGCGAGTTGATCGTCGCGGTGGGGTCACTGGGGGAGTGCGCGGTGGTGGCCGGCCCGGACTGCGAGCGGGTCGACGTGACCGGGTGCGTGGTGATGCCCGGCTTCGTCGACGGTCACGCGCACCTGTTGATGACCGGCAGCGCGCTGGGCAAGGCGCAGTTGCGCACGGCCACGACGCTGGAGGAGATCCGCCGGCGCCTGGTGGAGTGGGCGGAGGCGAACCCGCACGAGCCGTACGTGCTCGGCACCAGCTTCCTGTTCGACGCTTTGCCGAACAACGAGCCGACGCGCGAGATGCTCGACGACCTGTTCCCCGACCGGCCGGTGTTCGTCGACTCGTTCGACCTGCACTGCGGTTGGGTGAACTCGGCCGCGCTGTCGCTGATGGAGATCACGGCCGACACGCCAGACCCGATCGGCGGTGAGATCCGCCGCGACGGGTCGGGTCAGGCGACCGGCTACCTGTTGGAGACCGCGCTCGTCGACCACATGTGGGGCTTCCTCGCGCGTACCGACGACGCCACCCGCGACCGTCATCTCGCGACGGCGATGACCGCGCTGAACGAGTCGGGCACCACCACGGCGGTCGACATGGCGGTGAGCGCCGACGACGCGGCCACGTTCACGCGGGCCGAGGCCGATGGCTCGCTGACGTTGCGGGTGATCGGGCACTGGAGCGTGCACAACTCCGGCGTCGAGTCCACGAACCTCGCGCAGGTGGAGGAAGCCGCGCGCCGTCGCGATCTTCACACCGGGCCGATGTTCCGCGTGGCCGGCATCAAGCTCGTGGTCGACGGCACGATCGACGCGTGCACGGCGGCGATGATCGACCCCTACACGAACCGCACCAACGCCGAACCCATCTGGCCGGCCGACGCGCTGAACCCGGTCGTCGAGTTGGCCGACAAACTCGGCCTGCAGGTGGCGTGTCACGCCATCGGCGACCTCGCGGTCCGCATCGCGATCGACGCCATCGAGCGCGCGCAGCGGATCAACGGCACCAGTGGCCGCCGCCATCGCATCGAGCACCTCGAGTATGCCGACGCAGCCGACATCCCGCGCCTCGGCGCGCTGGGCATCACCGCCTCGATGCAGCCCGTCCACTGCGATCCCGCGATCGCCGGCAACTGGGCCGAGATGCTCGGCCCCGAGCGAGCTCCCGATGGCTTCAACTGGCCCGGCTACACGAGCACCGGCGCGACGCTCGCGTTCGGTACCGACACACCCACCGCGCCGCACATGCCGCTGCCGAACATGTACATCGCTGCCACGCGCCGCTCGCCCGACGACCCGACGCTCGAGCCCACCAGACCCGACTTCGCGCTCCCCGTCGACGAGTCGATCGTGCACGGCACGCACGACGCGGCGTGGGCCAGCTTCGAGGAAGGCCGCCTCGGCGTGCTGCAGCCCGGAGCCTGCGCCGACCTCGTCGTCATCGATGACGACCCTTTCGCCCGAGGCCCGTCGGCCTTGCTCTCAGCCTGCGTGCGCCGAACCGTCGTCGGAGGCCAGGTCGTCTTTCTCGGCTGACGTTGTCGTATCTCGTCGGTAGCTGAACCTTCTGTGCTGCATGTGAGTTCATGGACGGAGGAGGAGTCGAGATGTCGCAGTTCGACTGGATGTTGCTCAGCCCTGGAGGACAGACAGAGCTGGTGCCCGGCGCGAAGGGAACCTACGCGTATAACCTTCTCAACCTCACGGTGACCAAGAAACTGCGATATGGGTCGCGCGAATACGGGATCAACCTCGTCTGGGACGACCCCGACAACGATCCCGTGATCTCTGTTGTCCGCCCGGGCGGCGGTGCCGCCGTGCTTCGCCACGGGGACCTGTGCGCAGTGGGCGTCGAGGGCGGCGGCTATCTCCGCTACAAGGAACGCGAGTACGGGATCAACCTCGTGTGGTCGAGCGAGCCGGTCTTCGAGTGGTACTTCGCGACCATGAGTGGTGCGGGCGACGTTCCTGTCGGTACCGCCGTAGTGGCGCTGTACAACACCGTGCGCAAGGACTACCTGTTCTACGACCCTCGGCGCTATGGCATTAACCTCAAGTGGCTCTCCGACAAGGGCAAGCACAACAGCAAGCCGTGGTACGAAGAGGCCTGGGACACCGCGACTGGCGTGCTGTCCGATCTCTGGAACGGGATCACCCAGCTCGGGAACTGGGCGCTGAGCGCACTGGACGCCGTGCTCACCTTCTTCGGCATCATGCTGCCGAAGAAGCTGCGCTTGCGAGTGATCATCCTTCGTGACGAGAAGGGGGAGGCGTTGCTTCTCGACGAGCGACAGTCGGACGCGCAGATTGCGGCCGATCAGGCGCGACTCGACGCCGCGATCCAGCACCTCCGCGATGTGTTCGGCAGCCAGTTGAACACGAGCATCGTGTCAGCCGGTGGTGAGATGATCCGCGTGCTCGACTTCCCGGCGCCGTCAGAGGCTCTCGATGTCGGGTGCGGCGGCGATGCTCTCGGCGAGTCGGTGAGTGAGGCCGGCCGATATTTCCGCGAGAAGGAGGCGTCGAACTGGCACGGCACCATCGTCGGCTACGGCGCGCCCGTCACCGTGTTCGTCGTGCGGGATGTCGAAGGCAAGCTCGGCTGCTCTCTCGGCCCGCTGACCAACTACGTCACCGTCGACGTCGAGGGCTTTGAGTACGACGACCCGTCTCCGCCCGTCATCGATGATGTCGTGGTTCCCACGCCGAAGCCGCCGTCGACGCTGGCGCATGAAGTGGGTCACGCGTGCAGCCTGTGGCATCCGCTCGGATGGCCCGAGAGCGGTCGCGGCAACCTGATGTACCCCGACGTCGAAGGCCGCGGCAAGATCCTCGAACTGCACCAGCGCTCGGTCGCTCGAGCCAGCAAGCACATCACGTTCTTCTGAGCGGCGAGGTTGGTTGCGTTGGGGTTGGGAGCGTCGTGGTCGTGTCCGGCGTCGGTGTGCGGTCCGGCCACGTGCGAGCGCAGCGACAGCTTGTGCTCCACGTGGTGTAGGGGCACCCGAACGCGGCCGCCGGCCGATCGATCAGGGCGCGGGTCCTCTCGGCCCGACGCGGCCCGCGCGCTCCCGGTCCGCCGGGCGGGCCCTTCGTTTCGCTCAGCGACAATTTTCTGTGCGTGAAGTGCAGCAAGTGTTGTCGGTGAGCCGAAAGAAGTGTGCAGCTCCTCGGGCGAGGCACTCGACGGTGACCGCCCGTTCACCCAACGGAACGAGAGAAGGACCAGATTGGTAACGCCCACTTGCGGTTGCGCGCAACCATTGTTGTCGCCGGGCGAAACCGAGTAGGTCGTCGTCCGGTCGCGTCAGGCGGCGCTCAGGGCACTGCTGGGCGAGCGCGGGGTTCGCAGGCCGATGGCGAGGTACACGAGTGCACTGATCGCCGTGGTGAAGAACACCGCGTTGTACACGATCAGCTTGCCGGCGTGCCAGCTGTAGTCGTTGCTCAGTTCGATCCAGAAGATCGTCGTGGAGATGACGCACGTGGCGGCCAGTGCAGCTGAGGTGCGCAGCAGGCGGCGCCGGCGGCGGGTGTCGGGCGGCCGTGTGGCCCTGGCGAGCGTGCTGCCCGACGCGACGGTGAGCACGAGCGCGGCGAGGAGCAGCACGACGCCGCCCGGAATCGCTGCGGTGAGAACGCTGACCGCGGCTGCGGCGGCCACGACGCCGGTGATGGCGTAGAGGGTGAGGTCGGCGCGATGTGTGTTCATGATGGTCTCCAGTCGGTAGCGGGGAACGGTGACGGTGAGGTCGACGACGGTGCGTCGCCAGGCGTGCGACGGGCCGCGGTTGCCGATCAGGTCGTCGAAGCCCTGCACGAGGTCGTCGGCGTACTCGCGACGGAACGCCTTCGGGTAGAGCCACAGCAGACTGCGGTAGAGCCGCGCATGGCCGGTCATCTCACGCCGTCCTCGGCCGCAGGTTGGCACGCGTGCGCCGGATGAGGGCGGCCAGTCGGTCCGACTCGGCGATGCACACCTCGCGACCGAGCGCGGTCAATCGGTAGTAGCGCCGGCGCTGGTCGTCGCCGACCTCGGGCCGGCGCGCGGTCTCTTCAGCCAGGCCGGCTTCGACGAGACGCTTGAGCGTTCCGTAGAGCGTGGCCGGACCCATCAGCACCACGCCGTCCGACGAGGTCTCGACGGCTTGCATGATCGCATACCCGTGGAGCTCACCGGCGGTGAGCGCCACGAGTACGTGAAACTGAGCTTGGGGAAGTGGGAGGTAGTCGGTGGTCTCCATCGCCCGTCACTATAGCATGAGACGCTATATCGTCAAACGATATAAAAATCTCGATGAAGCGCTACGCGATGCGCGTCATCAACGCGACGTTGCCGGAGCCGGGTTCGAACAGGTCGCCGAGCGTGCCGATACGTTGCATGTAGCCGGCGTCGCCGTTGAGCTGCTCGTCCTGCGCGTCGGCCGTGGCCATGTCGGGCTGCACGCCGATCCAGGCGACACCACCGAACTGGCCGTAGACGTCGGAGAAGAACGTCACCGGCGATCCCGAGACTCCGGCCACGTACTCGGCGACCTCCAGCCCCCATGCCATCGCATCCATCATCCGACCCGCGGTCGCGACCGCGGTCGTGATCTGCGCGACGGCACCGAGCGGCGGCGGCCCTGCGGGCGGAGTGGCCGCCGGGTTGAGCGGGCGGCGGAAGCTGTCCTGGCCAGGTGTCCGCACCCAGTCGTCGGCGCGCGAGACGAGCTTGCCGTAAGACTTGTCGGCGCCGAGCGCGGCGCCGAGGCCGGCCATCTGGCTGCGGTTCTCGACGATCGCGCTCCACGCGACGGTGCCGATCGGATGGCCGTACAACGCCGCCCAGCACGTGACGTTCACATCACTCGCGCCGTTGGCGACGCCGGTGATCTCGGCGGCCCAGCCCATCGTCTCGTCGGGTGGCCCCGACAACGTGAGCAATCTCGAAAACAGGAACATGGCCCCTCCTCGCCCGTCGCCCGTCCGTCGAGCGATCCGCAGCAGCACTGTCGTCATCGGGCGCGAACGAAGCGCGAACGGCGTCCGTCCAACGACCTGGATGGCGTGCGGTATCGTCCGCACCCATCGGGAGGGGGCGAGATGGTCACCTTTGGCGTAATGCGTGCCGACGAGAGTCGTGATCTGACGACGCGCCTGTGCGTGCTCGGTGTCGTGCGGGGCGAGAGCTGCGCCGAGTCGATCGAGCTGCACGGTGTGCAACCGAGGTTGGTGTGCGCGTACCTCGCGACTCGCCACGGTCGCGTCGTGCCGTCCGACGAATTGGCGCAGTTGCTCTGGCCCGACGTGTTGTCGCCTCACTGGGAGGGCGCTGTTCGCGGGGTGGTCAGCAAGGTGCGTGCCTTCCTCCACGGTCTCGGGCCCAGCCCCCCGCTGATCGAGAACGTCGACCACGGGTATCGACTGGTCCTGCCGGTGACGACCACCCTCGACATCGATGATGCGGAGCGCTCCCTTGCGGAAGCGGTCCATCACCTGGGCGAGCAACGATGGGGTGCTGCTGCGTGTTCCGCCTCAGCGTCCGCATCGGTGTTGCGCGAGTCGCTGCTCCCCGGCCTCGATGGTGAGTGGATCGAGCGGGTCCGAGCCGAGCTGCTCGCGATGCGATGCCGCGCGTGTCGTGTGGCCGCGATGGCGTTCAGCCGTGATGGCCGCCACGACGACAGCGTCGTGTACGCCGAGATGGCAGTGGCCGACGACGGCTTCGACGAACAGAACCACCGCGCGCTGATGGCCGCACATCTCGTGGCAGGGAATCGCGGGGCTGCGCTGCGTGCGTATGGAGGATGCCGGCGGCTGCTCGCCGAGCAACTCGGCGTCTCACCGTCCGACGCGACCGAGCAGCTCTACCTGCGGGTGCTCGCAGCCGAATCCTGCACCGGTCGACTGGTCGAGCACCGCTTCGCCGGTCGTCGCCGGGAGCTGAGTGTGCTGAGTCGTGCGTGGGAGCGGTCAATGGCGTGCGGAAGTCAGATCGTCCTCGTGCACGGTGAAGCGGGCGCCGGCAAGACGGCGTTGGTGCTTGAGGCAGCTCGCGCGTCGCAGGCGTCCAACGTGCTGTACGGGCATTGCAGCGCGGGGCGCGAGGAGTTGTTCGAGCCGTTCGCCGAGGCGATCGGCCGGGTCACGGAGCAGATGAGCCCGCTCGAGCTGTTCGAGCTCGTCAGCGGCTTCGAGGTCGAGCTCGCCGCACTGGTGCCGTCGATCGCAGGTCGGCTCGGCATCCGTCCGAAGCTGCGCGCGCAACGGCGATCGATGTTGGTCGAGGCCGTCAGCACGGTGCTGTTCCGCGTCGCCGCGTCAGGGCCGACCGTCGTCATCTTCGACGATGTTCACTGCGCCGATCGGGCGTCACTCGCGCTGCTGCGCCGCACCATGCGGCTCGTCGATCGGATGCGCGTGCTGGTGTGCCTCACCTATCGAGACGACTGCCGGCCCACGGCCGAGTTCGCGTACGTGATCGACGAGATCGATCGGCTGCCGATGTCGCAGGCCGTGTCGCTCGGCGGCCTCGACGCTGACGAGGTCGCGGAGTGGCTGCGGGAGCTCGCGATACCCGATGCCGACGACCTGAGTGCCGTGCTCCACGCACGCACCGGTGGCAACTGCTTCTTCCTCGAGCAGATCGTGCGGGCGAGCATCCGTGACCCGCGGGGCTTCGATCCGCAGTGCGTTCCCGACACGGTCAACGAGGTCGTGCGCCTGTGCGTCGTCAGTTTGTCCGAGCCGGCTCGTCGCGCGCTCGCGGCGGCAGCCGCATATGGGGTCGAGGTGCCGCGGTCGTCGATCGACGTCGATGTGGTCGACGAGCTGCTCGATCGGCGCCTGCTGGTCGAGTGCGACGGCGGCGGCTACCGGTTCACCCACCCGATCGTGCGCGATGTCGTCGTCGGCCTCAACGTCAGAAGATCGGCTTGGGGAGGCCCATCGGGTTCGGGAAGGGGATCGGTCCGCGCTCGGTGATCGCTCGCGCCACGGAGGAGAGGTGGCGGACGATCTGCGTGATCGCGTCATCGGAGAGCGTCGACCATGCTTCCATCGCGGTGGCGTCGGTCCGCGCCTCCACGGCGTGACGGGCCGCGCGGCCGGCGGGCGTCAACGCGCGTTCGGTGTCGAGCAGACCTCGCCCGATCAGGCCGGCTGCAGCGGCGTCCCAGGCGCCCTCCGACCAGCCGCGGTTGTCGCGCAGCACCGACACGTCGACGCCGCTGTCGGCGACGAACAGGATGTGCGCCTCGCACCCGCTGATCCCGTGATCGCGCAGGGCCGCGACGTGCCCGTCGCCGCGGTGCTCGCGCAGCGTGGTGCACAGCTGCCACAGCTCCTCGACCGGGTCGTCGCGGCGCGGCAGCGCGCGATTGGCGGAGTAGAGCGGGAACCCCGTGTGGGCCGGGTGCTCGACAGCGCGGCGCAGTGCGTCGTTGAGTCCAGGTGCGAGGTCGTCGATCGGTGGGGCGAGTCGCCGCAGGGCGGTCGCCGCGGCCTCGGCGCGTGCATCGACCAGCGCCTCGGGCCGTGCGAACTCCCATACGTCAGGGATCGACCGCTCCACCATGGCCGGTGCGAAGTTGTAAAACGCGTCGCACACTTGCGCGGCGCCGGCCTCGCCGAGTGGAGAGGCTCGGAACCCGAAGTAGCCCATCCAGAAGCCGCGCAGCCCGGTTGCGCGGGCTGCCGCGATCGACTCCTCCGCGAAGTACGTGATGGCGTGGACGACTTCCACTCGGGTCCACAGGGTGCGGGCAGCGGGAAGGCCCTCGACGGTCACGACTGCGCATCCTGCTCGCTCGCCCCATCGTCCGCAAGGGACGCGGCGCGCCGAAACACCCGTCTGGTCGCAGCGATCCCACAGCGAATGTGGGATTCGTAGGACCAGACGGCCGAAACCGGGCCCCGGGGGTGTGGCCAGCACCACCATCGATTCGCATGGTGGTGCCCTGTCGACGGACTGCTCGCAACTGGCTTGATGGAGGCATGTTCACGCATCACCACAACCCCCTCCGCTCCGCCCGACTCGGCGGCACCCTGATCGCACTCGCCCTCACCGCCGGCCTTGCCGCGTGCGACGACGACTCCGGCAACAAGGGCGTCAGCGCCGCCGCGTGCGACGCGGTCGTCGCCCTCGGCAGCGCGATGAGCGCCGCCCCGGAAGACCCGGCCGAGTTCGCCTCCTTCGCCGAACAGCAGCTCGTTCCCATCGGCCGCACGCTCGTGAAGGAGATGACCGGCGACGGCAAGAAGGCCGCCGAGACGCTGTCCGCCGCCTACGACGACGTTGCCGAGACCGGCGACCCGACGCCGCTGTTCGAGTCGCCTGACGTCACCGCGGCCAATGGCACGATCGGTTCGATCGTCCACAAGGGTTGCGACCTGCAGGCCGTGAAGGTCGGCGCGATCGAGTACGCGTTCACCGACATCCCCTCCGAGCTCGACGCCGGTCGGGTCAGCTTCGCCCTCGAGAACGAAGGCGTCGAGGAGCACGAGATGGTGCTGTTCAAGCGCAACGAAGGCGTCACCCAGCCGCTCGAGGAACTGCTCGAACTGCCCGAGGAGGAGCTGATGTCGAAGGTCACGTTCACCGGCGTGGCGTTCGGCGGTCCGGGCACCACCAACTACGTGGCGATGGATCTCGAGCCGGGCACCTACTTCCTGCTGTGCTTCATCCCGCAGGGCGAGGACGGTCCGCCGCACTTCATGGGTGGCATGAGCCGCACGGTCACCGTGTTCTGATTCCGACGTACTCGCGATGGCAGAATCTGCGCTGCGATGACGACCTCCCCCTCCGCAGCGCGTGACGCGACGGCGACGAGCCCTGTGCTCGTCGCCGTCGACGTGCGCCGTACCTACGACGCGGCGACCGCTCCCGTGCGGGCGTTGCGCGGCGTCGATCTCACGGTTGCGGCCGGTGAGTTCGTCGCCATCACCGGCCCTTCCGGGTGCGGCAAGTCGACGTTCCTCGACATCGCCGCCGGGCTCGAACGGTCCGACGCCGGGCTTGTCCAGGTGGCCGGTGTCGAGCTGACCACGGCCGACGAGACCGCGCTCGCCCTGCTGCGTCGGCAGCACATCGGCATCGTGTTCCAGTTCTTCCACCTGGTGGAGGGGATGTCGGCGCTCGACAACGTCGCGCTGGCCGCGCTCGTCGCGGGCGCGGGCCGGCGTGAGGCGGAGCAGCGAGCGCGGGAGCTGCTCGACCTGCTCGGGTTGCTCGACAAGGCGGGTGCGTCGCCGGGCACGCTGTCGGGCGGCCAGCGGCAGCGGCTCGCGATCGCGCGGGCCCTGGCCAACCGGCCGACGCTGCTGCTCGCGGACGAGCCGACGGGCGCGCTCGACAGCGATGGCGGCGCCGAGGTGATGGAGCTGTTCTGCCGCCTCAACCAGCAGGGCCAGTCGATCGTGATGGTCACCCACGACCCGAGCCTTGCGGCCCGCGCCGACCGGACGGTGCGCATGCGCGATGGGCAGATCGTCGACGATGGAGCGAGCGCGTCGTGAACCGGTTCCTCCGCAGCGCAGCCGGCGTGATCGCACTTGTCGTCGCCGCAGCCCTGGTCGCGATCGTGGGTGTGTTCGTCGCGATGCTCGTCGCCGGCGAACCGCTCGACGGACCCAGCGCCGTGCTCGGCGTCGTCGGCGCGACCGCGCTCGGAGCCGTCGGCTGGCCGTGGGCGCGGCGGCTCATCGGCTCGTCGATCGACCGATTGGTGCGCGGCCTGCCCCGCTCGCCGGAGGACGTGATGCGCGCGTTCGGGCAGAGCGCCGGGCGACACACGCCGACGGTCGACTTGTTGCAGCAGCTCGCCGAATCCTTGCTGCGCTCGATGCAGGCGTCGTCCGTCGAGATCTGGCAGCACGCCTCCGACGGCGAGCTGGTCCGTTCGGTCGCGATCCCGCAGCGGCCATCGACGACCGAGTGGCTCGACGACGGTGCGCGCCGCGTGCTGGCCGGTGGCGGAGTGGTCGGGCGTGCGTGGTTGCAGATGTGGTGGCCGTCGCTGGTGCCCGAGCTCGACCCCGGCGACGTGCGCATCGTGCCAGCCACGCACGCGGGCGAGCTGCTCGCGGTGGTGATCGTCACGCGGGCAGCCGACCGCGACCGCTTCCGACCGAGCGACGACGCCGAGCTGGCCGAGATCGGCGGGCGGCTGGGGCTGGTGCTGCACAACCGCCAGCTCGACGCGGCGCTGCAGGACACGTTGGAGGATCTGCAGCGCACGAACAGCGAGCTACGTGCGTCGCGCGTGCGCCTGGTCGCGACGGCCGACGCCGAGCGCCGCCGGCTGGAGCGCAACTTGCACGACGGCGCGCAGCAGCACCTGGTCGCGCTCGCGGTCGACCTGCGGCTGGCGGCCGAGGAGATCGCCGCCGATCCGTCGGTGGCGCGTGCTCGCTTCGCCGAGCTGGGCGACGAGGTGAAGGAGGCGATCGCCGAGCTGCGTGTGCTCGCGCACGGCATCTACCCGCCGCTGCTGATGGACAGCGGACTGGTCGAGGCGTTGCGCGTGTCCGCTCGGCGGAGCGCGTCGCCGGTGGTGGTGCGCGCGGAGTCGGTCGGTCGCTACTCGCCCGAAGTGGAGGCGGCCGCGTACTTCTGCTGCATGGAGGCGCTGCAGAACGCGTCGAAGCACGCGGCCGGCGCGGCGGTGCGCATCGAGTTGAGCGAACGTGACGGCGCGCTGCACCTGGTGGTCGACGACGACGGTCCCGGGTTCGATCCGGCGGCGGTGCAGCCGGGTCAGGGGCTGGTCAACATGCGCGACCGCATCGGTGCCGCGGGCGGGTCACTGTCGGTCGATCGCAACGACGCCGGTGGCACCCGAGTCACCGCGGTGCTGCCGGTGACCGGCCGATGACGGCGTTCTCGCGCGGCGCGGTCCTGTCGATCGCGTCGTTCGAGTGGCGGCAGCGGCGGCGGTCGATCGTCGCGGTCGGGCTGGTCGCGGGCGCTGTCGGCGGTGTGCTCGCGGGCGGAGCTGCGCTCACCTCGCGCACGGCGTCCGCTCCGGAGCGGCTCG
>CAZWCU010000001.1:0-3514 GCA_964632715.1 uncultured Bifidobacterium sp. | reverse complement strand
GGCGGGTTCGGGCCGGGCGATGTGCTCACCGTGTCGCTGCTGACGGGCGAGGAGGTCACCCAGTTCGACACCGGGTTCGGCGAGCCCGACGGCGCGACGCTGGAGTTGGAGGTGGTGGGGGTCGCCCGCACGCCGACGGGTGTGTTCGACACCGGGCCGCTCCTCATCACGCCCGCGCTCGTCGAGTTGCACCCGGAGTCCGTCGCGGGCGTCGCGCTCTACGTCGAACTACGTGACGGGCGGGCGGGTGTGGCCGCGTTCACGGAGGAGGTCGCAGCGATCGCGGCTTCGGCAGACCCGACACCTGGTGGCGAGGAGTTCCTGCCCGCAGTGGTGGAGGATCCGCTGGCCGGCACGCGGGCGCTCGACCACTCGAGCCGGGTGCTCGTCGGCGGGATGGCGATCGCGCTCGCGGTCGCCGTGCTCGCTGCGCTGCTGGCGCTCGCGCAGGCGACGGGTCGTCATCACGCGCGGTCGGCCGGCAACCAGGGCATCGAGCGCGCGCTGGGGATGACTGCGTGGGAGCGCTCACTCGCTCGCGCCGTGCCGTGGGTGCCCGCGGCTGTCATCGCCGCGGTCGGCACGCTCGTGCTCGGCGTCGCGACCGCAGGCATCGATCCGGTGGGCGCGCTCGCGAACGTGGAGCCGGAGCCGGGCTGGCGGCTCGACCTGCCGATCGTCGTCGGCGTCCCGCTGCTGGTGCTCGTCGGCGTGTGGCTGGTTTCGTTGACGACCGCATGGCGCGCGGGTCGGCCGGCGCGTGATGCGATCGGGCGGTCGGGTGTCGGCTCGCTCACGTCGGTGGCGCCGCGGCGGCGCGGGTGGACGCTGGCCGGCTCGGTGTTCGCGCTGTCGAGCAGCGGGCGCGGCCGGGTGCAGAGCCGCACGTCGCTGGTCGGTGCGGTGCTCGGGGTCATCGGCATGGTGGCCGGGTTGACGTTCGCGGCGACGCTCGATCGGCTCACCTCCTCGCCGGAGCGCTACGGGTGGACGGCCGACTTCGCGATCGCCGACGTCGACGACGAGACGGTCGCCGCCTTCGTCGCCGATCCACGGTTCGACGCGGTGGTCGACGTGACCAGTGCGATGGTGCGTGTCGGCGACGACGGCGAGCTGATGCAGGCGTACGTGTTCGACGCGCAGCGCGGTGTCGCCGGCTGGGTGTACCACGACGGTCGCAGCCCGCAGTGGAGCGGCGAGATCGCGGTCGGCACGAAGGCGGCCGAGCAGCTCGGGGTGGAGGTGGGCGACAGCGTCGAGGTCGCGGGGCTGGGGCCGGTCGAGGTGGTCGGCATCGGGCTGGGGCCGCCGCTGTCGGGCGAGCCGCTCGGGTCGGGTGTGCTGCTCGATCCCGACGGTGCGCGTGTGGCCTCGGTCGATGCGGTGTTCCGTGAGGTGCTGCTGCGCGCTTCGCCGGGCGAGGACGTCGATGCGTTGATGGGCGAGTTGGGTGCGCAGTACGAGTTGTTCCAGCGCGAGTTGCCGGCCGAGGTGCAGGACCTGGCGGCGCTGGGTGCGCTGCCGGAGGTACTCGGTGGGTTCCTCGCCACGCTCGCGATCCTTGCCGTGGTGCACGGCATCGCGGTGACGGCTCGCCATCGCGCTCGCGATCTGGCGGTGCTGCGCGCGCTCGGGTCGACGCCGCGCCAGGCGGGGCTGGCGGTGGTGGCGATGGGTGTCGCGACCGCGGTGGTCGGGCTGGTGCTCGGGCTGCCGTTGGGGTGGGCGGTGGCGCGACTGGTGTGGTCGCTGCTGGCCGACTCCGTGGGCATCGAGCCCGGCGTCGCGCTGCCGGCGACGATCGCGTGGGTGGTGGCCGGCGGGCTCGTGCTGGCTGTGGTGCTGGCGCTGCTGCCGGCCCGGCGAGTCGCCCGCCAGCATCCGGCGACGGTGCTACGCGCCGAGTGATCCGCCGTGCTGGCGCCACAGCTCGCTGAGTGCCGCGGGCGCCAGTTCCTCCTTGTGGAGGTATGCGCGGGCACCGGTGTCCATCGCGCCGGGCGGGAGGTCGTCGCGGTCGTAGCTCGACAGCAGGATGACGACGGTGGAGGGGAGTTCGGCGACGATGCGGCGGGTGGCGTCGAGTCCGTCGAGGCGGGGGAGGTGGATGTCCATCAGGACGAGCTGCGGGTGCAGGTCGCGGGCCTGGTCGAGTGCGTCGAGGCCGTCGACCGCTTCACCGACGAGCGTGAGTCCGGCGGTGCGTTGCACGACGGTGCGGGCCACCTCGCGGAAGCGCTCCTGGTCGTCGACGAGGAGGACGGTCACGCTGTTCATGGCGAGCCCGATCGACCGTGCAGCGACATCAGGACTGCTTTCACGCGGCGGTTCACGTCGCGTTCCTCGGAGAGGCCGAGCTTCCAGAAGATCGAGTTGGTGTGCTTCTCGACGGCTCGTTCCGACAGCACCAGCGAGGCGGCGATGGCCGCGTTGCTCTTGCCCTGTGCCATCTCGGAGAGCACTTCGCTCTCCCGTGGTGTGAGGCGGTCGAGCTCGGAGGCGCCTTCGTTGCGCTTGCCGGCGACGAGCTGCTCCACCACCTGCGGGTCGATGCGTGAGCCGCCGGCGGCGACTTCGCGGACGGCGGTGAGCAGCTCGTCCATGTCGGCGACACGCTCCTTCAACAGGTAGGCGCGCCCGGCGGAGCCTTCCGCCAGAAGCGCCAGTGCGTAGCTGGCCTCGGCGTGCTGGCTGAGCACCACCACGCCGCAGTCGGGCCGGTCGGTGCGCAGCCGAGCGGCCACGCGGATGCCTTCGTCGGTGCCAGTCGGTGGCATGCGGATGTCGGTGACCACCACGTCGGGGTCGTGGGCTTCGATGAGTGCATCGAGCGCGTCGAGGTGGTCGGCACTGCCGACCACCTCGATGTCGGGGGCTGCGGAGAGCAGCCGCTCGAGACCCTGCCGGAGCAGGGCGTGGTCCTCGGCAATCACGACTCGGATGGTCATCGCCGGGGACGATAGTTGCTCGATCACGCGCGGGCGGTCCTGCTGAAGAGGAAGCCGCCGCTGATCAGGACGAGCCAGATCGGCATCACGAGACCGGGGAATCCGGGCAGTGCCATGCCGATGCCGAACGCGATCGGAGGCAGCACGAGCAGCACGCTGACGATGCCCATCCACATCGGCAGCACACGCCGGCGGCCGAACGAGAGCGTGGCGACGCCGATGGCGGCGAAGAGCACGCCCCAGAACGACAGGATCATGCCGAAGTCGAGCAGGGTGTAGCTGACGAACAGCCCTTCCTTCGACATGAACCCTTCGTCGGGCCCGCCGGGCAGGTACAGCGAGAGCGACCCGGCGGCGGAGGTGCCGATGAGGTGCACGCCAGCGGTGGCGGTGAACCCGAGCGAGATGATCCGTGCGCCGAGGTGGCGGATGGACCGCTCCTCGGCCCAACGCCGGAACCCCGCGCCGGCGACGAGCAGTGCGCCGACGGTGATGATGCCGAGCACGAACGCGAGGTGGTACGGCCCCCGCTTGAGCTCGTCGATCACCCCGACGCCGAGGGTGGA